>NZ_JBXUGI010000008.1:0-197813 GCF_057180465.1 Chryseobacterium sp. HNCC26DJ238
TTATTAGCACAAGCAGATGCAGTAATGATGAGCAGGTTGTCTGCGCCGGTATTTTGGTTTTTAAATTAGAATTTGTATTTTTATTTTAAACAAAACACAATGAGCAGAAAATATAAATTCCATGAAAAGGATGGTGCCTATTTTATCAGCTTTGCAACTGTTTTCTGGATCGATGTCTTTACAAGAAAAGTTTATTTTGACATTATCATAGATTCTCTGGATTACTGCAGAAAAAATAAAGGAATGATCATTTTTGGTTACTGCATTATGCCTAATCACATCCATCTAATATTCCGTTCTGGTACAGGACAGCCTTCAGAACTTATCAGAGATTTTAAAGGATTCACTTCAAGAAAATTACTTAAAACAATTAAGGAAAATTATCGGGAAAGCAGAAGAGAATGGATGCTTTATATGTTTAAAAAAGCAGGCAGCAAAAATTCGAATGTTACTGAATATCAATTCTGGCAGCAAAACAATCATCCTATAGAATTATGGTCGCTAAAAGTATTTGAGCAAAAGCTCAATTACGTTCATCAAAACCCTGTTAAAGGTGGTTTTGTAACAGAACCTTGGGACTGGAAATACAGCAGTGCAAAAAACTATTATACAGATTTTGATGGAGTTTTGCAGATTGATATTAATAGATAATTAAATAAATAAATGCTGGCACGAGCTGGAAGCTCGCGCCAGCATTTATTTATAGTATAAGTCTTTTTTAATACATCATGTTAGCGCGAGCTTCCAGCTCGTGCTTAATAATAATTATATATTTTACTGCTTTAAATTCAGTAAGTAGATTGTTAAATAATTCTATATTTTAAAAAGTCTTATAATTTATATTATGTTAACTTATAAATTTTTCAGGAATTGTATCTGATTGAAATGCAGCATAAAAATACATATTCTGAAAAACTGAATTGTAGCCTTCTACAGCTTATCAGTATAGATTCCAAATCTCATTGTACTGTTTTATATAATTTTGACAGTTGAATATTCTAAGACATCAGTAAAATCTTCTGTACGAACTAATGTGAAAATTTGTAATTACAATTACTCACAATCTGATATTTTATTTTTAACGGCTGAAATCTAATTCCGGTGATTACTGACATTTCAAAATCTACGTTAGAAATTGTACAGATTTACATTCAATGCATTCGGAATTACAAATTGACTAAAATACCTGGAATTCTTATTTTCATTTGTAGCAAGCGGTATCGGTTTTTGGTGAAATTTCTGTTACATACGCTAAAATTTGCACATTCAAATAAAAATTACTCAGTATGTTCTCCTATTCCTGAAGTATACCAATGACTTATTAAATTTCCAGGATACAGAATAAAGATTGCTACATCGGTAAAAAATTAAAAAAATATATCTACGGAAAAGTCTGTATAAAATTATTTTTTAATACTATATTTGATTTTTACAAACAGAATGAATTCTATCACCATCAAAGAATTTTATCAGGATATTTTAGGTGAAAGCTGTCCTGATATCAGTCAATTTCTGAATGACAATATTCATAAGGACGTTGGTCATTTCAATGTTTTTGACATTTCAGAAATCTCTAAAAACTGCACAGCAAAAACAGGAATGCCTTACAACAGGAGAACCTATTACAAAATAAGTCTTATTAACGGCAAGAATAAGGTGGAATATGCTGACAAAACCGTACATATTGAAGATTGTGCAGTTTTATTTGCCTCTCCAAAAATACCTTACAATTACACGCATCTGTGTACAGAACAGTCGGGACATTTCTGTGTATTTACCAAAGATTTTTTACCTGCTTCCAAAACAGGATTTGAGTTAGATAATCTTGGAGTTTTCTCTCCACAAAGCGACTTTGTTTATCAGATATCAACAGAACAGTTTCAAAAATTTGAAGAAGTTTTCCTTAAAATGTATGAAGAAATACAGTCTGAGTATGTTTATAAATATGATTTATTGCGTAATTACTTAATGGAATTGATACATTTTGGTCAGAAATTAACGCCTATTCTTCCTATTGAGAATAACAAAACTGCAGCATCAAGAACCACATCCCTGTTCATTGAATTGTTGGAGAGACAGTTTCCTATCGAAAATATCAGCCAGCTTCTGCAATTGAAAACACCAGCAGATTTTGCCGGGATTTTAGGCGTTCATGTAAATCATCTGAACAGAGTTTTAAAAGAAACTACAGGGAAAACAACGGGAGAAATCATCAGAAGCAGAATTTTTCAGGAATCTAAAATACTGCTTACCCAGACGCAGTGGAATATTTCAGAAATTGCTTTTACACTAGGTTTTGAAGAAGTCGCTCATTTTTCCAATTTCTTTAAAAAATACAGCAGGCAGTCTCCGCAGCATTTCAGAGAATTATTAATTGTTTGATTTTTATAAACTTTCATTTGATTTATGCAAATGTACTGATGCGCTGATTTTTCAACTTTGTACTGTTAATTAAAACAGTAAAAAAATGACAAGTAAAATAGGATTAGTAACCGGCGCAAGCCGTGGCTTGGGAAAAGATTCAGTTATAGCCCTGGCAAAAAAAGGATTTGACATTATTCTTACCTATCAAACCAAAAAAGAAGCGGCAGACGATGTTGTGAAAGAAATTGAAAGCATTGGGCAAAGAGCTTTCGCACTGCCTCTAGATATTTCAACGACAGCAGGTTTTGACCAATTTGCACATGATGTAAAAAATATACTGGACACTCAGTTCGATTCTGCAAAACTGGATGCATTGGTTAATAATGCAGGAATCGGTATCAATCAAAGCTTTGAAACCACAACTGAAGAGATCCTGGACGCAATGACGAATATCCATTTCAAAGGACCTTACTTTTTGACTCAAAAATTATTGCCTTTATTAAAAGACGGAAGCAGTATTGTGAATACCTCTTCCGGTCTTGCAAGATTTTCTTTTCCAGGATATTCCGCTTACGGGGCAATGAAGGCAGCTGTTGATTCATTATCGAAATATCAGGCGTTAGAATTGGGAAACAGGAAAATCAGGGTCAATTCTATTGCTCCCGGTGCAATTGAAACAGATTTTGGAGGTGGTGTAGTTCGTGATACGCCAGACATGAATAAACATCTGGCTTCTGAAACAGCGCTCGGAAGAGTTGGTGTTCCGGATGATATCGGAAATGTCGTTGCATTCCTTTGTTCTGATGAATCCAAATGGATTAATGCACAAAGAATAGAAGTTTCCGGAGGGTTTAGAATCTAATTCATCCTAAAATAAAGTAGTGAAATCCCATTCGACAAAATGTTGAATGGGATTTCACTACTTGTAATTATTCCTGGATTCTGTTGTCAGGCTTTAGGATATTTTATTTTCATGACTAAGAAAGCGCTCTTGATTCAACAATAATGAAATAAGCTATACGTTCTTTAATAAACCACTTCCCGTTTTGAAAAATATACTGGTCATCATATTTCACACTGTAATCCGTTAAAACATCTCTTCCCTCCTCTTCTCTAATCATTTTTATCTGACTGTAAGATGTACCGGATGCCTTATCACCATCAATTTTCACTGTGTGCTGCCCGTTTAGTGTAAAATACTTTTTCACCTTTGCCGCGTGACCACTGAACTCTTTTTCCATGGTATCTCTTCCTGAGGTATTGCCAACTAAGTTTCCACCCATATATACTTTATAGGTCAAATCCGGAGTAAATAAATTCATTACTTCAGAGATTTTCCATTCGTCACCTAAGTAAGCATAGTCATCAATCAGTTTTCTCAACTCTTCTTTTGTTTTTAAAATTTCTAATGTCATTTTTCTATTGTTTGAATTAATTATTTAATTTTTCAGTTTCAATTAGTAGTCAGTTATCATTTTTGTACCTGAAAACAGAGAACGATCACGTAAAAAAGCGGTGATCCAAATAAGCACAAGCGGAATTAAGGGATTGAGAATTGATCCGTCATGGGAAAGCTCTGTTGCCATTGCGCCTGCAAAATAACAGCTGATTAGAAGAAAACCAATACGCATTGTTTTTGGGAAAACAAATAAAATAATGAATATCATCTCCATTAAACCTAAAGCTGTCGCTGAATTCGGGAGATTAAATTTAGCCAGTCCTTCTACTGACCATGGCAGATGAATTGCTTTCATCAAACCACTAAGGATTACCATCACTGTGACCAGAACAGTAAGAATAAAGATCAATGTTTTTCTCATTTTTGAATGAATTATTTTCATAATATTTTTGTTATAACAGAATTTCTTTTGATTATCACATGACAAAATTATAGTATATTTGATTACAATTTATTAGTTGTTACCTAAAGGTTAGTGACTAACAAAAATAATAGCTATGGCAGAATCAAAAGAAAATCAAATAGATAACAAGGCATTTACTGACGATTGCCATAAAGTTTTAATGGCAGTTTCGGATGCATTATATGCCATAGGAGGTAAATGGAAACTGATGATCATTATTGCTATGGCAAGAGGAAATAAAAGATTTACCGAAATTCAGAGACAGGTTACCGGAATTTCAGCACGAGTGCTTTCGAGTGAATTGAAAGAATTGGAAATGAATGGATTTATCTGCAAAAATGTAGAAACCGGTTACCCTGTAAGCATAACTTATGAACTTCTCCCCTACAGTCACACGTTGGAAGAAGTTGTAGGAGCAATGACAAAATGGGGAATGCAGCACAGAGATAAAATAAAATCTGAAATGTCTTCTCGGAAATCCGATTCCGAAAAACAGAAATAATCATTGATCCTGATATTCTTATCTGTACGGACGATTTTCCTGGTCTTTTAAGAATGTAAAATGTACTGGTTTTTATTATTGACAGATATCACTACAAATAAAAATCATCCAGTTCAAGCTTTCTGATTCTTGCAGCAATTGAACTCTTTGTACGACCGAAATGTTTCGCGAGATCTTTTGCACCGATACCTTCAGAAAACATCTTGCTAAGTTCTGCATCAAGTTTTGGAGTCCAGGGTTGATGGGCACTTTTGTGTTCTTCCCTCACTTTATCCGGCAAGTATGATTTTCCGCTTTTCTTATCTTCAGTGATATTTTTAATAATCTGAATTTGTGCAGATTCAGGAAAAGCAGTCGGCATTAATGATTCAGGAATATGGATTTTGCTCTTAGTCCGGGTGACTGCAACATACAGCAAATTGATTTCTTCATTCAATTTTGCCGTATTGACTTCCCGTTTTTTTTCCTTTTCCAGTTTTTCCAGAGTCTCTTCAGATATGAAATCATTTGCCAAAATCACACGATCATACTCCATTCCTTTACAGCGGTGAACCGTTGAAAAAATCATTTCTGCTTTTTCTTTATCATCACCATCAACATGCTTCTCTTTAATGGTTTTGATAATACCGGGTATCTTATTGCCATACTCTTTTACAATTTCAACCATCATGCCCAGCTGAAGATCTTCCGTTTTTCCGATATAATCTTCCAGTTCTTTGAGGTTTTTCATTGCTTTAATAAGTTTATCTTTGATAAAAGTCCGCTTATCATTTTTTAAATTTAAAACATCATACAGTGATGCACCTTCATCGGCATACGTGTAAGAATTAATATTTCCCTCAAAATAGATATGTTTAACGTTCTTTTTATCCGTAACATATTCTATGGCTTTTAAAAGGAGTCCGAGATTGGTTCTTGCAAGAACGGCTTTCGTTTTTATTTCGCCCTCTTTTCCATTTCCACTGATAGAAATGATTGTATCATCATTGATGTATTTTTTATATTTTAAAACTTCCATCGCAAGATTTGCAATATCCTGACTGAAACGGAAACTTGCAGAAAGATGATGAGTCTCAAAATCAGCTTTTTCCAGAGAATTAACGGCAAAACGCCACCCGTAAATCTGCTGATGGGTATCACCTACAATCACTTTGACAGCATTCTGTTTAAAGAAAACTTCAAGCATTGCCGGAGAAGCATCCTGCCCCTCATCAAAAAGAATATAATCAAAAGGGAGCTGCGGATTGGAAATCTGAAATTTTTTAAGATAAAAATCATGGGTAATTTCAATTTCCCCTTTATCCATCTTACTGAGCAGCAATCTCGTCTGTAACAGGATATATTGATAAAATGTCGTGACAAAAATTATCGCATTCGGATCTGTAACCGTATCCAGATAATTAAGATCCTGAACTTTAATTTTATCACTGTTGCAGAAATACGTGATGAATTTACTGATATGATTGGCAATAATATATTCGGTATGTTTTTCTTCGTTTCCCTGCAGGTTTAAAAGTTCTGCAATTTCGTTGGTTTTATATCCCTGAGCCCTGATTTTATAATTATTTTGATAAACAATATGTTTGTAAGCCAGGGAATGTGCGGTTTCTACCGTAACATTATGAAGTCCTTTTTCTTTGAATTTTCTGGCAGCTTCCAGTTTTACAGACTTATTGAAAGCCAGATACAGGATTCTGCTGTCTGAAGGTCTTGCTCCTGCATATTCAATAATGGTCGTTGTTTTGCCCGAACCGGCCACCGCATTTATTTTAATATTTCCTGTAGAATTGATAATATTTTCTTGTTCCTTCGTCCACTTCATTTCTTAAAATTAGTGAAATTTAATTGATTTACCGGTACCACAGGAAACAAAAAATTCAAGGTTTTTAATGATGTAAATTTTCTGTCTTTATGTATCCAATAAGTCACAAAATATAGAAAAAAATAAAAAATAAGCTATGTATAAAAGATTAAACTGTGATCTTTAATGCGATCAATTGATCTTTTACGAATTCTTTCTGTTGTGATGATTTAAATGAGTACCATTCTTCAAGATTCTGATCATAATCATCCAGAATAGATTTAAAATTTTTAAATGGTTTTGGTTTTGTTAAAGCTTCTGATAATTGAGCTTTCAGGACCGGATGATCATCCATATTTTCTGTAAAGGAAGACATTAATCTGAAAGAATATGAGGAATCCCATTTTTCAATTTCTATATAATGTACAGGATCGCCTTTCAATTTCTCCCGTTGAGTTTCCCAGAATTCATCATCTACAAAAAAAAAATCTGAATCATCAGGAAAAGTTATCAGAGTTAATTCTTTGATATGCAGGTAGACCTTCAGACCGCAATCAAGTTCCTGCTCGATTTCTGTAATTAATTGTTCCATTTCCTGTCTTTATTTTGAAAATATTTAACTGTAAAATTAATAATGTACGTGGATCCAAACGCAAAACTATGTTAATTTTTGCAACAATAAAAATAGCCGGAGTCCTCACTCCGACTGTTTACAACGGTCTTCAATTTTTTTAATATTGAAAAAGGATCATTAGCACAGTTTTTTCTTTGCACCATACTCTGTTGATTTATCAGGTTCTTTTTAGCTCATACTTCTCAAAAGCAAAAAGAGTAATTAAAGAAAAGGATTACTGTGTTTCCTATCGTATTAAAGACATCTCGAAAACTCCCCTATTTTACCGCATGTTCCCTTCCTGATCACATCAAATTCCGGCTGCATTATCCTTATAAACTGTTTTGTGGTGAATGAAAATTAAATTCCCTGAAGTAATCTCATCTTATTTTCCAACTCTACTCTGCAAGTGCTGTGGATACCGTTCTCCTGCAATTTTGATCGCCTCTAAAGATTTTCTGATTTTTGATAAATCTACAGAAGACAGTTCAACAGAGACAGCACCCGTATTTTCCTTCAGACGGTGCAATTTTGTTGTTCCCGGGATAGGAGCTATAAAAGGTTTTTGAGCCAGCAGCCATGCCAGAGCAACCTGAGCAGGAGTTGCATCTTTCTCAGCGGCAACTACTGTCAATAAATCTACCAAAGTCTGATTGGCTTTCCTGTTTTCTTCCGAAAATCTTGGAACAATATTTCTGAAATCATCTTTCTCGAATCGGGTATTTTCATTAATTGCTCCGGTCAAAAAACCTTTTCCTAAAGGACTGAACGGTACAAAACCAATTTCAAGTTCTTCCAGAACAGGGATGATTTCTTTTTCAGCATCCCGGAAAAACAACGAATATTCACTTTGTAAAGCAGTAACCGGCTGTACAGCATGAGCTTTTCTGATGGTTTCAACACCTGCTTCCGATAAACCGAAATATTTTACTTTACCTTCAGTAATCATATCTTTTACTGTTCCTGCAACCTCTTCTATGGGTACATTCGGATCAACCCTGTGCTGATAAAACAAATCGATATAATCTGTCTGCAGTCTCTTCAGAGAATCTTCAACCACTTTTCTTATTCTTTCTGGGCTGCTGTCAAGACCTTTGGTTGAATCTCCATCCTGAAAACCAAATTTTGTAGCAATAAAAACATTCTTACGGATAGGTTTTAAAGCTTCTCCTACCAACGCTTCGTTGGTAAATGGTCCATAACATTCGGCCGTATCAAAAAATGTAATCCCATTTTCATAAGCTGATCTTATCAATGAAAGAGCTTCCTGCTTTTCTGTAGGTTTTCCGTACCCGAAGCTTAGCCCCATACATCCCAGTCCTAATTCGGAAACTTCGAGTCCCTGGTTTCCTAATGTTCTTGTTTTCATTTTTTTATTTTTAAATATGATTATTTTAATTAAAATATTTGGGCAACAGATTTCAGTATGATCCATTTTCCATTTTGTTTTTCCAGTTCCATAGTCTGCTGCAGTCTCCAGGTATTTCGTGTTCCCCAGATTTGGGCATCCAGAAGATTCTGTCCCACAAAAGTAGCATGACAGTTCGTTATCTCCACTGATGTTTTCACCTCCGTGCAGGAATAGTATTTCATACTTTCGTTTTTTATTTCTGACAACCATTCATTTTTAGACTGTATATAACCCGTAATATGGGTCAGCGTAAAATCATGACCCAAAATTTCACTGATTCCGTCAGTATTTTTTTTAATCATTAACTGTGTGAGCTGACGCGTTATCACCAGAATTTCTGACTGATCATCGTCTGTACTTAAAGTTTTCATGTTCAATTAAATATTTAAAACTCATTTTATCTTTCACCCAACCACTTCACAAAAGAAGGATCACGGTGATCAAAAAAAGCGCTCTGTCTGGCATCCAATGTTGCAGTAGCCATCATATCCTCTTTCCCATTTTTCAATAATTTTATTGAGTTCAAAACCACGTTGTGATATGACTGATATGACAATACAAATGTCCGACGATTGCTTATGGATTCTCTTATACCGATTACTGCATTGCTTACCATTTTTACTGATCTTATTTTTATCCGTTTGTTCTGAATAAAAACTCGACTGCATCAAGCGGATATAAAGCCAGACATGATTCCATTATCTGGAAATAGAAAATTCAGTCACTCGGTATCATTTAAAAAAATGGAAAATTGAAGGTGTATGATACAGATTACGGATCTTCTTACCATTATTACTGATTTGATTCAATTTTTACTCATCATTGACAGGTAATGTCTAATTTTGTTCACAATTAAAAAGAATATGGATCGAGTTGTAAATTTCAGTACAGTAAATGACTACAGTCAGTTCAATAAAAATGAGACTTTACATCCGTTGGTCAGCGTAGTGGATCTTTCAAAATCTGATCCCAGAACATCTCATAAAATGACTTTTAATGTTTATTGTATTGTTTTGAAACAGACCCAATGCGGAGATTTGAGATATGGTAACAATACGTATGATTATCAGGATGGAACTCTTGTTTTTTTTGCCCCGGGACAGGTCGTTGAAGTTGTAAGCGATGAGATTTACCAGCCAACGGGTTTAGCGCTGGCTTTTCATCCTGATCTTCTCGTGAATACTCCTCTGGGAAAAAGGATGTCTGAATTTGGTTTCTTCTCTTATCACACCAGTGAAGCACTCCATCTTTCTGATAAGGAAAAAAAACTGGTTAGAGAATGTTTTGATAAAATCTCTCATGAATTACAGCAGTCAATAGATAAACACAGCAAAATGCTGATTACTTCCAATATCGAACTGTTTCTGAATTACTGCATCCGTTTCTATGACCGGCAGTTTATCACGAGAGATAATGCAAACAGGGGGATACTGGAAAAATTTGAAGAACTGATGAATGATTATTTTTCATCAGATAAACCTCACAATATTGGCTTACCATCTGTTGCATGGTGTGCAGATGAGCTGCATTTATCGGCTAATTATTTTGGTGATCTGATCAAAAAGGAAACCGGAAAATCGGCACAGGAATATATTCAGTCAAAAGTGATTGATGTAGCAAAAGAAAGGATATTTGACGCTGACAAATCAATCAGCCAGGTAGCCTATGATTTGGGGTTTAAATATCCTCAGCATTTTACAAGACTTTTTAAGCAAAAAGTCGGAGTTTCTCCTTTGGAATATAAAAATCTGAATTAATTGATCATTTTATTCTGAAAGAAACTCTAACCCTATTTTATGCAAATAAAAGCTTCCTGAAAGCTTCAGAAGCCAAATGAACCTGCACAGCCCAATCATCTGCAGCATCACTTCCCGCATCATCGGATATATATTTTAAGCATAGAAATGGAATATTTTCCTGCAAAGCAATAAGAGCAAGCGGGTATGCTTCCATATCGATAACGTTATATTCTGTATTGATATGATTCATTTCAAAACTGTCGCCGCTGCCGCAGGTTCCCTCCTCAACCTTACTCATTTTCAAACCGTTTTCAAGAATGATCGGAATACCGGATAACGGGGTCTCAAATTTTCTGAAACCAAGACCGCGGGCATCCATATCCCGCTGGATAAACTGAGTGCAGCAGATGATTTCCCCTTTTCGAAAACCCACTCCGCCAGCGGAACCCAGATTGACAATCAGTTTTGGTTTTTTCCCTGCAATTTCTTTTGTCAGTGCAACAGCTGAATTTACTTTTCCGATTCCGGTAATCAGTTTTTGGGTATGATCAAAAGCATCTCCCGCTTCAGATTCTAAAGCAAAAACGAAAACAGTATCCTCAACGGCAAACGTTGTTTCTTCGTTTATTTTTATCATTTTCGATTAAAAAAATATTGGATTAAATACTGCAGCCGTCGGTATCACAGGACAAGTCAGTACTGCCGGAACCTTTAAAAGGTTTTACTGTTTCATTATAGGTCTGCGTTAAAGCCTCTTCAAATACCTGCGAAGGCTGTGCTCCTGAAACTGAATATTTTCCGTTTAAAATAAAAAAAGGAACTCCTGAAACACCATTATTACGGGCCTCCAGGATATCCTGACTGACATGATCATCAAATTCATCAGAGCGTAAAGTCTGTATGGCCTCTTCTTTTGAGACCCCTATATTTTGAGCTAAATCAGACAGGACCTCAATATTTCCGATATTTTCCCCATTCAGAAAATGAGCTTTGAACAGCTCTTCTTCCATCTCTGAAGACTTTCCGTGCTTTTTTGCTAAATGAAGCAGCTTGTGCGCAGGAAAAGTATTGGTGATCAATGCTTGTTCAAAATTAAAATCGATGCCTGAAGCTTTACCCATCTGGATAACCTGTGCTGTCATCTGCTTAGCCTGCTCTTCAGGAAAACCTTTCTTTTCCCTGAAATATTCAGCAGTAGTTTTTGTTTCTGATGGTTCTAAAGTGGGATCAAGCTGGAAACTCTTCCACTCTACTTCCACTTCTTCTTTGAAAGGGAGTTTTTCAAGTGCGTGCTCAAAATTCTTTTTTCCTATATAGCAAAACGGACACATCACGTCTGACCAGATTTCTATTTTCATCTTATTTAAATTTTTAATACCATAATTATTCTGTCAAAGTTAGCGGATCTCTTTCATTGTAAAAAAAATATCACGAATTATTCTTGGTATAAATACGGTAATTTCTGATTTCGTTCTATTGCTTTTCTTATAAAAATCATTAACAGAGCAAGTATTCCGAAAACAAAACCTATCCAGGGATTGTACTCAACACCATAGGAAATAATCATCCATCCGCCTAAGGTTGTACCCAGGGTCACTCCCAAATTTCCAAATGATGTTGCCAGACTGTTTGCGAATTCCATTGATCCGGGAACGGATGAGATCATATAGGTTGATGCATTCAGAAAACTCGGGGAATACAGAAATCCCCATATCCCAATGACAATGATATTAGCTGTAAGATTTTCTCCTGAAAAGTACAACAATACAGGTAGAATGATTGTTCCGGAAAGAAACAATGCGGTAGTATTGGCGATATTTCTGCTTAACATCTTCCCGGCTATCCAGTTAGCAAATACGCCAATGATCCCGAACACGAAAAGCATATAACTCACCCTAACTGTATCCATTCCTTTTGCCTTATTCAGATAATCTGCAAAATAGCTGTACGTAGAAAACCAAGCGGTAATCATAAAAAAATTCATGGCGGTGCTGACAATAAAAGTAGGTTGTGATAATATCTTTAATTGACTGGAGTATGATTTTTTCTCTTTCACAGGTAATGACGGCAGTGAAAAATAAATGATGACAAGAGCAATTATACTTACGCCGGTCTGAACAATAAACGATGATTCCCAAGATGATATACCAGACAGCCATGTCGCAAACGGCACAGTGGTCACCATGGCAATAGCAACTCCACTGAAAACGATACTCATCATTTGGTTTTCATGTTTTTTATCAACCTTTGATATGGCAACAGACAATGCAGTTGCAATGTAAACGGGTTGTAGAAATGCAGGAAGTATTCGTACGAACATCAGCAACCAAAACGGTGGAGACAACGACGAAATAATTCCGGTAACCAAAAAAACAGAAATAGACGTTAGCATTATTTTTTTGCGGTCAAATCCTGAGGTAAGCAAAGTCATAAAGGGACCTGTAAGTGCAATAATTAATGCAAAAGCACTTAATAAATACCCTGCTTTATCAATGCTTATTTTATAATGTTCAGCAATTTGAGGTAAAATTCCGATGACTCCGAATTCTGTTGTGATTACTGCGATAAATCCTAGACATCTAATGTAGGCGTACTTTTTCATTGTTAAATTTTATTTTTTAAATTCTGTGATATTGGGTATTAGTTCTGTATATGCTTTCTTTTTAGGATGAATACTGATTTTCTGCATGTTTCTGTTTTTTAATACCACAAAATTAATCCGAAGACTTAAATTTGCACAGTACACAGCTAATTGTCTGGTACTAACAAATTTGTAAGTAATGGGAACCAGAAAGGAAAATTCGACGAATAGTATTAACGAGCAATACATTACACAGGAATGTGATCTTACCTATGCCGTATGTAAAATTGGCGGAAGATGGAAACTTTTAATACTCTGTAAATTAGAGCACGGAAAATTACGCTTCAGTGAAATCCGCAGAAAAATAGCCGGAATCACAGAAAGAATGCTTACCCTTCAATTAAGAGAAATGGAAAAAGAAGGATTGGTAAAAAGAACGGTCTATGCAGAAGTTCCTCCAAGGGTTGATTATGAACTTACAGAAATTGCTGAAGAACTAATTCCGATCTGGAAGCAGCTAGATCAATGGGGCAGAAAACACAGAGAATTAATTCACAGTCAATCTGTAAAAGAAAATTAAAGTTTATAAAAATCAGTCGGATGTGAGGGATAACTTTCGCCCACGGTTTCCTCTGATTACTATAGATTTTTAATGCCGGAGAAAAAATTCATAAAGATCCGCAGGAAACTTTTCGCTGATTGTTGATTACAAAGATATTTATAATAAACTGCCTATCCTCAAGCACTCACTTTTTTACTGAAAATCAAATGTGCAGCCAATGCCAATGATCCCATAATGACTCCGACAAGACAAACTCCATTCCACTGTGCATATTCCCAGGCTAAAGATGCAAGCCATGTTCCAAGTGATCCACCGATGAAGTAAGACACCATGTAAACGGTGTTTAAACGGTTAACAGCGGTCGTTTTGAGTAAAAAATAATTCGTCTGATTCATAATATGGCTCGACTGCACACCCAGATCAATCAATATCACACCAACAATCAATCCCCAATAGGTGTTTCCTGCAAAATAGGTAAATCCCCAGCTGCCAATCAGAATCAGTAGTGCATACAATATAATGCGGTTTAAACTGATTGCTGCCTGAAGTTTCCCAACTTTTGCAGCAGCTAAAGCACCAACCGCTCCGGCGAGGCCAAAACTTCCCACCACCGAAGCTCCGACTTCAAACGGAGGTCTTTCCATGTGGAAAACCAAAGTAGTAAACAGTGCACACATCGACCCGAAGGCCATCGCTCCACGGAAAGAGGCAAGCTGCAGAACAGGCTGGGTTTTTGCCAAATGGAGGACGGACCTCATCAGTTCAAGGTAAGTCCCTTTAAAGTTCGGTTGTAATACAGGAAGCATTTTGTAGACAAAGAGCCATACCAGAAGCATCAGTCCTGCAGCAATGCCATACATCGTACGCCATCCCCAGAGTTCACCGACAATTCCACCTACAAATCTTGACAGTAAAATCCCCAGTAATAAACCGGAAACTACCAATCCTATATTTCCGGATTTTTCTTCTTCAGAAGATAATTCAGCGGCTATCGGTACAAACAGCTGGGGGATTACAGAGGTGATTCCTATAAGTAAACTCGCTGCATACAGCATCCACAAATCAGTGGCAAATGTCATCCACAACAGTGCCGCAAAAACCAAGATCAAATCGATCAGAATCAGTTTTTTGCGCAAAAACTTGTCGCCTAAAGGTACGATCAGCAATAATCCGCAAGCGTATCCCAACTGGGTAAGAACAGAAATTTTTCCTGCTGCGGTCTCTGAAATATCGAAATCCTTGGAGATAAGTCCTAAAAGTGGCTGGTTATAATAATTATTGGCAACCACAAGTCCGGAAATAACAGCCATAAGCCAGACTACGGTTTTTGAGATACGTGAAAGATTTTGCACCTGATTGTGAAGTTAAATTTGAATATTGTATCGTGGAATTCTTAGTAAAGATAAGGATTAACAATAATCTGACGGATGATAAAACTAAAAACTTCCTGAGTTTTTAGTTTTATCATTTCCTGTTAACAAAAATTATAATGTATATTCGGTTTTAATAAATATTTGCGTAGTGACTAAAATTATACTTCTTCTTTCAACTGTTATAACAGGTATTGTCAACGCTCAAAGCCTGTCTTTATATTCTAAAGCGTATGGAAAAAGTACAGATTCTCCAGTCATCTTTATTCACGGCGGGCCGGGAGGTAACTCTACCCTCTTTGAAGCGACAACGGCACAGAAGTTAGCTGACAAAGGTTTTTACGTTATAGCCTATGACCGTCGTGGTGAGGGACGTTCTGCAGACAGCACCGCAACATTTACTTATAATGAAGCCATTAAAGACCTGGAAGAAATTTACACACTTTACCATATCACAAAAGCAAACCTGATTGCTCATAGTTTTGGAGGTTTAGTGGGAACAATTTTTGCCGACCAAAATCCTCAAAAAGTAAGTGCTTTGATCCTGGCCGGAGCATTATTTTCACAGCAGGAAACTTATGATCATATTATAAGTACAACAAAAGCAATCTATAAAAAGAATAATGACAGCTTGATGCTTTCTAAAATTATTAATATTGAACATCTGGATAAAAACTCTGCCGCTTACAGAAAACAGTGTTTTGACCTGGCTGATCAGAATAATTATTTTAAAATGCCTTTTCCGACAAGACAGGCTGATCATCTGCGGAAAATTTATGAGAAGAGTGATTTCTATAAAAATAATATACGAAATTCTCAGGCTTCAAATGTATTTTACAAAAATGAAATCAAAAATAATATTGATACAAAAACAATCTTGAAAAAACTCAGAAAGCAAGTAAAATTATTTGCCATTTACGGTCAGCAGGACGGTATATTTTCTGATCAGCAAATGAATGACATTCGGAAAACAGTCACTGGAAAGAATTTTAAAATCATCGAAAACTGTTCCCATTACCTATTTGTTGATCAGCAGCATATATTTATTGATACTGTTGGTCAATGGCTGAAAAGTAACTGATTACTACAAAAAATAAAATTATATCATTTGCAGCTCTCAGTTAAATAATTTCCTGAATTCCAGAGGTGAAATATCAGTTTTAGCCTTAAAAAATTTACTGAAAGACTGTGAATGTTCAAAACCGAGTTCATAAGCGATTTCACTTACTGAAAGGTCAGTTGCAGATAATTTTTCTTTGGCTTTTTCAATCAGCTTTTCGTGAATAAGTTGTTGCGTGGTTTGCCCGGTTAATGACTTCAGCATACTGCGCATATACTGTGGTGACATATTAAGTTCAGCAGAAAGATATTGAACCGTCGGCAGTCCTTTTATATTAAAATCATCTTTTTTTAAATAGTCATCAAGCAAGATTTCTAATTTTTCCAAAAACTGATGATGTGCTTTTTGACGGGTAATGAACTGTCGCTGATAAAATCGTTCTGAATAATTCAATAACGTTTCGAGCTGGGAAATAATAATGTTCTGACTGAACTGATCAACGTTGGTCTGATATTCCTGCTTAATATTTTCAATGATTTGCTGAACTTTTATTTCTTCATCTCCTGATAAAAACAAAGCCTCATTAACAGAATAATCAAAGAATTCATACTTTTTGATTGCAGTTGCAATTGGCGTATTCCATAAAAAATCCGGATGAATCAAAAGTGACCATCCTGTAGGATTTTTAGCATTTTCTTCTCTCATGATGGTCAGAAGTTGATGAGGCGCCATACAAAACAGGACGCCTTCATCAAAATCATAATCCTGCTGACCGTATCTGTATTTATGATTCATATCCCGTTTGACAGAAATCATAAAAAAATCAAACAGCAAACTCTGTTTACCACTTTCCGGAGTCGTTGCCATGTCTTCAAAATTAATCACACTGATCAGCGGATGCTTAGGTGCAGGCAATCCCCGCAACGTGTGGAATTGAGAAATGGTTTTTATTCTCAGAGGATTATTTTCCGACATTATTTTAAGTTTGTGATCATGAATATTGAATCAAATTTAGTCAATATAATAATCAATGCTGATTCAAAAATCAATTTAAAAACATTGAAAATCATTTAGAGCCTGCTGCATGAGCGAAAATTAAGCATGGACTAAAGCCGTTGATATTAATTATTGTATCGGCAGGTAAACGTCCTTCTGTAAATCTTCCATTAAAGTGGAATGTTTTGGATTCCAGTATAAAGCTGTCATGGTATCTTCGCTCGAAGTCCTGTTGTCGAGCTTTGCAAAATGGGCAAACCATCCGAAATGTTCTGTGGCCTCATGATCTGTCAGCGACACAACCGGAATATGCAGTCTTTCAGCAATTGCCTCAGCAATATCTCTGAAAGGAATTCCCTGTTCCGCAACGGCGTGGTACCGTGTGCCGCTTTCAAAGGGTTTCTCCAGAGCCAGACGGTATAATTTCGCAGCGTCCAGACGGTGAACTGCCGGCCAGAAATTATTGCCCTGATCAATCACAGCAGATATCCCTTTCTCTTTTGCGATATTGATCAGGGTAGGAACAAAACCAATGATATCACCTTTGCCATGAACGGATGGTGAAAGCCTTATAACGGCAACCTTCACTCCTTTTTTCGCCGCAGCATCAGCAGCATTTTCTGTTGCTATTCTCGGATGCGGGTTATTAGCCGAAAGATCTTTTTCAGTTGTAATTCCGTTTTTTGAAAAAAGTGCAGTTCCTGAAGTAATGAGAAAAGGCTTGTCGGTTCCCGATAAAGCTTCTCCGATGGTGTTGATTACTTTTCCATCAAGGTGACACATTTCCTCAAACCTTGTAAAATCATGGACAAACCCCAGATGGATCACCGCATCTGAAGCAGAAGCTCCGGATTTCAGGCTTTCAAAATCATTTAAATCTCCCCGGTGTGCTTCTGCTCCGGCTGCAATGAGTTTATTTACTGATTCTTCTGATCTTGCCAATCCCAAAACCTGATGACCGTTGGCTAATAATTCCTGTACTACGGCAGTTCCTACGAATCCTGTAGCGCCTGTAACAAATACTTTCATTTTGATGTTGTTTTATGAAGCAAAGGTCAGATTTTCCAGATGCACTCCTGTAGCCAAAAAGTATTTTCCTGTAGCCGAAAAATTTAATTAAATGATTTTCTGAATTCCAAAGGCGAAACTTCTGTTTTTGCCTTAAACAGCTTACTGAAAGACTGTGAATGCTCAAAACCCAATTCATAAGCAATTTCACTCACAGAAAGATCAGTTGTAGAAAGTTTTTCTTTAGCTTTTTCAATCAGTTTTCCATGAATATGCTGCTGGGTTGTCTGTCCGGTTAGCGTTTTAAGCAGGCTGCTTAGATAATTGGCTGAAACATTCATCTCTTCAGCAACTTTTTGTGCAGTCGGAAGTCCGGTATTAATGATCTTTTCACTTATAAAATAGTCTTCCAGAAAGATCTCGAGTTTTTCTAAAATGTGATGATTTGTTTTCTTCCGGGTAATGAACTGCCGTTGATAAAAACGTTCACAGTAATTTAAAAGAACTTCAATCTGAGAAATAATAATGCTTTGGGTAAACTGATCTATTCCGGACTGGTATTCCTGTTCAATACTCCTGAAGATTCCCATCAGTATCTGTTCTTCTTTTTCTGAAAGGAACAAAGCTTCATTCACATCATATCCAAAAAACTGATAATGATGAATAGTCCTGGCCAAAGGAGTGTTCCAGATAAAATCCGGATGAAAGGCAAGGACATAACCTGATGGTTTTATTTTGGGTTTGCTGATATTTAACCGGACAACCTGTCTGGGGGCAATAAATGAAACCAGCCCTTCATCAAAATCGTAAGGACCCTGTCCGTAGTGAAATTTTCCCTGCAGGTATCTTTTTAATCCGATGAAATACAGGTTCTGTACCCAGCTGATTTCCGGTTCATCAATCTGATATTCTACCAGACTGTAATCTACAAGGCTGATCAGCGGATGCTGAGGTTTAGGCAATCCCGAAATTGCATGGAACTCAGACACCGTATTGATGGTGTATAATTTTCTGTCAGTCATAATTTTAAAAAAGGCAACAGCAAAAAAACTGTTGCCTTTACAAATTTAATAATCTGTGGATATACTTAAAGTTTTAAAATCAGAAATTTCGCTTTGAAGTGCAGTCAGTTTTTTTCCTGCCATCTGAAATGCATCAGATCCTAAAACAAGATGTACGGGAGGATTTTCCATTGCTGCCAGTTCTGTTAAAGCCAGGGCTGCTTTTTCAGGGTCTCCTGGCTGATTTCCGTTGATGTCTTTTTCGTGCGCTGCCTGAAGCTGCCTTGCTGCAGTGTATTCTTCAATTTCGTTTTCAGGAGTTCCGAGTGAACCTCCGGTCAGAAAATCAGTTCTGAAATATCCGGGATAAACCACCGTTGCATGTATTCCAAATTCTTTTACTTCTGCTGCCAGAGCCTCTGTAAAACCTACAACGGCAAATTTGGTAGCACAGTATACACCCCATCCTGCAAACTCTCCGGAAAGACCGCCTATGGATGCGATATTAATGACTGATCCGCTTTTCTGAGCTCTGAAATAAGGCATCGATTTTCTGATGACATTCAGTGAACCGAAAACATTGATGTCAAAATTTCTCCGGCTTTCCAGGTCGGTCAGTTCTTCCAAAGTTCCTAACTGTCCGTATCCTGCATTGTTAACCACAACATCCAGTTTTCCGAATTTTGCTATGGTTTCTGAAATAGCTTCAGCAACAGATTCTTCATTGACCAGGTCTACCTGAAGGGGAAGGAAAGCAGAGTCTTCTTCACCGATAGCTTTCTGCAGTTCTGAAATTTTTCTCGAAGTTGCACTCACACAATGCCCTTCTGCCAGTAATTTTTTTACTAAAGTTAATCCTAAACCTTTTGATGCCCCTGTCACGAACCATACTTTTTTTGTGTCCATTTTAATAATTTTAAATTGATTAATGATTACCATGCAAAGTTGTGAAATGAAAAATTTACAAATGGGTCCGAATCAAAGAATATTGTAGCCAAAACAAAGGTCGGTTATGATAAGGCTTACTTTTTTTCCAGTGTTTGTGAAAAAAATGATTAATTTTGAATGAAGCACCACCGTCTATGAAACTAATTAAACATGTATTGATAAGGATTTTAATTGTTGTAATTCCTCTGACTGCGCTTTATCTTTTTTCAATATGGGCATTTGAAGAAAACCGTCACAAAGAGCATCCGACTGATGTAGGATTAGGGATGGCTGTTTTGCTTGCTTCCATATTGTTTTTTCTTTTTATTATATTTCTTATTGATTTCATTATCAGACTGGTCCGGAAAGAGTATAAGATTGCAGTGACAGACATTCCTTTTCTTCTGCTTTTTCTCATCCCCTGTTTATATATCAGCTGTCTTTTTTCAGGAGAAGGCTTTTATTGCGATTTTTTAACCCACTTATTCTAAGATCTCAGATGAAACAAAAACCGGTCATCCTGTTCTTAATTTTTAACTGCTTCATTTCTGCGCAAAGTAAAGAATCAGATTCTTCTGAAAATGAAAATATTCAGAACATCATTACTTTATTTCAGAAAAAAAATATACAGGCCATTTCAAAAATTGTCAGATATCCTTTAACGAGGGAATATCCAATACCGGATATTAAAAATGAGCGGGAATTTGAAAAAAGATTCAATGACCTGTTTGATCAAAGTATGATGAATAATATTTCTGAATCTGAAATTTCAGATTGGTCTGAAGCAGGCTGGCGTGGTATCATGTTTAATCACGGAACGCTCTGGATCGATAGCGAAGGAAAAATAATTGCTTTGAATCATCAGAGTGAAAGCGAACGGGAACTGCGTTTAAAAATAATTGAAGAACAGAGAAATAATCTTCACCGGTCTTTAAAATCATTCAAAAACCCTCAATATCTCTTCAGGACGAAGCATTACCTGATAAGAATTGATAAACTGGAAAGCGGAAAGTACAGATACTCATCATGGAAAAAGGAAGGAATACAATCTTCAAAGCCTGATCTTATTCTCAGCAACGGAGACTTACAGTTCAGTGGCAGCGGAGGCAACCATACCTTTACATTTAGAAAAGGAAACTATACGTATATTGTTAACAGGTTTATAATCGGATCAGAAGAAACTCCTGAAATAAATCTGTCTATAGAAGAAAAAGGTAAAGAGATTCTCAATGAGGAAGGGAAACTGTTATAGAAATAACAGATAAGTTTTGATGCATCTCAAAAAACAATTTCAAACATCGTAATTTTACAATCATACATTAAAAAATGAAATATTTATATTTGGCTGCAGCAATAGTATTTGAAGTTATTGGATCAAGTTTTTTAAAAGCATCTGAAGGATTTACCAGATTAGTTCCTTCGGTCATCAGTATTATCGCACTGATCATCTGTTTCTATACTTTTTCGATCGCAATAAAATCTATTCCTTTAGGGATTGCCTACGCCAGCTGGGCAGGTTTAGGAATTATTCTTACCGCATTGGTCTCTGTTTTTATTTTTAAACAAAATCTTGATCTGCCGGCAGTTTTGGGAATCGTCCTGATTATTCTGGGAGTAATTGTTATCAATTTCTTTTCTAAATCAGCTGCTCACTAGTTTTTTTAAACCTGATCAAATAAATCTGCTGTAAAGTAAAAAATTTCAGACAAACGTCTCTGTAAGAAATTTATATAATGAAGATTCCTGTTATCCACGGTTACATCGATCGCAGAATATTGATTAATTTCACTGCTGACCCAAAAGATGTAGAAAAAATACTTCCTTCTCCTTTCCGTCCTAAAATTTATAAGGACAAAGCCATTGTTGGTATTTGCCTAATTCGATTGAAAAACATCAAACCCAAAGGTCTTCCTGATTTTATTGGAATTAATTCTGAAAACGGTGCTCACAGGATAGCGGTTGAATGGGATGAACACGGTAAAGTAAAATCAGGAGTCTATATTCCAAGAAGAGATACCTCTTTGCTTTTGAATACCTGGGTAGGAGGAAGGATATTTCCGGGAAAACACTATCTGGCAACATTTAATGTGGATGAAAAAAACGGAAATTATCATGTTGATTTTAAAAGTTCAGATAATACTGAAATTTTAATTGATGCTCAGGAAACCGCAATATTTAATCAAAACTCCATTTTTGAAAATTTAGAAAATGCTTCTGATTTTTTTGAAAAAGGAGATTTGGGATATTCTCCCAATAAAGAAAAATTTGAAGGATTAAGGCTTAATGCTTACGAATGGAAAATGAAAGCGTTAAACGTTTCGAATATAAAATCCAGCTTTTTCGGGAATGAAAAAATGTTTCCCAAAGGATCTGTTTTATTTGATAATGCATTGTTAATGACCAATATTGAGCATGAATGGAATCGGGAAAAACATCTGATCTTAAATAACAGGTGATGAAGAAATATAAAATAATATGTTATCTGATTATAGCTCCGGTTATCCTGTTTTTTTTATTTTGGCTGCTGCAGGCTTATGGTGGATGGTATGGTTATCAAAAATGGAGAAATCGCGCCAAAACCGCATCAGTCGCAAAATCAAAAAGCAGGAAGGTTTTTGTGAAAACCCTGCAATATGAAATTATTGATGCTGAAAACCTTTACGATTTTACATTCACTCCCTATTTAGAAAAAGGGTTCAAAGTAGGATTACACACCAGTGAAGAAACGAATATTATAAAAAAAAGTGAATTTCCTTTCAATCTTTCTTATGACCGCAACAAAAATGATTCAATCGCATTGAAGATCATGAATATTGAAGATGCTGACAGTGCAGACGTCGTTTGGGCATACTTTAAAAATACGGAGTTGCATGACACCATAATCATAAAAATTGACGGAGCACGAAACAGAAATGGAAAATTTATCAGCGGAAAAATAAAAGTCTGGTAACATCGCATAGACTTTGTTGTAATTCAAAAAAATACTGCCTATTCATTTTCTTTAAAATAAATTCTCATTCCTATGTCTTTGGTGTAAAAATAGATACGTAGTAAACAGTACTATTCATTTAAAACATCACCATATGAAATCAGAAAATATTTTAGAAAAAAGAAGTCTGCGGGGTAAAACCGTTGTTGTAACCGGAGGAAGCAGCGGAGTCGGAAGAGCAGCTGTTGAGGCCTTTGCTCTGGAAGGCTGTAATATCGTTATTGCAGCACGCGGACAGGAAGCTTTAGATGAAACGCTGCATCTTTGTCAGGAACTTGAAGTGAAAGCCATCGCTGTATCTACTGACGTATCAATTGCAGATGATGTAGATAATCTCGTTAAAAGAGCAATTACCGAATTCGGACGTATTGATATCTGGGTAAACAATGCCGGAGTTATGGCAAGCGGAAAGTTTGAAGAAATTCCTATGGAACTTCATGAGCAGGTCATCAAAACCAATCTTTTCGGTTATATGCATGGAGCGTACAGTGTACTTCCTATTTTCAAAGAACAGAATGAAGGAATCCTGATCAATAATGTTTCTATCGGAGGATTTATGCCTGCACCTTACAGTGCTGTATATTCGTCAACGAAATTTGGTATCCGCGGGATGATGGAATGTCTTCAGGGTGAAATTTCAGACTTTGCTGATATTCACATTGCCAATCTTTACCCGCAGATCCAACGTTCGACAGGAAATGCACATTCTGCAAAATATTCGGGACTGGATTTTAAAGTTCCTCCATTCGCAGCAGACCCGAGAGATACTGCAGCAAAAATAGTCCAGTTGGCAAAAGAGCCTAAAAAAGATCTTTTCCCTGACTTTACTTCAAGAGCTTTGGTCAATATCTATGAATTGTTTCCCAAGTTCATCATCAACACTGCTTCCGCAGGGATGAGACTGATGATGAAAATCAAAAATGGAGAACCTACTTCCGGAAACGTTCTACAGTCATCCCCGGAACCCCATCAGATTTATGGAGAGACCAGTATTCCTGTTCCTACTAAAAAAACGAAAGTAGCTTTGGCAGCCGGAGTTACTTTAGGTTTAGCCTATATGTATTTTACTTCAAGAAAATCAGGAGGTCATAAGAAATAATTAAAGATAAATGCAATAGATGATATGATGTCTTACTTAAAACTACAGTAGAGTTAAATAACGTAGAATTTAATACGTTATTTTCCTTTATAATTTTATGATTCAGATAACTATTCCTATTTTAGCCCTACATTACAATTTAACATAATATAAAATTTATGAAGAAGTACATTTTATTAGGTTCGCTGTCATTTTTTTTAATGAACTGCAATAAAAAAACTGAAACGAACCAGCCTCTCTCCGGCACAGATTCATTAACAGATACAACTGCACAAGCTCAAACTGTTGATACTCTGGGAGCAAAATCTTTCTGTTATCTGGGCGTAACCGGAAAAGACAGTGTTTTTGTAAATATTGATGACAATCTGGGTACGATCACTGGAAAAATGAGATATAAAAACAGTGAGAAAGACAGTTCGAAAGGTGATCTGACTGGTTTTAAATCAGGTGATACCCTTAAACTCACTTACGAATTTGCATCTGAAGGAAGAACCAGCAAAAGAGATATTTTCTTCATCCAGAAAGACGGAAATCTTTCAGAAGGCATTGGAAATCAAAAAGATGAAAACGGTGCAATGAAATATGCAGATGAAAATAAAATTGCTTACAAAGACGGGCAAAAACTTGAACCTGCCGATTGCGCAATGGTTTCAAAAGCGTTGAAGTAAGAAGACATCAAAAAATTCTGTCACAGCAGAAATTATTTATTATAAGCCAAATCTTTATGCAAAATTTAAATATTGAGCCATTTTCAAAAAATGACCTTGTTGAAGGTTTAAGGAGAAAATTTCCACAGTACAAAATTCAAACGAGCTTTGGAGCTCTACAGGTCAGAACGAGCGGTTTTACACTGACCGGAAATGTAAAAATAGATACAAAACCCGAAACAGGTAAAATCACAACCACGACCCAGCTTGATTCAATGCCGTTTTTGATCATTATGTTTCCTATCGGAATGTATGTGTGGGCAAAAAAACAGAAAATAAAAGATCTGGAAGATGAAGTTCTTGAAGGGATCAAAGAAATTTTAAATTAAATTTTTTCTGAAATATAAGAAGACTGTCCAAAAAAAGGACAGTCTTTTTTTTTGCGCCAAATTTTATAATAACTCTGACTGTGATCAATTTACTGCTTTTTATTTTCAGACAAACCCTTCCGGCGTTTCAAACGCTGGAAGGGTTTTCCACTATACAATACAAAATACTTCTTAACCTGTTTATGATTAATGATTCTCAATAATCTTTATAAAATCACTGACCGCTTCATCACCGGTATTCCACGAAGTAATGAGTCGGATTGCTGAAGATTCCTGATCCACATTTTTCCAGATATAGAATTCAAACTTTTCGGATAAGATGTCAATGATAGGATGACTGAGGATAGGAAAGATCTGATTGGTATACGTATCTGAAAGAAACGGCACTCCCTTTTTTAATAATGCATCTTTTATTTTCATTGCCTGCTGATTGGCATGTTTTGCCAACTCAAAATACAGCTCATCCCGCATCAGCTCTAAAAACTGTGTTCCCAATAGCCTTCCCTTTGCAAGCAATGCCCCTTTTTGTTTGATATTAAAAGCAAAATCCTCCTGCAGAAGCCGGTTGTTGATGATGATCGCCTCCCCTATCAGAGCCCCGTTTTTCGTTCCACCCAGATAGAAAATATCCGTTAATTTCGATAAGTCCTCAAGCTTGACGTCATTGATCTCTGAGGTGAGGGCATGTCCCAGTCTTGCTCCATCCATAAAAAGATATAGATTTTTCTTTCTGCAAAATTCAGAAAGTTCTGTGAGCTCCTGCCTGCTATAGATGGTTCCGAGTTCTGTTGAATTAGAAATATAGACCAATTTTGGCATTACCTGATGCGGAATGTTTTGGTGGTTGTCTAATACCGGCTGTATATCTGACGGCTTCAATTTTCCATCTTTCGTTTCGATATTCAGAATTTTATGTCCTGTTGCCTCGATAGCTCCGGTTTCATTATTCAGAATGTGCCCTGTTGAAGATGAAATCACACATTGATATGGTTTTAAAACAGACGAGATCACAATAAGATTTGCCTGAGTGCCTCCTGATACAAAATAAACGTCAGCTTCCTGATTATTTATTTTCTGTCTGATCACCTCTTTGGCTTTTAATGAATACTGATCTTCACCATATCCTGCCTGCTGATCGAGATTATTACGTAACAATGCTTCAAGAATTCTGGGGTGACAACCTTCAGAATAATCGTTTTTAAATGAAAATTTCATGATGCAAAATTAAAAAAAGTTAAAACAGCAAGCCTGAATTTTAAATATTATTTTGTTAGATTTGTAATGAAAATCATCTAACATTTTGAAAACAACATTAACAGAAGAAAATTATCTGAAGGCTTTGTTTCATTTAGTTGACAATGAAGGAAAAGTAACGATTAACGAACTCAGCAAATTTCTCAATGTGAAAATGCCGAGCGTTAATAATATGATGAAAAAATTTTCAGACAAGAAATGGGTTATTTACGAAACCTACAAACCGTTGAAAGTTACAGAAAAAGGCAGGCGTGAAGCAGCTCTTGTTGTGAGGAAGCACCGGTTAACTGAAATGTTCCTCGTTAAAAAAATGAATTTTGGCTGGGAGAACGTACACGAAATTGCCGAACAGCTGGAACACGTACATTCTAAAATATTCTTTGACAAGATGGATGAAATTTTAGATCATCCTAAATTTGATCCTCACGGTGAACCTATTCCCGATAAAGACGGAAATATTATTTCCCAGGATTTACAGAAGCTGAGTGACTGCAAAGTAGGCGAAAATGTGATTTTTGCTTCTGTTACGCTATCAGATGATGCTTTCCTGAATTATCTTACCGAAAGAAAGCTACTTCTTCATACGAAGATTAAAATAATTAAAATCGAAGACTTTGACAGATCGGTTACGGTGGAAGTTGACGGAAAACAGGAAGTATTAAGTAAAAAAGCTACTGAAAAAATACTGGTCAGAAAATAAAACCGCAATGGTGGCTGAGGCTCTCGACGGTAACTGAATCTCCCGATGGTGGCTGAGGCTCTCGAAGCCACCATACTTGAACTCTCGACGGTGACTGAGGCTCTCGAAGTCACCTCCCACTCAAAATCCCCGAAACTTCCTCAATCTCTTCCATTGTATTAAAGTAATGAGGTGAAAAACGGATGGCTCCATCAACATTTTTATCTGTAAAATCAATCAGTGCAGCGAATTTATAGCTTACTGAGAAGAGAATATTATGCTCTTTCAAAACTTTCTGAATATTTTCCAGATCTCGGTCAGCACTGCAGAATGTTACGATACTGCTGAGGCGGTTCCCACGGTCTAACATTTTAAAACCTGAATTCTGTAGATTTTCTCTCAGTTTTTCGGAAAGTTTTTTATTATAATCTTCAATATGATCCAGTCCTACAGTGTTTGCATACTTTACGGCTTCTGTAAAACCTGAAAGTGATGCATATGAGGTTTCAAAATGTTCAAATCTTTTTGCTGTTTTAAATAATTCATAATCGTTATATGCTGACCATTTAGCCCCACTCATATCTAGAAACACCGGTGCATATTGTTGCTCAAGAACTCTGTCTGATACATACAGAAAACCTGTTCCTCTGGGTCCACGTAAAAATTTTCTGCCTGTAGCTGTCAGAAAATCACATTTAATTTTCTCAACATCAACGGGCATCTGTCCTACCGACTGGCATGCATCCACCAAATAGAGAATATTGTACTGACTGCAGATATCTCCTACCGCTTCTACATTTTGTATCAATCCGGAATTGGTGGGAATATGGGTCACTGCTACCAGCCTGGGATGATAGGTTTTAATCAGGTTTTCAAGGTCTTCCAGATCCAGTTCATGATCCGGAAGGTTTTTCATTCTGATGATCCGTATATTCAGTTTTTTCTGTAAAGAAATAAAAGCGATCTGATTAGATACATAATCGTCAGCGGTTGTAATAATACAGTCCCCATCTTTGAAAACTATACTAGACATCGCTTTTGCAAAGGCATCAGTAGCGCTGTTAGTAGCGGCAATATTTGAAGCTTTGCTGTTAATTAATTTTGCGGTCTCCTGATAAAATTCTTCAAGCAGATCAGCATTTCGGTTTGCCGTTTCATAACCTCCAAGTTGTTCTTCCTGCAGAAGATAGTCAATCATTGATTTAACAACGATGCCCGGCATCAGTGATGATCCTGCACTGTTTAAAAATATTTTATCTGACAGGCCTTCTGTATCCTGTCTTACTTTTTTAATATTCATTATTTTTGCTTTTAACAGATGCTTTACAGATTACAACTGCCGATGAAATCTGTATTAAATTTTCATATTCTGATCAACAGTTATCCGTTTTATGAAAGTCTTTTATATCTGGAAAAAATGACTTCAAAGAGAAGATAAAACATCAGTCTTTAATTAAAACTTTAAATAAGAAATCCCGAAATGTGAATAACGGGATTAGATATTTGTAAACCGGATGTTAATCTAAAACGCTCCAGCCTCTTTTCGGATTGGTATTCGAAGAAACTTCCTGTTCGTTGACGATGATATTTTCTTTTCGCTGACCTATATAATCCAGTTCGCTCAGTTTGGAGAAAATAATTTCAAGACTTCTGAGCATCTGCTGAATATACAAAAGCGGCTCACCGCAATTATGGTGGTCATAATTGGTTTCTGCAACCGTTGATAACTGATTGAGTAATGTATGTGGAGCTATTTCACTCCATTCCAGACTGTAGTTGAGCATTTCCTCCAGTTCTGCAGGAACAAGAACCTGTGTTGCATTGTACATTCTTAAGGCCAGTTTCGCAAAAGATTCAATCAGGAATACAGGCGGCTGGTACGGAATGACATTTCTGAACTGGAAATACATATCACCAAAAGTATTCACCAATACCGTACACAGCGATTTTACATTCAGTGCTAAAGCCGTGTTCTGATTTTTATGGGAAGCTTTCTGAATGATTTTAAAAGCATACTGCTGCAGGTTGCCTATCGATTTTGCATAACCGTTATAATAATCGATCAGTGCAGGATGGCTCTGTACTGAAGTACACGGAGGAATAAAATTGGTATTCACCTGGGTAATATTTCCTTTAAAATCAACTTTTCCTACGACCAGATAATTTCCTCCGGAATAACTGCTGTTTAAAGAAGAAACCTGCAGCAGTTCAATATGATAGTTGGCATGGGCATTAGGATGCCTTGGGGGAATCTCTTCAGGATCTATATCTCCAAATGGAACTTTATCAAAAGGATTAACAGAGATTAGGATGTAATATTCGCCGTCAATATGATCTTCCTCCATATTCATGGACTTTGCAAGCGATTTTACACTGACTCTCCTGTCTCTTAATTCAATCCGGTAACCTGCAAGCGTAACGGCACTGCAATGTTTAATAACGAGCTGTACGTCATTGGTAGCCGTATTATGAACGTCAAATATTGTTTTATCCGTAAATTCATTTGGAATCGGCAGTAAACCGAAATTATATGTTGTAATCGCCAGGGAATTGGCATCCCTGATGGTATCAATTAAAAAATTATCCTGATCATTGAGATGTCTTTGAGAAACTTTCATTCCGTCTACCCAGTTGATCGCAAAATGTCTGATTGGCTGTATCATAGTAATACTTTTTAAAATTTGTGATTATGATTGTGTTCTTCTTCCCTCCTCTTCATGCTGAATGACCCTTTTACAGACCACTACTTCATTTTCAGAAATACTGTTTGCTGTAATGTCCTGATCAAAATCGATGTATTTTCTGAAACTGAAAAAAGATTTTTTGGTATAAAATATCCAATAATAGGGTTCTCTCACTTCATTGGACAGATGAATGATTGATTTTGGATTTTTATGATTGTAATCGTCAACCACTCTGAAAAACCAGTCTCCGAAAGTAACGCCAGTAGGTAAAGTTTTAGCTTTTATTCTGAAGCGGTTGGCATCCTCAAGGTTTTTGCTCAATTCCACATTCAGGACCATCAGACGGTCAAAATCTGCTCCTTCAAAGTCAGGTGGTTTCTGATCAGGAGAATACCTCCATGTTTTGTATATGTCAACAGGAATACTGATAAACTGGATATAGCAGTAATGAAAGACCATCGGTACAAAAAAGACCAGTGCACTTGTTGCAGACATCACCGGATATCCCTGATCCTTACTGATCCATCTGAAAATAAGAACAAACAGATAAGCCCCTAATAAAACACATGTTACAGACAGTACAGATTCAAACAGTACACTTAATCCAAAAGACTGAATATGCTTTCGGAAAAACCGGTGCATTAAATTAACATGGATGATGCCGAGTAAAAGATAAACTCCCTGTGAGATCAGATACCAATACGGATTAAATAGATTTCCCGAAAACCCGAAAAACCCCGGAATTGCCAGACATAAACTGCAAAGCAGGACATAGATGATTATAACCCTAATTTTGATTGCAGGCTGATTTCTTCGGATAATGCCCATAATGCCCACCATAATGACTGCAAGCAGTGGTACTAATATATACCTTAAAAACACCCCTTTTACTGATGAAAATTCCATTGAGTTTAATTAATAATGATTGTGAATGATGATTGTAAATATAACTAAAATATTTTACAGAAAAGTAGAGAAACCTAACCTGTTAGAATTTCTTTCATCATCTTCAAGCATGAAGGAATATTCTTCTTTTTCGGTTACAAAATTTTCTTCAATATCTACGTTGACAGGCAGGCAGTAATCATATAAAGCCTGAAGGACTTTTCTGAAAGGATTGCCCGGAATATATTTTTTCATTTCATGGTAAGGAATCGGCCCAACATTCACTACCCAGTTTCTTTCACCGTCCATGTGTCTTCCGCTTGGGATAAAAGTAACACCCAGTCTTGAATTCCCTAACAGGATAGAATCATCCTCATCTTCGATCCTGTCGATAACATTGGGAGCGAAAGTGATTTCGACGGGAACCTGCAGAAAAGAAGTCATGCATCGCTCAAACCATTTTTTATCACCTCGTATCTGGTGAAAAAACGGTAAGATATGAATGAAAATGTAAGCATTTTTTTTATCAAGCATTTTCACAACCGGCCAGAGTTCAGAAAAAACGGTCAGCAGCGAATCTGTTTCACTGGCAAGATCAAAATCATACTCTTTCAGCAGAGCACCAATTTCTGTAAAGAATATCTCAAGTTCGAAAGGCATAAAGAACTTTCTGGCATCTTCTTCTACCCTTTTCTGTTTTCTGATTTCGTTAACAACACTCTCAACATTTTTTCTTGAAGTATTAAGGGAAGGAGGGTGAAAAATACCTTCAGGTAGATAGTCGTAAATACCTTCCCTATAAGTTTTTATGCTGAGAACCTCTTCATCAAAACCGAGGTAATGACTGGAAATACTTTTGATGTCTTTCAGATATGCCCTGTCATTAATTCCAATCCTGTCAATGAAAATATTACTCACTGACCGATGATATTTAAGAAGATTTACTGCAACTGCTTCAGCTTTAAAATCTGTCTGCAGTTTGTTATAATGCATATCTACAATGCTATTGTCGTACATACTCTTGTTCTGTGATTACGGTTGCCTGTATAAGAATAATATATCTCTCAAATTTGATAAATTATTTTTAATATTTTGTCAATCCAATTTAGGAATAAAATTTAGAATTAGCGAATAAAAACAGGCACATTTTTTCAGAGTTTTTTAAATTTTTAAATTTATGTTGTATAAAATTAATTTTTTTTTAATTTATCTCTAAAATAAGACAAAATAATTAATGAATGCATGTATATGATCTTCAGACAAAACATGTTTTCTCATCCTTACTTCAGCATGTTTCTTAAAAAAACTGTATACTACCGGACGACTCTCCTTATATAAAAGGTCTGTTGAGTTTAAATAAAGAGGATGGATGGGCGGTGAATAAGTCTTTCAGGCATACTGAAAATTGAAACTTCCTTTTTTTTACATGGACAGATTAAATTTATTTAACAATCAATAATTATCATGAGAAAAGATCCTTATTTTCACTTGATTTTGAAAACTCTATCCTATCTTTGTCTATCTAAAATTATTACTGAAAAAATGAAAAGTATTTATTCAAAAGTGCTGCTTTTATTAATGATCTCCAGCTCTGTCTATTCATTTGCATGGGGATTGACAGGTCACCGTGTGATCGCAGAAATTGCAGAAAACCACTTGTCCGGTAAAGCAAAAAGAGAAATAAGGAAAATGATGGGACAGGAACGTCTTGCTTATTGGGCCAATTGGCCTGATTTTATTAAATCGGATACAACGGGTGTATGGAAGCAGACTTCTGCATGGCATTATGTGAATATCGATCCGCAGACAGATTTTCCGTCTTTTGAAAAAAATTTAAAAGCACAGTCCGGAGCGAGTTTATATTCTCAGATTAAAACTTTATCTGCACAGATCAAAGACGAGAAAACTTCTGAAAAAGACAGAAAAATTGCCCTGATTTTTTTGATTCATATGATGGGAGATCTTTCACAGCCTATGCACACCGGAAGATCAGAGGATCTGGGAGGCAACAAAATCAATGTCACTTATTTCGGAGAAAAAACAAACCTGCATTCTGTCTGGGATGGGAAATTGGTGGACTCTCAAAAATACAGTTACACAGAATATGCGAAACTTTTGGATATTAAAACAAAAGACGAAGTGAAGCAGATACAGACGGGGACTTTAGAAAACTGGCTGTATGATTCACATCAGATCGCCAATAAGATCTATGCACAGACCCCTGATGGATCAAAGCTTGCTTATGATTATCAGTATAAGTTTAATGACACTGTGGAAAGACAGCTTCTGTACGGAGGTTTGAGACTTGCAAAAGTATTGAATGACCTTTTTTAGAGTCAATAGTAAATAAGTGAATTCTGAAAGTCAATTTTCAAATTACATATATATAAAGTGAAACAGAAGTTTCACTTTTTTTTATTCCGTCAGTTCGAGTGTTTTTTGAAGCAAAGCGGAAAAAAATGTATCGAGAACCCGTGAACTTCGAATAAATTCAGTCATTGATCAACAACTTCTAGATACGCTTTCTTTGAAAGCTCTCGAAGTGACGTAACTGAAAATACTTTGCTAAAAGTAATACATCATTTCGCATGTATAAAAACAAGAGCGATAATTTACAACTAAAAATCCAGCTTTATTTTAATTAAATAAAAAATAATTAAAACATGTGTAACCTTTTGATTGTTTCAAACGTATAATATACAGTAACTCTATTTTTGAGAATAAAAATAAATGAGACAATTAAAAATAACCAAGCAGGTTACCAACAGGGAAACCGCTTCACTAGACAAGTATTTGCAGGAAATTGGTAAAGTAGAATTGATTACCGCAGATGAAGAAGTTGATTTGGCACAAAAAATCCGCGCCGGCGACAGAGTCGCACTGGAAAAACTGATCAAAGCCAACCTTCGTTTCGTAGTTTCAGTATCCAAGCAGTACCAAAACCAGGGTCTTTCTCTTCCCGATCTGATCAACGAAGGGAATTTAGGATTGATGAAAGCTGCAAAAAGATATGACGAAACAAGAGGTTTTAAATTTATCTCTTACGCCGTATGGTGGATTCGTCAGTCAATTTTACAGGCATTGGCTGAACAGTCAAGAATTGTAAGATTACCGCTGAATAAAATTGGTTCGATCAACAAGATCAATAAAGCATACGCTCACCTTGAACAGGAAAATGAGAGACCACCTTCTCCGGAAGAATTAGCAGAAGTTCTTGACATGAGTGAAGAAGACATCAAGGAATCAATGAAAAACTCCGGAAGACACCTGTCGATGGATGCACCGTTGGTTGAAGGTGAAGATTCTAACTTGTATGACGTATTGCGTTCAGGGGAATCTCCAAGCCCGGATAAAGATCTTATGCTGGAATCTCTTCAGATTGAAATTGAAAGAGCTTTGAACACGCTGACGCCGAGAGAGGCAGATTTGGTAAGACTCTATTTCGGACTGAACGGTAAGCATCCAATGACTCTGGAAGAAATCGGTGAAACTTTTGACCTTACAAGAGAAAGAGTTCGTCAGATTAAAGAAAAAGCGATCAAAAGACTGAAACACAATACCAGAAGTAAGATTTTGAAGTCTTATTTAGGTAAATAATTTAGTTTTAATAAGTATTAAGCGGAGTTTGATTTTTCAGACTCCGCTTTTTTGTATTTTTGAATATGGAAGAAAATAAATTAAATCAAATAATTAAAAGCGAAGAATTTGCTTTAGCCTCTGATATTGCAGAAATATCATTAGATAGTTTTACAAATGAAGGTATTATAAAAGATATACCGATAATTGGAACAATTATTAAATTACTGAATATTGGAAATACAATTGGCGATAGAATTTTCACAAATAAACTAATTCATTTTTTAAAAGAAATAGATAATTTAGATCAAGAATTTATTTTAAAAGAAATCCGATATATTGATGATTCAGAAAAACATAGTCGCAAAGTTGGTGAAAAAATATTAGAAATAATAAACAGGATTGATTCTGAAGGAAAACCTCAAATTATTGGTCGCCTATTTAGAAATTTCATTAATAAACAATTTAGCTATCTTGATTTTTTAAAATTGGCCGATATAGTTGAAAAATCATTTTATTATGATCTTATATTATTGAAGGAATCTAAAGACGGAAAATTTTATATCCCACTAGAAGAAGAATTATATAATTTTGGTTTATTAAATGAAAATGGTATTGGTAGTTTTAACGCAACCAATGAAGAAAGAGAGGAATTTAGAAAGATTACATATTTGTTATCGGAAAGAGGCAGCCTATTATTAGAATACGGACTAAAATAAATGAATCCCATCTCAATCATAGGAGCCGGTATCGGCGGTCTGACCTTAGGAAATATTCTTAAGCAACGGAATTTAGATTTTAGCATCTATGAATCTGCACCGGAAATAAAACCTGTCGGAGCCGGAATTATGATGGCAGTCAACGCAATGCAGATTTTTGAAAAGTTAGGTTTAAAAAACGAAATTGAAAATGCAGGAAACAAGATTCACGGGATTTTTATTACGGATGAAAAACTTAAAACCATTTCAACAACCAATGTTCTGGCTCTGGAAAATAAATTCAATTCCTGCAATGTTGCTATCCACCGGGCAGATTTACAGCATATTTTAGCTTCAAATATCGGTTTTGAAAATATCAGACTGAATCAAAACCTGCAGTTTATTGAGAAAAATGAAAATTACCGTTTAAAGTTTGAAAACGGAACCGAAATTAAAAGTAAAATCGTTTTCGGAGCAGATGGAATTCATTCTAAAGTACGTAAACAGATTTTAAAAGCCAGAAACGTCAGAAATGCAAAACAAAAATGCTGGCGGGGACTGACGAATTTTGATCTTCCTGAAAAATATCTTCATCACGCTTTAGAAATCTGGGGGAAAGGAAAACGTTTCGGTTTCGTAAAGCTTACTGGAAACAAGGTCTACTGGTATGCTTTAATCAACGAAAGTAATTATACAGAAAGCATTAATTTAATAGAAACATTCAGAGATTTTGATTCAATAGTTGTAGAGATTTTAGCCACGACAAAAACTGAAGATATTATTTTAAATGATATTATCGACCTTGCTCCTGGTCCAAAATGGTTTTCCGAAAATCTCTGTCTGATTGGTGATGCTGCTCATGCTACCACTCCGAATATGGGACAGGGTGCCAGTCAATCAATCGAGGATGCTTATGTGATCGGTCAACTTTTACAGAATGATACAAATTTCAATTCAGTTTTTGAAGAATTTCAAAAGATCAGAAGAAAAAAAGTTGATTATATCGTCAATACCAGTTGGAAAATAGGAAAACTCTCTCAATGGGAAAATGGAAACTCAATCCGGAATTTCTTGATGAGATCAATTCCTGAAAGTTTTAATCAAAAAATGATTGAGAAAATTCTACAGCTGGAAATGTAATTGTTTTCCAATGCTGACTAAAAGTTTCTAAACAGATAAATAAAAAAGGCTGCTAAAAAATCAAAGCAGCCTTTGTCTTAGTAAGTCAGCGTAATTCCGCCTCCCCATCCCATTTCGTTATCGTAATTTCCGGAAACGGATAACCATTTTTGTAAAATATATCGTAATCCTGAGGTAAATTCTCCATCAGAATTCACACTAAAATTCCCTCTTAATCTTCTGGAAATCGGAATGTCTTCGCGACTTAATTCCAACAGTACTTTTCCATTTTGGTCAACACTTGCATCAGCTGTGATCAGCATCGGCAAAATGTATTGGGCACCAATGATAAAAACAGCTTTATTTTCCGAAGCTTTTTGCTGACCAAACCAGGTTTTCTTTCCATGAAAATCTTCTCCCATTTCTTCAGCCATCTGTCGCTCCATTATTTCATGATTTTTTTGAATCCTCAAACCGGCATATGGTATTGCCCATTGGAATTTTCCTAAAAATCTACCCACTTTGAAGTTTCCGTCAAAATGATCAAATTCCCAATTCGAATGGAACTCATTCAGATTTGCCCATCTAGGTCCGAACATCGTCATGGTTTCCGCATGTATTTTATTGCTGTGAAGATCGACCATCGCCATCGAGCTGATCATTCTATTGTCTTTTAAAAAGTTTTTCCATGCTAATTTTCTGTTGGGCAGCTGCGGATTGGGTTTTGAATCTTCATAACTGAAAATCCTTCCCATTCCCGCCATCATGTGATACAGAATATGGCAGTGAAAAAACCAGTCGCCATCCTGATTGGCAGCAAATTCAATCGTGTTGGTTTCCATCGGCATAATGTCTACAACATTTTTTAATGGCGAATATTCTCCTTTTGAATTGATCAGCCTAAAATCGTGACCGTGTAAATGCATAGGATGTCGCATCATCGAATTGTTGTACATTGTAATTCGCAGGACCTCTCCTTTTTTCACTAAAATCTTATCTGTTTCAGTAACTGTTTTATTATCCAGGGTCCACAAATAGTGATTCATATTTCCTTCCAGCACAAATTTCATTTCACGAACATTCTCCGCGGAAAGAATCGTTTTTTCAGGAGATTTTAAAATATTATATGATAATCTTTTGATTGATTTCTCTTCTTCCATGCCCGAGTGTTGAGAATGATCTTCTTTTTTATCTGATCTCTTTTCTTTTATTCCCATCATTTCATTCATATGCTTCATTGTCATTTTTCGCTGATTTTCAGAAAGTTCAGGGTACATTACTTCATTCATGTCCATCATTTGATTTCCCATTATCATGTTCATCGGTTTCATATTTCCGCTCATCTTCATCATGCTGTTCATCATTTTCATCCCTTCGAAAAGCTTTAATCTGGGTAAATTCGGCGCTTCAATTTTCTCACCAGAACCTAACCATAGTGATGCATAACCAATTCGGTCTTCTGAAGTCGCCCGAAATTCAAAACTTCTGTTTTCCGGAATCGTCACTTCAATATCATATGTTTCCGAAACACCTACAATAAGACGATCCACTTCTACAGGCACTACCTCATTACCGTCGTTTCCGATCACTTTTATTTTTCCGCCTCCGAAATTCAGCCAAAAATAGGTAGAAGACCCTCCATTGGCGACTCTCAAACGGACCTTATCTCCCGCTTTCAGATTTGGATATTCAGAAACCGGAAGTCCGTTAATCAGAAATTTATCATAATAAACATCACTAACATCCATAGCTTCCATCCTTTTCCATTCATTAAGAGCTTTTGTTCCGAAGTTTCCGGATTTTATCGCTTCCCAATAACTCTGGACTGCATTTTTCTTAATTGCATACCAATCCGTATTCGCCATATGAAGTCTTCTTGCAATCTCCATCGGTTTCTCGTTACTCCACTCTCCTAAAAGCACAGGAATTTCTTTTGTGTATTGGGTATTAGGCTCGCTTTCTCTTTTATTGAAAACCAAAATTCCATTCATCCCGATTTGCTCCTGTAAACCTTCATGTGAATGATACCAATAAGTTCCGTTTTGAGACACTCTGAATTTATACAGATGAGTTTCTCCCGGCTTAACAGGTTTCGTTGTCAGGTAAGGAACCCCATCGTGCTCATTTGGTAAAATAACACCATGCCAGTGGAAACCTGTATTCTCTTTCAGCCTATTATGAAGATAAATCTCCGCAGTATCTCCTTCAGTAAAATATAAAGTCGGAGCTTGTAATTTCCCATTCACGGCGATTGCTCTGCGGTTTTCTCCAGTAAAATTGACAATCGTATCTTTTACATACAAATCATAACGAACCGTTTTTCCTCCAAAAGACACTTTTCCGTTTTCAGAATTTCTTTTTAAAACAGAGTGTTTAGGTTGACCTTCGGACTCAGATTGAGAATTATTTTCAACTTCCGCCAAATCCATTCCGCACTGAGGGCATTTTCCGGGCTTGCCGGAAATTACTTCAGGATGCATTGGACAGGTGTAATTTTTTTTAGGTTGAGACTTAGGCTTAGTTTGAATTTTTGAATTTAAAACAGGTTGAACAGCAATAAGAGTTTTACTTAATTTTTTAGATTTCTTATCACTGCTTACTTTTTCAATCTTACCTTTTTTATCAATCTCAGGCTTAGTCTTGATTTTTATTTCTGACTTTTTTGCTTTCGGTATATTTTGTAATGGTGGTTTTTCTGCTGCCTTTGTTTTTACAGCAACTTTTTTCCGTACCAAAGTCATTCCACATTTAGGACAGTCACCGGGCTTTGATGAAACAACATCTTTATCCATTGGACATATGTACTGCGTCTTTACTGATTGTGAAAAACTGAAAACAGATAATAAAAGCATCAGAAACATTATTATTTTTTTCATAACATTTCAAAATTCTTTCCAGCTGAATATTAATCAATATTTTAAAGTAAATTTTAATTAAAAATACCCAACTGATTATTTTACAGACGAATGCAAATATTTACTTGATTTCTGATTTCACAGAACCGCAGGAAAGCATAGAGCTTCCGTAATAAGGATTGATGATTTTTTTCTCGTTGCTCAGCCAGCTTCCGTCTGCCATGGGACAGTATTGAACGAAAACCGGGCTTACTGAAACTTTGAACTCTTTGGCCAAAGTAATCATATTGTCTGAAAGATTAAAGAAACTCTCTCTTTGAACTGCAATATCTTTAGTACTTGAAATTGTTGTTGCATCTTTTTTAAGAGCACTTACATTTCCTTCAGAAAGAACTTTGTAATCTATAGCTGAAGCAGTTTTAATAAACTCTACTGCAGCCTGAGAAGTTTTATCGGCACTATCTGATGCCAATGCGTCTTTAATTGTAATATAGTTCTGATAAAGCTTTGTTACCTGTACATCAGATTTTTGCTGAGCACGGAAAGAAATGACAGCAAATAAAGAAAACAGGGCTGTAATGATATAATTTTTCATTGTTTTAAAATTTTAGAATAAATAATAATTTGAAAATCGCATGATGCGACTAAGCCTGTCGTTAATTATAATATGATTATCAAACGACTGACAGATTTTAAATTCTAAAATTACAATGATGAACAAAAATCGGAACCGAACGGTTTCCCGGTGGTGCATTGATCTGAATCTGAGTGAGTTTTGTAGCTGAAAATGATTTGTCTGTAGAGAAAAAGTGATGATACTGAACCTCTGAAATACTTTTCAGAAAATCAATTTTCAAAAAATCTGATTTTTGAGAATCATCAACCTTTACAAGTTTTATTTCGGTTTTGCAGCAGTCCTTTTTTTCTTTCGTTCCGCATTTGCTGCAGGTATCATCAGATTTTTGAGTTACTGAAACCAATTCTTTCATACAATAATGCATGCTAAAAACTGCTCCGGAAGAAAAACCGAAGTAGAATACAGAAAATATTATTGCAAGAATCTTTTTCATAAGCTGAAACAAAGGTAAAAATATCTGCTGAATGATTGTTACAGAATTTGGTGATATTGTTATAAAATTATGAATAAAAAAAACTCCTGAAAATTTCAGGAGTCAGTTACGGTTATTTAATCTTAAATTCGAGTTTTACGTTAAAAAATCTTCCTGTCAGACGTACGGGAACAGGATACATCAAACTGGTATTGGCATCAGTGATCCACTGATTAGCTACGGTATTATTAATATTGAAGGCATTAAAGACCTGAACACCCAAAGTCAGTTCATCAAAATTACTCAGGAAGCCATAGCTTTGTTTTTTTACTTTTGCATCGACAAATGCATAAGAAAGCCCCAGATCTACGCGCTTGTAAGAAGGTAAAGTTTTCTGGTACTGATAAGGATCTGTGAAAACAGGCGCTCCGTTGGGCAGCCCCATCGCATACGTTAATGTAAGATTTACACGCATTTGTGGAAATTTCGGCATATAATCCTGGTAGAACATAGCAAATCTGAATCTCTGATCCGTAGGTCTTGGAATATTTCCTCTACCATCAATATTTTCATAAACCCTGGCATAACTTGCAGATAACCAAGAATCTACTCCCGGAACAAATTCACCGAATAATCTGGTATCAATTCCATAAGCATATCCGGATGCATTATTTTTACCTGAATAACGGATTCTTACATTATCCATATAATAAGGAATCAGATTATCCATTTTCTTATAGTAAGCTTCTGTTGTCAGCTTAAACGGACGGTTGTCAAACTCAAATTCGAAGTCGTTGGCAACAATTGCCTGAATCGAACGCTGAGATTTTATATTGTTATTAAAATTCCCGTTCAGGTCTTTGATTTCTTTATAAAAAGGTGCCTGATAGTAGATACCTCCGGAGACCCTGAATAACATGTCTGTATCCCATTCGGGTTTTATGGCGAATTGTGCTCTTGGTGAGAAGATTGTTTCATCATTGAAACTCCAGTGTGCAACTCTCGCTCCAGCGTTTACAAAAATCTTGCTTGAACCCCAGAAAAACTTCTGGGAATATTGTGCGTATGCTGATAATCTTGTTGGTTCGATATGATTATTCCCTGCAATACTGTAAAACAGATCTAATTCCGAAGCATCAGGAAATCTCGGATCATCAACCGGATGCGGTATGCTGTATCCTGAAGAGTCTACCAATTTCCACTCATTGGTCAGATCGCGGAGATTTTCCTTTTCAAATTTAAATCCGACTTCAATATCCGTATTGACATTGGGTGAAAAACGGGTTCTGAACTGCGTTCCGTAGGTTCTTACAAAAAGGTCATTTCTTGCATGTTCGATCTGCCCTCCTACATCATAAGACGTAATAGGAGTTCCTGTAATCGGGTCAAAGGTCTGCAAAATATAGCTTGATGCGATCGTGTAATATTCTTTTTCCCTGTTTTGATATGAGAAACTGTCTAGAGTAAATCTCCATTTATCTGAGGGCTTATAATTCATTGAGAACGTGCCCATCATGTTTTTATACTGGTCATTTTCCTTACCGTTATAAAACACCGAAAGATTGATTGGCCTCTGCAGAGAACCGAAGTCTACACTTCGCTCTTTTGGCACCATTTCGTAATCGTTCTTTGAGTAGTATCCGATGAACGACATGGTAAATTTATCACTTACATGATAGTTCAGAAAGGTTTGAAAATCATAATAAACAGGGTTAAAATCAGTATCTTCATTCAAAGTATTCAATACTAAATTGGTATTCCTGTATCTTCCTGAAAATAAAGCTGTTAATTTCTTATTTTTTGAAGCAAGACCTGTTGTTAATCTTCCTCCTATTAAACTGGCTTCACCTGCAACCTCAAATTTTTCCGGCTCGCGGTAATAAATATTTAAAGCTGAAGACATCTTATCACCATATCTCGGTTCAAAACCTCCGGCAGAAAAATTCACTGTAGATACCATATCAGGATTGATAATACTTAAACCTTCCTGCTGTGAATTTCTGATCAGAAAGGGTCTGTAAATCTCAATATCATTGATATAAATAAGATTTTCGTCGTAGTTTCCGCCACGGACCATATACTGCGAAGAAAGTTCTGTATTCGAATTGACAGAGGGTAAAGTTTTAATAATTCCTTCAATACCTCCGGAAATGCTTGCAACATTCTGAGCATCTTTAGCAGATATTTTTATAGTCGTAAGGTCATTCGTGCTTCCGGTAACCTTTTTCTGGAAAACGACTTCCTCAATATCTGTTGTTCTTGTTGTATCTCTTTTTTTGGTTTGGGAGAATACTAACATCGGAACCATGAGGCTCAGTGGTAAAACTAGTTTTTTCAAAAGAAATTATTTAGAATTCTAAAATTAAGGATTTTTTAACAATTACAAAATGGATTCTCTAACTCTTGTTAATTTTTGTAACAAATCTTCCAATAAATCCAGCCGAAGCATGTTGGCACCATCAGATAAAGCGGTTTCAGGTGTAGGATGGGTTTCGATGAAGATCCCGTCTGCTCCGACGGCAATTCCCGCTTTGGCAACGGTTTCTATCAGATCCGGCCTTCCACCTGTTACTCCTGAACTCTGATTAGGCTGCTGAAGAGAATGGGTGACATCTAAAATTACAGGAGCATAGGCTCTCATCGTAGGAATGCCTCTGTAATCAACAATTAAATCGGTATATCCGAAAGAATTTCCTCTTTCAATGATGGCTACTTTTTGGTTATCTGAATCCGTTACTTTCTGTACGGCAAATTTCATCGATTCCGGAGAAAGGAACTGTCCTTTTTTCAGTGAAACACATTTTCCTGTTTTTGCTGCAGCAATCAATAAGTCGGTCTGACGGACTAAAAATGCAGGAATCTGTAAAACATCAACATACTGTGCTGCCAAAGCTGCGTGGTCGTTTTCATGAATATCTGTAGTAGTCGGAATAGTAAAGGTCTCACCTACTTTTTTAAGGATTTCCAAAGATTTTTCTTCACCAATAGATGTGAAAGAATCTACTCTGCTTCTGTTGGCTTTTTTAAAACTTCCTTTAAAGATGTAAGGAATATTGTATTTGTCTGTCAGTTCAAGTACTTTTTCTGCTATTCTCAATGCCATATCTTCACCTTCGATGATGCATGGTCCTGCAATTAAAAAAAAGTTTTTTGAATCTTTGTGGCGTATGTTGTCTAAGTACTGAATCATTTATATTTGAATTAAAAAAGTTCAGTAAAAATACTTATAAAGTTTCAGAATTCGAAATTATTTATTCTGCTAATATTTGTAATGTGTAAAGGATTCTCACGAATACTTTTCTCACTAATTCAAAATTTTAACAGATACGACGCAGGACTAAAAAATTAATTTAGAAAAAGAAGACAGTTGAGTTCATAAATCTATGGCTGCTTCTTCAGAATTTTCTCAAATGTATTGATATTCCTGCTTGTCAACTGATCTTTCAGATTTTTTCTGCCTAAAATTTTCCCGAAAGTAGAATCTAAAGTATTGCCTTTGGGAACCTGCCAGTAAAAATTTCCATTAACGATTTTTGCATGTTCATTTTCAGTTTTTAAAGCATTCTGAAATTCATTCATCAAAATATTTTCAACATCATGATTCCCGATAAATGTATACACATGCAAATCTTCATTTTTACCAAAAGGATTAGAGTTCCAAAAACATTCAATTTCTTCTTTGGATTTAATAAAAAGAAAAGCTTCATAACTGAAATGTTCTGACATTGCTTTTTCGAGAATTACTTTTAGCTGACTGACATTTTTATCAGAAGTAAAAATAATATTCCCTGATGCCAAAACTGAGGCAACATCATCCATCCCTGCTTTTTTGAAAACATTAGAGACTTCTGCCATTTTCATATTAGTGCCTTTAACATTGACACCACGCAGAAAAGCACAATACTTCATAATTTTAGTTTTAAGTTACCGTTCAGTTAAAGTTACAAATTCCACAATTTCAAATATTATTTAAATTTTTCAATCTTTAAATCTTTAAATCCTTAAATCTTTAAATTTTTAAATCCTTCAATCCCTCTCTATTTTACCCTCTCATACAAATTATAATCACTTCCCGACGGCTTCAGCCTGTAAATTTTTTCTAAAATACTGTTATCACTCTGTAAGTGATTTTTGATCCGGAATTCATTAAGAAGTTTGTAATGCGTTTTATAATAATAGGCATCTTTTCCTTCAAACAGATTATTATAAGAGAGCAGGTATTTTGGTTTTCTCTTTTTAACCGTATTCAGCCAATAATGAGGTTTGTCTTTTTTGATTTCCTGCTGGATTTGTTTGTCCACCAGTCCTACTTCATCAATGGTTTTCAATCCTGAAAAATACGGAATATAACCTGCCGGTTCGAGCAGAATCCATTGTTTCTTGTCTTTCTCGTACATATTAAGAAACAAGCCGATAGATCGTCTGTAATTCCATTCAGCATTTCCTGTTGCAATAGAATGTATGGTTTGGAAGGCCAGCATCGGAAAAATATAGAAGATGATCAGTGCAGAGAGCCACCAGTTTCTTTTAACTTTCTGTTCTAAAACAAATATGAGAACGGGAACAAAAAGCAGAATCTGCGGAACCCAGTAATACCAGTCAAAAAGACTTTTCTGTGAAAGAAAAATGATTTGTTTCGACCATGCAAACAGGAAGATAATCCACAGAAAATAATTTCTTCTGTCTCGCTGTCTGATCAGGAAAATAAAGCACAGCAATTCAAAAACGGCAATGACCACAGTCAACGGATTAAAATCTCCCGGAAGCTTCAGCATTCCCCAGAAATTTCCGTAATTTAACCTGAAATATTCAAGATCCTGATGCAGCGTATATACTCTGTCATAGGCAAGTTTTTTAGCAATAATTGTATTATTGACAATTTCACCGAAGTAAAACCAATTGAACGCCAGTGTTGCAGAAATCCCTAAAATTCCACCTGAAATGTAAGCCCATTTTATTTTTCTGTTCCAAAACACATCAACTGAAAAGACAATTCCTAAAAAAATCACCGTATCAATTCTAGTGAATAAAATCAAAACAGGCAGTACGATCAGCGCCCATTTTTTCTCTTTTTTTAAGCCATAATAAAGCAGAGCCATTTCAAGGAAAAAAAGAATTCCGTACTCCATTCCTAAGATCGATATCTTGATAGCCGGTGGTAAAAGACCAAATAAAAAGATAAAAATTGCTTTATGCCATGGATTTTTTAACAAAAGATGCGATAGAAACAGACTTCCCACTGTAAACAGAATGGTGTTCAGCACCAAAAGGGGTTCTATGAAATTTTCTTTTCCAAAAATTAAATTAAAAAAATAAGAAACAAAAACGTACAGATGGGTCGTAGAAGCGGAAATTTTAGTTTCACCATTAAAACCGATTACCCCATAATCCAGTAAATTCTGAGCGACCCTCCAGGTGATAAATGCATCTTCCTGAATATGATGGGTTAAAAGAAAATAAAGTTTTGCAATCACTGCAAAGATTACCGCATACAACGGGAGATTTTTACCTGTGTTTTCGTCCATCGCGTTTTTTTGATGCACAAATATAATTCTATTATTTATGAATATCAAAAATAAAAAAAGCGGAACCGAGGTTCCGCTTTGAAGTATTTATGTACTTGTTTTATTGTGTTGCTTTGATTATGGATGAAGTAATCTGATCCTCTTTTTCTTTTGAATAAGTAGAATCAAACGGTTCCATAATATCAAACAGATACTGGTAGAAAGGAGTGATGGTCTGCACTTTTTCAGACTCCTTCATCGCTTTTTCTTTACCCATCTGCTGCAGATCTTTTACAAAAACGTTGAATTTTTTATCGATCGGTTCAATAGATTTTACAAGATAAGCGTATGCTTTTTCGTTCTGTCCTATTTTTTTATAAGCATCTGTAACTGCAGTGACTACTAAAGAATATTCCATCGGCTTTGATCTCATCTCTCTTCCTGCAAAGGCCTGTTCAGATTTACTTAATGTTAAATAATAATCATATTCTTCAAAAATTCCCTTCTTTAAAATTTCAGCCAGCTGTAACGCTTTCTGTTCCTGCCCGGCAACGATATAACCGTAAACCATTGAACTTAATGATCGCGGATCATTGTATTTTTCTGCAGGAATCTCTTTTGCTGCAAGATCCAGAACTTCGATCGCTTTGGCTTTCTGTCCGGACAATGCTAAAGCCGCAGCTGCCCTGCTCGCAGAACTTCTGTAGCTGATGATATTTGAAGTGGCCGTTTCATCGAAATGAACATTCAGATCTTTAAAATTACCCCATCTGAAGTTTTTTACAACATTGTATAATGAGTTGGCATCTACTCTCCCCATCTCTCCGTCACTGCTTCTTGGTGTATACACAGGAATCAACCTGTAACTGAAGCCGTCAAACTGAAGATAATCATCTAAAAAGAAAATGTTCTCACTCTCATAAACTCCTCCGGAAGAGAAATTAATTGGACGTTTCCAGTCGAAGTTGGCCAGAATATCAAACATCATCAGGTTATTTTTGTATAACGTTCCTGATTTGTAATCAATCATAATCTGATCAACTGTATTGGGTAGATCGGAGGCATTGATAATTCCCGCTTTAAGAGCATTCTGTTTATTGACAGGCAAAATAAATTTGGATACCGGAAGGAAATTGTACTTTTCATATCGCGCCTCACCAAAGATCATTTTTAAAATTTCATCTTTTTCAGGAGATTTTACCTTCAGGAAATTCACTGCTTCCTTTAAGGTCATTGAGTCCTGAACCAAATATTTCTCAAACGGTTGCAACAGATTATCAGGAGCTCCTGATTCTTTAAGATTGGCTAGAATATTTTTCCAGTCGTCTTTTTTCATCAGATAGATCTGATCATTCACACCGTCCCTGTAATCTTCATGAGTTAACTGGCTTGGGATCCCAGCGGCGTTGTACGTTCTTCTTTTAACCTGATCAATATTCCATGGGGTTGAAAGAAGTGTAAAGTTCACAACCTTTACATCATCACGGAATCTTTCAGTTTCCTGCATTGCCCATACCGGATAGGTGTCATTATCACCATATACAAAAAGAATATCATTTTTGGGTAAAGACTTCAATACAGAATATGAGTAATCATAAGCAGTGTATCTACCGCTTCTGTCGTGAACATTATAATTCTGAAAGCCCATCATCAATGGAATAGCCATTAAAACAACTCCAAAACCGATATTCGCAGCATTAGATTTTACTTTAGACTGCAGATACCAAAGAATTGCTCCTGCACCCAGACCTATCCAGATGGCAAAGGCATAAAAGGAACCGACTACTGCGTAATCTCTTTCTCTGGGTTCGAAAGGTTTCATTCCGGTATAGAAAACGATTCCCACACTTGTTAAGATAAATAAAGACAACAAGGCGTAAAATCTTCCGAAATCTCTCATAAACTGGAAATAACATCCAACGATTCCTAACAGTAAAGGTAAGAAGAAGAAGACTACCGTACTTTCATTTTTAAATTTAGAAGGCATCGCATCCTGATTTCCCAGGATGGTATTATCGATAAAAGAAATACCTGATATCCAGTTTCCTCTTGTATTTTCGCTGCTTCCTTCAAGATCATTCTGTCTTCCTGCGAAATTCCAAAGCAGATATCTGATAAAGTAGTATCCGTTTTGGAAAGTAATGAAATAATCCATGTTCTGAGCAAATGAAGGACGCTGAACTGTAATCAGTTCGTAAGGCTTTACTTTCAAATAATCCTGAACTGTGATTGATTTATCTTCATATTTGGCTCTGAGTTCGTCAAAAATCTGTTTAGCCTGCGGATCATCCGCTACATTTTCGTTGCCATAATTAAACTGGAAATCCGGAGCTCCATACATCGAGATATAATTACCCATCACTCCTTTATCCTCATTAAACATTCTCGGCATCAAGCTGACATGCGAAGGATTAAATACGTAGTTAAAACGGTCGCTGGTCTTTAAATAAGTCCCTGTCTTTTCATCTTTTTCATAAACTTCACCGGTTTTTGTCGTTTTAAAACTTCCGTCTTCATTCTTTTCAATCCCGTTGTTATCTAAAAAGGCAGTATAGTTCTGACCGTAGATTGTAGGCCAGTCTCCGTACTGTTCCCTGTTATAGTAATCAAGCATACCGATTGCCGTATCAGGATCATTTAAGTTCATCGGCGGATTGGCATTGGCACGGATCGGAATTACCATCCAGCAGGAGAAACCAATCATCATATAAACGACAGATAACGCAACTGTCTGATATATATTTTGCTTTGCCTGTCTCGCATATTTCAGGATGAAATAACAGAGAGCAACCAATATAATAAAACCGGCAATGGTTCCTGAGTGGAAAGGAAGTCCCACCCCATTCACAAAGAATATCTCAAGCTTCCCGAATAATGACATGATCACCGGGAAAATAATCTTAAAAACAATGATCAGAATCCCCAGAGTAATCACATTCGCCCATAAAAAATTCTTCCATGTAAACTCGTAGTTTCTTGCATAATATATTAAACATACTGCAGGAATTGCCAGCATACACATCATATGAACCCCTACAGAAAGGCCTACAATAAAAAAGATCAGAATAATCCAACGCTCATTGTCAGACTCTTTATATTCATTTTCCCATTTGGTGATCAGCCACACCAAAATGGCAATAAACAGGGAAGCCATAGAATACACCTCTCCTTCAACAGCGGAGAACCAAAATGTATCTGACCAGGTGAAACAAAGCGATCCGATCACTCCCGCAAAGAGAATAGCAATTTCCTGATGCTTCGTAATTTCTTCAAAATCTTTATTGAGAAGTCTCCGTACAAAATGAGTTATCGTCCAGAACAGAAACAGAATGGTAAATGCACTGAATAATGCAGACATTGCATTAATAACAACAGAATAATTTTCACCTTTTCCAAATGCAAACATTGCGGCAACGGCACCTACAATCTGGAACAGGGCTGCTCCCGGTGCATGCGTCACTTCCAGTTTTACGGCTGAGGAAATGTACTCACCACAATCCCAAAAACTAAAATTGGGTTCTATTGTTGATAAGTACGTGAAAAATGCAACGACGAAAATCACCCATCCGAGAAGGGTGTTCCATTGCCTAAAAGTCCAGTTTTTCATAGTATAAAATCAATTAGTGCGAAAATAAGGTTTTTACTTCATTTTATATAGATTTTAACAAAATTTAAAAAACTGGCGTGCTTTTTGTCGGCGTTTTTCGGCTGTTACAGAAAGCTTAAAACAGATAATTCTACTTTCAACACTTATAATTTCTGAAAAGTTTAAGAATTATTTATTTTTTTGTATTTTTGCGGTCAGATTTTTATTTGAAAAATAACAAATAATGAGTAATGTTTACGATAATATTCTTGGCTTGATTGGGAACACCCCTTTAGTAAAACTTAATACGGTAACTAAAGAGATTCCTGCAAAAGTTTATGCCAAGTTAGAATCATATAATCCTGGACATTCCACAAAAGATAGAATCGCACTTCATATTATTGAAAACGCTGAGAAAAAAGGTTTATTAACGGAAGATTCTGTTGTTGTAGAAACAACTTCCGGAAATACGGGTTTTTCACTTGCAATGGTTTGCATCATTAAAGGATATAAATGTATTCTTGCCGTAAGTGACAAAACAAAAGCTGAAAAAATAGCTTATCTGAAAGCTCTTGGTGCCACAGTATATATATGTCCTGCGAATGTACCTGCGAATGACCCGAGATCATATTATGAAGTAGCAAAAAGAATTGCTGCCGAAACCCCAAATTCTGTTTATATCAATCAGTATTTTAATGAATTGAATGTTGATGCCCATTATCAGACTACAGGACCTGAAATCTGGGAACAGACTGAAGGAAAAATTACTCATCTTTTTGCCTGTACCGGAACTGGAGGAACATTATCCGGTTCTGCAAAATTCTTAAAGGAAAAAAATCCAAATATTAAAATCATCGGTATAGATGCTGACGGATCTATTCTGAAAAGTTATCACGAAACCGGAGAGATACATAAAGAAGATGTTCATCCTTACCAAATTGAAGGAATGGGAAAAAATTTAATCCCTTCTGCCCTTCTTTTTGATAAAGTCGATGAGTTTGTAAGAGTAAATGACGAAATGTCTGCTTACAGAACCCGCGAGATTGCTTTAAAGGAAGCTATTTTGGGAGGTTACACTACAGGAGCAGTTACTCAGGGTTTAATCCAGTATGCCCAATCCCATGAACTGACAGAAAATGATTTTGTTGTAATGATTTATCCTGATCACGGTTCACGTTATATCACAAAAGTATACAGCGACAAATGGATGGAAGAGCAGGGCTTCATCAATAACTGTTTCCATAATTACGATGAAGTTTTCAAAACAGAATTCATCAAATAAGAAAAATATATTAATAAAAATCAAGCCTTTTAGTCAATCACAAAAGGCTTTTTTAGATAAAACGTACTCATACAATGGTAGATATTTTTGAAAGAATAAAACAAAATCCCGGACCATTAGGTCAGTTTGCAGATTATGCCGAAGGATATTTTGTATTCCCAAAATTGGAAGGGCCAATTGGTCCGAGAATGAAATTTCAGGGTAAAGAAGTGATTTTCTGGAGTGCCAACGATTATTTAGGATTGTGTAATCATCCTGAAGTATTGGAAGCGGATGCTAAAGCTGCAGCAGAATTTGGAATGTTTTATCCGATGGGCGCAAGAGCAATGTCCGGTGAAACTCAGCAACATCAGCAGCTGGAAAAAGAATTGGCAGAGTTTACTCAAAAGGATGCCGCTTATCTTTTAAATTTCGGTTACCAGGGAATGGTTTCTGCAATTGATGCATTGGTAACAAGACATGACGTCATTGTTTATGACGCAGATTCTCATGCCTGCATCGTTGACGGAGTACGTCTTCACATGGGAAAAAGCTTTACATTCAAACATAATGACATTGAGAGTTTAGAAAAAAACCTTGCAAGAGCAACTAAAGTTGCGGAAGAAAACGGAGGAGGAATTCTTGTAGTTACTGAAGGGGTTTTCGGAATGAGAGGAATGCAGGGGAAACTGAAAGAAATCTGTGAATTAAAATCAAAATTCAACTTCAGATTGCTTGTAGATGATGCACACGGATTCGGAACTTTGGGTAAAACCGGAGCCGGAGCTGGTGAGGAGCAAGGATGTCAGGACCAGATTGATGTGTACTTCTCAACTTTTGCAAAATCCATGGCCGGTTTCGGAGCATTTCTTTCAGGAGATGAGACCATTATCAGGTTCTTAAAATACAATCTCCGTTCTCAGATTTTCGCTAAATCTTTAACGATGCCGATGGTAATCGGAGGATTGAAGAGATTGGAATTATTAAGAACACGTCCCGAAATTAAAGCTAAATTGTGGGAAAATGTCGATAAGCTTCAAAACGGATTAAAAGAAAGAGGTTTTAACCTTGGAAATACAAATACCTGTGTAACACCTGTTTTCATCCAGGGAACAACAATTGAAGCTACCCTATTAGCTAAAGATTTAAGAGAAAATTATGGTGTATTTACTTCAGTGGTAGTATATCCTGTAATTCCAAAGGGAATGATTTTGTTGAGATTAATTCCGACAGCTTCCCACACCGATTCAGAAATCAATGAAACTTTGGCAGCGTTTGAAGGAATCAAGGAAAAATTAGAATCCGGAGCTTACGCAGAAATGGAAAAACAAATGAATATCGAGTACAAGCAAATGTAATTTCGATTTCAACTAAATAATTAAAACCGTTAGAGTTCTCTGGCGGTTTTTTATTTTTTATCATCATCATAAAACTTATTCTCTACATACATATTCCTTTTCAACGATCGGTGATATGTTTGTCATTTCGTAGGAATTAAGTTTTGATGTCCTTTGTTGAAATTCTTACGGACGGACAAACATCGCTTTATAATTATTTATTCAAAAAATTTTCTTCCATTTCCATTTAAACCCATAAATTTGCAAAAAATTACTTTTGAAAGATCTTCTTCTTATTACTCCACCTTTCACCCAACTCAATACTCCTTATCCGGCGACAGCTTATATTAAAGGTTTCCTGAATACCAAAAATATTTCAAGCTTCCAGATCGATTTAGGGATTGAAGTGATTCTGAAGCTATTTTCAAAAGAAGGAATTAAGAATATTTTTTCAAAAGATCCTGATCTTAAAAACGGCTCAGAAAATACTCAGCGGATCTATGCTTTAAGAAATGAATACATTAAAACCATTGATCAGGTTATTCTTTTTTTGCAAAATAAAAACCCTACTTTGGCGAGACAGATCTGCTCCATGAATTTCTTACCGGAAGCTTCCCGTTTCAATCAGCTTGATGATATGGATTTCGCCTTTGGAAACATGGGTTTGCAGGATAAAGCTAAACACCTGGCAACATTGTATTTAGAAGATTTATCTGATTATATCGTTGAACATGTTGATTTTGATTTCGGTTTCAGCAGATATGCTGAAAGATTGGGGAAATCTGCCAATTCTTTTGACGAGTTGTATGCAAAATTAAATTCAGATCAAACTTTTATTGATGACATCACTTTAAAAATTCTTCATGAAACACTGGAATCAGTTCAACCTAAACTGGTTTGTTTTTCTGTTCCTTTTCCTGGGAATTTATATTCAGCTTTCCGTTGTGCAAAATTGATCAAAGAAAATTATCCGGATATTAAAACAGCAATGGGCGGAGGTTTTCCAAACACAGAACTTCGTGAAGTAAAAGATAAAAGGGTCTTTGAATTTTTTGATTTTATTACTCTGGATGACGGCGAAGTTCCACTTGAACTTCTTTATGAAATGATCAGAAATCCGTTGGCTGAACCTATAGAAGCCAAACGTACCTTTTTAATTGAAAATGACGAAGTCACCTACAAAAATAATTCTGCAAAACACGATTACAAACAGGCACAGGTCGGAACGCCGGATTATACTGATTTAAAATTAGATCAGTACATTTCTGTTATTGAAATTGCGAATCCCATGCACAGTTTATGGAGTGACGGAAGATGGAACAAACTGACTATGGCGCATGGATGCTATTGGGGTAAATGTACTTTTTGTGATATATCTCTAGATTACATCCGGCTTTATGAACCTGTTTCTGCAAAAATTCTCGTCGACCGGATGGAAGAACTTATCCAAAGTACCGGAGAAACAGGATTTCATTTTGTAGACGAAGCTGCACCACCGGCTTTAATGCGTGAAGTTGCTCTTGAAATTTTACGTAGAAATCTCGTAGTCACGTGGTGGACCAACATCAGATTTGAAAAAAGTTTCACTCAGGATCTTTGTTTTCTTTTAAAACTTTCCGGATGTGTAGCCGTTTCCGGAGGATTGGAAGTGGCAAGTGACCGTTTGCTGAAATTGATTGAAAAAGGTGTTTCAGTAGATCAGGTAGCAAGTGTAACAAGAAATTTTACGGAAGCAGGAATTATGGTTCATGCTTATCTCATGTATGGCTACCCTACTCAGACCATTCAGGAAACAGTCGATTCTTTAGAGATGGTCCGTCAGCTTTTCGAAATGGGAATTTTGCAGAGTGGCTTCTGGCATCAGTTTGCAATGACTGCACATTCACCTGTAGGAATCAATCCTGAAGAATACGGAGTTGTTCCGATCAGGCAGGAAATTAATTTCGCGAACAATGATATTGATTTCACAGATAAAACGGGTATCGATCACAGCAAATTCAGTTTTGGTCTTAAAAAATCACTCTTTAATTTTATGCACGGAATCAATTTTGAATTGCCCCTGCAAAATTGGTTTGACTTTAAGATTCCCAAAACAACCATACATCCTGACTATATTCATGATTCACTCTTAGAAGATGACCCGTTTAGTTTCAAAGGGAATTCAAAAATTGTTTTTCTGGAAAAAAACGTAATCGCTGAGAATTACATAAAAACAAAAAAACAAAACTCCTGGGCGTACACGAGAATTACGTTCCACTTAAAAACAAATATTGTTACGGTAGATTTTGAACAGGAAAAAGGAGAATGGCTGTTTAAAGTCCTACAGGAAAATACTTTTGAAAATCCAAAACGCATCACTCTGCAACAGCTGAAAACAGATTTCGAAAACAGTATTGAAGATTTTGAATTATTCTGGTTTTCAAAACCAATGCAGCAACTGAAAGAAAATGGAGTAATTTTAAGTTTATGATATTTTGGTTTTAGTTTTTAAAATTACAAACTTATTCTAAAAATATGAATAAAAATCACTGAAGAGTGATTTCTCAGGATTTTTAAAGTTTTGACTAATGCCGATTGAAGTTTTAATGTATAAAACAGGATTCCTTCGACAGGCACAGGACAACCTGCCCGTTTCTATGGAACAACTATCTCAATTCCATTAAAAATTTGTTTAAAAAAGTCATCTTACGAATGTCCATTTTTAATCATAATACTAAGATCATCAGTCCTTTTGTTATTGACTACGTCGAATCTTAGATTTCCGCAGGAATTTAAACTGCTTTATTTTCAAAATGTTGAGATTCCTACTGAATGACAAACAAAGCGTTAAAAACTAAGTTATTACAAATTACGAACATTCATTTTATTTTTTATCTTTTTCAATTCCATCTTTGATAACATCTCCAACAATTACCTTTTCCTGAACTTTAATAAAATTAGGATCCATAATTGCCATGCGTTCAGCAATTGCTTTATAGGTTGGATATTTTAAAATGGAAGCTCTTCCGGACATCTCTCTGTATAACGTAAAAGTTTTTCCACCTGCAGTTTTGATCTGTTTTGTAGTGGTGATATATTTCCCGATATATTTGCTTTTCGCATCATATATTTCAATATCAACAAAAGTTTTGTCTGTTATCCTGTCATCAGAACCAAAACTGACCGGTAAATTTGTAAAGTAACCAACCGGAACTCCATTGCTTAAAATTTCACCGACACTGTTAACCTCAAGATTCAACTTATCAATTTTTGTTTTTGTTGTATACGCTTCTTTGGTTTTACTGTCAAGTTTCCGTTTGGGCATGTTTTTAAAAAGTTCATCCAGATTTTTGATATTGATTCCTCTTTCATCAATGATCTTTAATCCTTTTATACAGGTATAGACTGCAGATTTCTCATCACCCGAAAATGCTGATGGTGAAATATAATCTAAATCCAATGTTTTTTCACGGTTGTATACTCTGTTGATTTTAACATAACTGTCACGCACAGAGTCTACCACACTTTTATCAACAAATTCAACAGTAAAAATGGGAGTTTCCTTTAAATCCATAAATGTATATTCATTAGATTTATTGGTAATTTTGGCTACGTGAGTTCCGTCGAGACTTACAATTCCTCTTTTAGTTTTAATAATTTGAGCATTCCATATAAAACTCAGAGCTGTAAAGAATAAGATTAAACTTTTTTGCATAAATCAGATTTCACAGGGCATAAAAAAAGTGTAACAAAGTTACACTTTCTTGAAAATATATTTAGCTTATAATTTAATTATTCGCAAAGGATAATTCCTTTATCGTGATTAAATTCTATCACACCGCTTTTTATAGGGTAAGAAAAAACAGAGTCTTTTTCATTTTCTTTAGTAAAGTTTTTTGCAAAAGATTCGTTGACAGAATTTGTATACAATTTAACTTTACCGCCAACTAATGAAGAAACGATTCCTGCGTGGTTTTTCATGATGTGGAATTCACCATTTTTTCCAGGCAACAATACAGAGTTTACCTCTCCTTCAAAAACTACGTATTCTGGTGTTAAAATTTTTATATTCATTTTAATTTAGATTTGAAGATTTCAGATTTCAGATTTCAGACAACACTAAAGTCTCATGTCTGTTATCTACTATCTTACGTCTAATTAAGCGTTATCCGCTAACATTTTTTGTCCGGCTTCGATCGCTTCTTCGATCGTTCCTTTCAGGTTGAAAGCAGCTTCCGGTAAGTGATCCAATTCACCATCCATAATCATGTTGAATCCTTTGATAGTATCTTTGATATCTACCAATGATCCTTTAAGACCTGTAAACTGTTCTGCTACGTGGAAAGGCTGAGACAGGAATCTCTGAACTTTTCTTGCACGGTAAACTACTGATTTATCTTCTTCAGAAAGTTCTTCCATACCTAGAATTGCAATGATATCCTGAAGTGCTTTGTATCTCTGAAGAATTTCTTTTACTCTCTGAGCACAGTTATAATGTTCTTCACCGATAATTTCCGGAGCAAGGATTCTTGATGTAGAAGCCAATGGATCTACTGCCGGGTAAATACCTAATGAAGCAATTTTTCTATCTAATACTGTTGTCGCATCCAGGTGGGCAAACGTAGTTGCAGGAGCCGGGTCAGTTAAATCATCCGCAGGTACGTAAACCGCCTGTACTGAAGTAATTGAACCATTTTTAGTTGAGGTAATTCTTTCCTGCATCGCACCCATTTCAGATGCTAATGTTGGTTGGTAACCTACTGCTGAAGGCATACGGCCTAAAAGTGCAGATACCTCAGAACCTGCCTGTGTAAAACGGAAGATGTTGTCTACGAAGAACAATACATCTCTACCCTGTCCGCTTTCACCACCATCTCTGTAGTATTCAGCCAATGTAAGACCTGAAAGGGCAACTCTTGCTCTTGCTCCAGGTGGCTCATTCATCTGTCCGAAAACGAATGCAGCTTTAGATTCTTTCATTACCTCAAGGTCAACTTTAGAAAGATCCCAACCTCCGTTTTCCATAGAATGCATAAAATCATCACCATATTTGATAATTCCTGATTCCAACATCTCTCTCAAAAGGTCATTCCCTTCTCTCGTTCTTTCACCTACTCCGGCAAAAACAGAAAGACCACCGTGTCCTTTTGCAATATTGTTAATCAACTCCTGAATCAATACCGTTTTACCTACACCGGCACCACCGAACAATCCGATCTTACCTCCTTTTGCGTAAGGCTCAACCAAGTCGATTACTTTAATACCTGTGAATAAAACTTCTGCAGAAGTTGAAAGTTGATCAAATTTAGGAGCTGGTCTGTGAATTGGAAGACCACCTTCCTTAGAAATATTTTGAAGCCCGTCGATAGCATCCCCAACAACGTTGAATAGTCTTCCGTTTACAGCTTCACCGATTGGCATTGTAATAGGATTTCCGTATCCGATCACTTCCTGCCCTCTTTGAAGACCGTCTGTAGCATCCATTGCGATACATCTTACTGTATCTTCACCAATATGTTGTTCTACCTCTAAGACTACTTTTTCACCGTTCCCTTTGATAATCTCTAACGCGTCATAAATACTTGGAATCGCTTCCACATTATTAAAAACTACGTCGATTACAGGACCAATAATTTGAGAAATTTTTCCTTTAATTTGGTTTGCCATTGCTAAATTTTTTCTTGGTGCAAATATAATGAATCTTCACAAACCTGCAATTGCTAAAAAAAAGATTTTTATCATACTTTTTTACACAATGCAGCTATAGATCAATCTGACAATTTACCAATAAATGACTATGGAAAACAGGTAATTTTATCGTCACGTTATTACATTAGTAAATTGTTACAGTAATAATGTTACATTATACTTATATTTGCTGTCAAAATTTTTCTGTTTTGAATATCTTCAAAAATTTTAAAGATTACCGCTCTGAAAAGCCTTTAGCACTGTCTCTCGGTATGTTTGACGGTGTACATCTCGGTCACAGATACATTATTAACGAATTGAAAAAAGCAGGTTCTGTGAATGATCTGGAAACGGCAGTCCTCACTTTCTGGCCGCATCCCCGTTTTGTTTTTAATCCCAATGAAGAGTTAAAGCTTCTGAATACCATTGAGGAAAAGAAAGTATTGATGGAAAAATACGGCATCAGGAACTTATTCTTAAAAGAATTTGATGATGAATTCAGAAATCTCACCGGTGAAGAATTTGTCCGTCAGATTTTAATTGAAAAATTAAATGTAAAATATCTCATCATCGGTTACGATCATTCTTTCGGAAAAAATAAAAGCGGAAACTTTGAACTGCTTCAAAAATTATCTGCCGAACTTGATTTTGAGGTTGAACAAATGGAAGCCATCAACATTCATGAGAACAATATAAGTTCTACGAAGGTCAGAAATGCTCTTTTATCAGGAAATATCAGGGAAGCAAACGAAATGCTGGGCTATGCCTACCCTGTTTCAGGAAAAGTTGTCCACGGAAAAAAATTGGGGAGAACCATTGGTTATCCAACTGCCAATATTGAAACTGAATCTATTAAACTTTTGCCTAAGAAAGGTGCGTACATCGTAGAAGTTTTAATCAATGACCAACAATACAAAGGAATGTTGAGCATAGGAACAAACCCCACTGTCAATGGTGAGAAATTAACTGTTGAAGTTTATATTCTTGATTTTAATGAAGATATCTATGATAAAAAAATCACGGTAAAATTCAGGGATTTCCTTCATGAAGAAATTAAATTTGAAGGTATTGAAAAGCTTGTTGAAAGACTGGATGAAGATAAAAGGCTGACGGAAATTTTTAAATTTTAAAAATTCTTATTGATTCCTAAAAACGATGTGACGTGGAATCAGCCTTTGAGTGTACAGGCTCTCACTAATATTGGATATCGAATATCGCTGAAAACTATCTGAATTCAAAAGATTATTTCCCTGCACAAAAATATTTACCTTGTATTTTTTTGATATATAATTTGCTTTAATATCCCAGAACTGAGTGGTTCTCTGACTGGTATTTCCGAATTTATAATATTCTACAGATGATTCTATTCTCAATTGTGGATTTACCGTGAAATACATATTTACAAATCCTTTTTGATCGATATAACGATTCGAATTTATATCAGAAGAAATTCTGTTGAAATTCCATTCGTAACCTAATTCGTAATTGATAGATTTCATCCATCCTGATTTCATTTCAAATCCTGTTTTAAAACTGGTAAATTTAGTTTTGATTAATCGCTGATTATTAATACTGTTTTCATAATCAGAGTTCATATAAGAACTTAATAGACTCAATCTTGATTTTAAAAATTTCAGATATTTTCTTAATTCTAAACTTGAAGATAAGCTGCTGTTGTTCTTAATCAGAATCGTTTGACTAAAAGTGTAATCAGGATTGACAATCATATTATTTGAAAGGTAATCTTCACTTCCGAAAAAATTTACGCTAAAATTAAGATATTGAGATGTTTGTTCACCTAAATTATAATTTAATCCAAAATGGTAAGCTGGTAAAACGGTGAATCCGGTATTATTCTGTCTGAAAATTATGTTTCCCTGATAAATGTAATTATTATAATAAAAATAATCATATTACATTGAATGAAAAATAATTTTAGGAATCCTCAATTTCCTCTTTCGCCTTTTTCGTTAAAGATTTAAATACAAGATCATACGAATGATCAATCATTTTTAAAACAAGTTCTTTTTTCAGACCATCCAGAGAGACAGAATTCCAGTGGGTTTTATTCATGTGAAAAGCTCCTGTAATCTGTGGGTACTGCTCGCGAAGTTCTGCACTCCATTCAGGATCTGTTTTTACACTGATCCCTACAGGCTGTCTTTCTAAAGACATCAGTAAAAACATTTTTGTTCCTACTTTCATCACAAGTGTTTCCTGATCAAATGGAAAACTTTCTGTAACTCCTCTTTTAGTAAGGCAGTAATCTAAAATCTCGTTGGCGTTCATAAGTGATAAGTAATAAGTAATGGGTAATGGGTAATAATTTTAATAGCAAGTAATAATTGCCGGTTACTATTTTTAAACTTTGGTCTAAATTTAGTAAATTTAAGAAAAGGTAACAAAGGTTATCTCTCCAACATCTAAGTTAAATTATTATGAAAGCTTTAGTTATAGGTGCTTCAGGCGCTACAGGAAAAGATTTGGTCAGCCAGTTATTAAATGATAAGGATTTTGAGGAAGTAAATGTCTTTGTCAGAAAACCTTTATCCATTCAGAATGAAAAACTAAAAACACATATCATCGATTTTGAAAAGCCTGAAGAATGGAAAAATTTTGTACAAGGTGATGTGGCATTTTCATGTCTTGGAACCACTTTAAAAGATGCAGGAAGTAAAGAAGCACAAAGAAAAGTGGATTATGATTATCAATTACAGTTTGCAGAAGCAGCTAAAGAAAATAATGTCGAAGATTATATTTTAGTTTCTTCCTACGGAGCCAATCCTCAATCTAAAATATTTTATTCTAAAATGAAAGGCGAACTGGAAGATGCAGTAAAAAAACTTCATTTTAATAAAATTACCATTTTCAAACCCGGAATACTGGAAAGAAAAGATTCGGAAAGATCCGGAGAAGTTCTGGGAAGCAGAATCATAAAATTCGCAAACAAAATCGGACTTTTTGAAAGCCAGAAACCTTTACCTACAGAAATTCTGGCAAAAGCGATGATTAATTCAAGCAAAATAAAAAGTAATGGCTATTCCAGCATTGAACTGGGAAATATTTTCAGTTTTGCAGAGAAAAGTAATGAATAATTTGTTCAGTTTATATATTTAAAACTCCGCTCAGAAAAGTTCTGAGCGGAGTTTATTATATTGATCTTAAAAATTTTTACTGTAAATATTTAGTAATCGCTTTATCAGTAGGTTTTGTAGTACTGATAAAAGAATCTACCAGCTTACCGTTTTCGTCTACCAAAAATTTAGTAAAATTCCAAAGGATGGTTGTATTTTTCACTCCATTCAGTTCTTTTTCAGTCAGGTATTTAAAAATCGGTGCAGTATCATCACCTTTTACAGATACTTTTGCAGCTAAAGGAAATGTTACTCCATAATTCTTCTGGCAGAATGCACCGATCTCAACGTTGGAACCCGGCTCCTGTCCTCCAAAATTGTTTGCAGGAAATCCTATGACAACTAATTTATCTTTGTATTCGTTGGATAATTTTTCAAGGTCAGCATACTGTGGAGTAAATCCGCATTCTGAAGCGGTATTGACAATCAAAATTTTTTTTCCTTTAAAATCTGCAAAGTTGATTTCTTTCCCTTCTTCAAGAGCTGCAACTTTATAATCATAAATTGTTTTTCCCATAAGTTCTTTACTTTTAGCTTTAGAAGCACTGGTCTTTTTCTGAGCGCAGCTGTTAAAAAATGCTACGAAAGAAAGTAATATTAAAAATATTTTTTTCATTTTTTATTTATTTTACAGCTTTGCTGTGATTTTAGCGAAATTTAAAATTTAAAACTATTGGCAGGAAATACTTTATTAATCTCCACTTTATTCAATAGAATAACGTAATCTCCGTCTTTTTTGGAACTTGAGGATTCTATTCTGAAAGGCATCAGCAAGTTACCTACTTTTTTATAATCTGAATAATTTAATGTTTCTTCTTTTTTCACCTCTTTCAGAAGCATATAAGATTTAGTATCAAAATAATATAGATTTTTATTGACATTCTTGGTCAGTTCAACTTTATGACAATAGATATCCCCTACTTTTTCTTTACCCAGATATTTAGCTTCAAAACCTTTATTTTCCCAGTCTATAAAATCATTGTCAAAACTTTCTGAGACATATTCCGGATATACCTGAAGTTTATTGGCTGCGTAGTTCATGGCATACCCTTTTGTTCCGTCATAGCCTTCAATTGCAGTATCTTTTCCATTGATCGTAAGAACAGTCCTGGTTAAATTCGGACGCTGCTGATAAATTTTGATCGGATATTCATCTTTTATTCCCAAAATTACTTTTCCTTGAAGCAATACTGAATTTAAAAGTTTCCAACTCGTTAGTCCTCCGGATAATTCGATGTTTTTATCAATAATTTCTTTAGCAGTCTGCGCTAAAAAAAAAGGGGAAAATATCAGGACGAAAACTAAAAATAATTTCTTCATTCAATCAATTTATAAATTCAAATATAAGGCTTTATTACTTTACCGATGCATCCGTTTTTTATAATTTATTAATTATCGGATAGTAATTTTCTTGCTTTTTCGAGATCTTCCGGCGTATCGATGCCGACTCCTGTAAAACTGGTTTCTATCAGTTTGATTTTCATACCATATTCCAGATAGCGGATGCATTCGATCTTTTCTGAAATTTCCAAAGGTTTCATTTCCAGCTTTGAAAACTGCAGCAAAGCGTGCTTTCTGAATGCATAAACACCTATATGCTTAAAGTAGCTCACATCATAAGAAATCTCACGGTGAAAAGGAATTACCGAACGGCTGAAATACAAGGCAAAATCATTGTTGTCTGTAATTACTTTAACATTATTTGGATTTTCAATCTCTTCTTTTTCAGTAAGCTTAATTTTAAGTGACGCTAACGAAATTTCCTGATTGTCATCTTCTTTAAAAACTTCAATCAGTTGTTTTAAAGGTTCTGTTTTAAGGAACGGTTCATCTCCCTGAACATTGATGACAATATCACAGTCAATATTCTGAACAGCTTCTGCGATACGGTCACTCCCGGTCTCATGTGAACCGGTCATCACAGCTTTTCCGCCCTGATCCTGAATTTCATTAAATATAATTTCAGAATCCGTTGCTACAAAAACTTCATCAAACAATCCTGTTTCCAAAACATTCTTATAGGTTGTGGTAATCACAGTGTCTTTACCCAGAATCTGCATCAGTTTTCCCGGAAAACGGCTTGCTTCGTAACGTGCCGGAATAACGGCGATAATTTTCATAAGTTATGAATTTGTCGGTTGTCAAAAATTAACTACTGGATTGTAAAATGCTTCGACTTTCCCTCGCTTGACATTTTTTACATACTCTGTTATTTCACAGATTTATAATTGATGTCCCGCTAAGATAAGTCGAAGCATTTATTTATTATTAACTGAAAAATTATTTTAAACTGTTCAGCGCACTTTCAAGCTTCGGCATCATAGCTTCAATTTCACTGATATCCAGCCCGCCTACGGAAGCCCTGAACCAAGGCTCGGATTTGGCTTCACCAAATGCTGAGAAAGGAACAAGTGCTACTCCTGCATCATTGATCAGGTAAAATACAAGATCTGAAGAATTTTCAACAACAGATCCATCCGGTTTGGTTTTTCCTATATAATCAATTTTAATGGTCAGGTACAGTGCACCCATCGGTTCGATGCTTTCTATGGCAAGGCCTTTTCCTTTAAGGTCCTGGATCCCTTTGTGAAGAACCTTTAAACTTGCTTCCAGCTTATCCTTAAACTCATCAACAAAAGTATCTACCTGTTCTGCATTGGCATAGAATTTTGCTGTAGCTTCCTGCTCCGGTTTTGGCGCCCAGGCTCCTACATGGGTCAGGAGAGCTTTCATCTTGTCAATAATATGCGCAGGACCAAATCCCCAGCCTACACGCACTCCTGTAGCAGCAAGACATTTAGAAATACCATCGATGTATACGGTATATTCTCTCATTTCAGGGAAAAGAGATACAGGATCTACATGTTTAGCACCAAATGTAAGGTTAGAATAAATCTGATCATACATGAGGTATAACGGCTTTTCGCCTGCTCCCCTTTTTCTATTTTCTTCTAAAACCATTTCACAGATTTCGCTCAGCTGAGCTTCTGTAAACATTGTTCCGGTAGGATTTAATGGAGAACAAAGTGCTAAAAGGACAGCCCCGTCCAAATGAGGTCTCAGTTCGTCTGCTGTCGGAAGGAAATTATTTTCCGGAGTTGTCTTTACTTCAACTGCATCGGCAGAAGTAAGGTATGCATAATGATTATTATTCCATGACGGAGTTGGATAAATTACTTTATCACCCTCGTCAACGATAACTTTATAAACGGCAAAAATCAATGGTCTTGAACCTGCCGTAATCAGAATATCATTGGCATCATAATCAAGATTCCATCTCCTTTTAAGGTCATTTGAAACTTCTTTTCTCAAAGATAAAAGTCCGTTTGCAGGCGGATAATTTGTTAAATTATTCTGATACGCTTTCTGAATTTCTTCTTTCAGCTGTGCCGGGATCGGATACAGATCAGAATTCAGATCGCCAATGGTAAGGTTGGCTATTTCTGCTCCTTTTGCCTTTAAATCATTTACTTCATTACCAATTTTTACAATTTCAGAACCAATCAGGTTCGCCGCTAATTTTGAAACTTTCACTTTATTTACTTTTAAGATATTTATATTTGGGCTGAAGGAATTAAATTAAAGGATATGCGTTATCTGACATAATTCTACAAAGCAAACTTTTATCTACAACCTAATTCCCGATGCCTTATTTAATTTAACTGAAGATCTTTTCTTACTTCTTCTATCTTCTGTTCTAAAGATTTTAATGTCGATTCAAAATCATCTTTAGAATTTAAATTTTGTTTTACAGAAACATAAAATTTAATTTTAGGCTCTGTTCCTGAAGGTCTTACGCAGACTTTTGTTCCGTCCTGAGTATAGTAAATCAATACATTCGATTTCGGAATATCGTCCATTACTTTTTTATTATTTTCAGAAACCACAAAATTAGTCTGCTCCTTAAAATCTTTTATTTCTTCAACTGCAGAACCAGCCAGAGATTTTGGAGGATTCTCCCGGAAATTCTTCATCATATTCTGAATTTCCTCCGCTCCGTCTCTTCCTTTTTTGGTGATATTGATCAGACCTTCATAATACATCCCTGTTTCCCGGTAAATCTCGATCAGGTATTCGTACATGGTTTTTCCATTTGCTTTGCACCATGCAGCAATTTCACAGGCTAATACAATACTTCCGCAAGAATCTTTATCCCGAACAAAATCTCCGGTCATGAATCCGAAACTTTCTTCACCACCACATATGAATTTTTCTTTACCTTCAACATCACGGATCATTTTTCCGATCCATTTGAAACCTGTCAATCCGACTTTACATTCAACACCGAATTTCGATGCAATATCAAAGAAAATATCAGAAGTTACGATGGTTGAACCAATGAATTCTTTTCCGGTAATTTTACCCTGTTTTTTCCATTGATCTAAAATATAATACGTTAAGATCGTATTACACTGGTTACCGTTAAGTAACTGAATCTCTCCTTCAAGGTTTCTAACGGCAATTCCCAATCGGTCTCCATCAGGATCTGTTCCGATGACGATATCAGCATTGGTGATTTTAGCTAAATCCATTGCCATTTCCAAAGCTGCGGGCTCCTCCGGATTCGGAGAATCTACTGTCGGGAAATTTCCACTGGGAATCATCTGTTCCTTTACCAAATCGATTTTCTTAAAACCTGCTTTCTCCAAAGCCTGAGGAACTGTTGTATAGGTTGTACCGTGAATAGAGGTAAAAACAATATTTAAGTTACCCTTTCCGACATCCTGATATGTTGAATTTTCGATACAGGCATCGATGTATACTTCATCCTGCTCCTCTCCGATCCATTCGATCAGATCATCGTTTCCGTCGAATTTAATTTCTTCAAATTTTACGGAGTAAACTTCATTAATAATTGCTTCGTCATGAGGCGGAACAATTTGTGCACCGTCGTTCCAGTAGACTTTATATCCATTGTATTCGGGTGGATTGTGAGAAGCTGTCAATACAATCCCTCCATTACATTTTCTTTCACGGACAGTGAAAGATAATTCGGGAGTTGGTCTGTGGTTTTTAAACAAAAGAACTTTGATCCCGTTTGCCGTTAAGACATCTGCCACCAATTTTCCGAATTCTTTTGAGTTATTTCTGACATCATAAGCGATCGCAACACTAATACTTTCGCCTTGAAATTGCTGCAGCATATAATTCGCAAGTCCCTGTGTTGCCTGCCCTAACGTGTACTTATTTAAACGATTGGTTCCAACACCCATAATCCCACGCATTCCTCCTGTTCCGAACTCCAGTTCTCTGTAAAAAGAATCTTCAAGGTCCGGTGAGTTGCTGTCGATTAATGTTTGAACAGCATCTCTTGTTTCTTTATCGAAAGTGTCACTCAACCAAAGTTTCGCTTTTTCTAATGTTGTCATATAGTATTCGTAAGTTTACGGCAGAAAGTTGGAGGTCTTCCAATTTTCTGCCTATTTGTTTTTTATTATTCTTTTATTTAATTTTCTGAAATCTGATTCTAAGGCGGTAATTTTCATTATCTCATAGATTATTCAGATTGAAGCAGTTCTCCGCTAATTTAATTTTTTATTCTCAACTTTCGTTGTTTTATCAACATTAAAAGCTCTGATCGGATCATTGTAATACAAAAATTTTGCAGTATTCTGTATGTTTCCTTTTAGTGAATCGATTACGTTAACTTCTGCGTAATTCCCGTTTTTTGAATCAATCGAAAGGTTAACAATTTTCCAGTAAGGAGCAATCAGGCTTGCAGTATCAGAAATCTTGATCACAGCATCTTTGGTTTCTCCCAAAAAATTTGCACGGCTCCTATTCATCATTTCCACCTCTGCTCTTCTTGTGTTGACCGAACCCATAAAAGTAGCATTATTTTTTAAATTAAGTCTAAAATTATCGGTTTTAATTTCGCTTGAAATATTCATTTCAACAGAATCTGAAAGAGCTACTTTTTCTAAATTATATTTTGAATAAATTGTCACATTATAGAAATCTACCCCTTTCGTTCCCCTGTTTTCTTTAATCGAAAGGGTCTTTTCATCTACATCAATATCCAGATTATCAGCTACGTTTGGGTAGGTTTCGATCTCAACAAAGTTTTTTGGACCTCTTGCATAAAACACCCTGAATTTCCCTTCTAAATCCAGATTGACAAATTCTTCAACATCAATTTCTTTTTTTTCTAAGTTTCCTTTGGGAGAAATTTTTCCGCAAGAAACCACCGCCAATAATAATAAAGTATACACTGTATTTTTCATTTCAAACTAATATAGTTGATATAAAACTGCAAAAATCACAAAACTTTCTATTCCCATCAAAACATACAAAGCCGATACTCTCCAGAGTAGAACTGGTTTTGAGTATGATTTTTTAAAAGCATTCCAAAAAGTAATTGCCGGAAAGAGAATAGAAAGACCGAATATGATTTTGTCGATAAAATTGAAAATCTTTGAAATCGGTTTCCACAAACCAATCAGACTTACGATATCGCTCAACAAAAATAAGATTAAAATTCCTAAAAGACTCACTGTTGCAATGATAAAATGCTCGGCAATGTTGAACTTTAATCTTTTAAAAATCAAATATCCGTTAATTGCCAACATCGGAATGATGACAAACAGTATTACCTTGGAATATTTTGAGAAAAAATCTTTTACATCTGAAACATCATCCGAAAGAACCGGAGCCGGAGCAAATTGCTCGTAATAATGATAACTCAATACATTAAAACCAAAAAGAATCAGTAACAACGAAATAAAATTGTTGTATCTGATTCTTTTTCCTGAGATATAATCCATCGCCGTTTTGCCGGATCTGAATAAGATATCTTGTAAAGTTGAGAAAAATTTAGCTTCAACATGCCAAATCGAACCGAGAATATCATTTTTAATGAGCGAATTAACTGTAATTCTTGCCGTGTCTGCTTTCTGTCCGCAATGAGCACAAAACTCACCGGAAAGAAAATGACCGCAGTTCAGACAAGTTTTATTGCTCATTTTTAATTCATTCAGATAAAATTTTCTAAATATATTGGATATCCTATTAAATAAAAAAGAATAACCAAATCTATCGTTATCAAAACTTTAGTTAAAATAAATTTCTGACTTTTTACGATATGCTTTTCAAAATAATAGTTGAATACAAAAAGTAAAACGGGTATAAAAAATATAAAAGCTTTTCTTTTAGCAACTTCTGTAAAAGATTCTATTACTCTGAAATACTGCCAATACAATCTTATCAAGAAAAAGATAACTAAAATATTTATTAATATCAGAATTACTTTTTTGATCATTCTAGATTACTTCATCAATATTATAATTCTTATGTTCTCTATTAGTTCTGATAATCATTTCGCCCAAAAACCCTGCAATGAAAAGCAAAGTTCCCATCAACATCATTGTTAAAGCAATGAAAAACCAAGGATTATTAGTAATTAAATGTCCGTAAATTCCTCTTGCAACATCAATTAATTTTGAAACTCCCAACCAAAATGCTGAGAGAAAACCTACAATAAACATTAAAGTTCCTACAGCTCCAAAAAAATGCATGGGTCTTCCGCCAAAACGGCTTACAAACCAAAGAGTTACCAAATCTAAAAATCCTCGGACAAATCTTTCAGTACCAAATTTTGAAGTACCGTAAGGTCTTGCCTGATGCGGAACTTCTTTCTCTGTAATTCTTCTGAATCCCGCATTCGCAGCCAAAACAGGAATGTAACGGTGCATATCTCCATATACATCAATTGACTTGACGACCTGTTTTTTGTATGCTTTCAGACCACAGTTGAAATCGTGAAGATACACTCCTGAAACTTTTCTAGCCGCAGCATTGAAGAGTTTCGAAGGAATATTTTTAGTCATAACGTTATCAAAACGTTTCTTTTTCCAACCGGATACAATATCATAATTATCTTCGATCACCATCCGGTACAGTTCAGGAATTTCTTCCGGAAAATCCTGCAGGTCAGCGTCCATCGTAATGATCACATCACCGTTTACCCTTGCAAAAGCAGCGTGTAAAGCCTGAGATTTCCCGTAATTTCTGGAAAATTTTATTCCGTGGATCTGGGGATGCTGGATTTTTAAATTTTCAATAATGCTCCACGATAAATCGGTACTTCCGTCGTCAATAAACCAGACTTCATAGGATAAACTGCTGGTTGTACAGACCTTATCAATTCTCGTAAAAAGCTCTTCGAGAGACTCTTCTTCGTTAAGCAACGGAATAACTATAGATACATTCATTTAATTTCAATAAAATATTATTCTTCAATAATTTCCTGAGGGATGGTTTTCTTTCTAAAAAATGCCCCGAAAAATACTGACAAAACTACGTAAAATATAAGAATTGCTGCAAAATATCCTGAAAAATGACTTGCAGTCAGCATATCTTTTCCTTTAATTGTTTTAGGATCAAATCTCTGCAGTCCTTCCCGGTATTTCTGTTCAAGCTCATCAATATCTTTCTGGTGTTTCAGGATTTTTTTAGCAGACAGGTATTCTTTGTCCAATTCTGATTTCTGTCTTTGAACATATTGATAATTCAGGAGCTTTTTCGCATCAGTATCAATGAAATTTAAGAAAGAAAAAATGCTGACAATGGATAAAATTCCACCGATGAACATGGGAATGAAAGCTCTTTTAAACGCTTCTCTGAAGCCCATCCGATGGGTGTTCCAACGGGATTTTACAGACCAGAATGCTGCTAAAGCATAAAATATTGGCAAAACGAATGCATTGACTTTCAATGAAGTATCAAAATATTCAACACCGGAAAAAAGAAAATACACACCAAAAAAAATCAACATGGTAGCTGCGTAAAGTAAAATTCCTAAGGTTACTGGACTTTTCGTCATAATTTAATTTTTTAGAAAAATTTTCAAAAAATATTGGTCTAAATGTCAGCCTTTTAGCTTCAATAGAGGATTTTTTAGAGATTTTTTCTGTAATAATATTTTTAAGTTTACAATTAATTCCTATCTTTGCAACGGCAAGTCCTAAACAACCAGCTCCTGAGAACCCTCCAGGGTGGGAACGCAGCAAAGGTAATTGGTCGTAGCGGTGTGATTTAGGTAGCTTGCCATTTTTTTATTTTTATAAATTAAGAGATTAAGATGATTTTATATAAATTACTTAATCTCTTAATTTTTTTGTTATATCTCGAAACTGTCTCCTACTTTTGGAAGGACGAGTTCTACATTCTTCTCTTTAAAATCATTAACTGCTTTTTCATGATCAATTTCAATAGCCGGAAAAGTATCAAAATGACATCCGATCACTTTAGGCGTTTTTAATAATTCTGATGCTGCAAATGCTGCTTTTCTCGAACACATAGTGTAATGACCTCCAACCGGAAGAATAGATAGGTCTAAGTAGCCATATAGCTGCGGAAACAGCTGCATATCTGCCATAACTCCTGTATCACCTGCCAGGTATACATTTTTACCTTCAGGAAGTCTGAAAATATATCCTGCAGGAACACCGCCGTAACTTCCGTCCGGAAATGAACTTGTATGATGAGCCGGAACCATAGAGATTTTAAGATCATTGATTTTTGCAGATCCTCCAAGGTTTACATCGTTCGTATTTTTAGCATTTTTGAAATAAGCACAAATTTCCGGCTGCCCGATAATGGTTGCTTCAGGATAGTGCTGTAAAACCTCTCCAACATCAGCAATGTGATCGCCATGCGCATGCGTCAGTAAAATGTAATCTATTTTCTGAGCCGAAATATCAAACCCTGATTCTGCTTTTTTAAAATTATAGAAAGGGTCACATAAAATAGTTGTCTCCTGATAAGTGAACAAAAAACAGTTTTGTCCTAAAAATTGTATTTTCATTTTTTATTTATTTTTAAATATTTAATATGAACTTATAACACTGTCTGCTTTTACCGATACCCCACTATTGTAATAATAGATCAAGTATAAACAAAAGACTATTATTATAATTTGAATAATAACAATAACAATAGGTGGTTCGATTTTCCGTTTTAAAATTATGAAAGAAATAACAAAATCTATTAACAACACTGTTCCTAAAACAATCGGTATAACAGCAATTTCAGATATAGAAAATTCTTCAAATATCAATTCTTTACCTAATAAAATAAAAAAACCAATTAGGATTATTACCGATATCCACGTGATAATTATGTAAAATTTATTATTTACCATTTATCTCTCAAAATAGATTTATCCTTATTTAGAACCTAATAAAACTAGATTTTTTAACTGAAAAAATTTAGTCCGCAAGCAGTAAGTACTGCCATCATAAAAGTGATAATTCCTACCTGCTTCAGGAACGGGTCAAGCTGTTTAGGTTCTCTTACCGCCATGATCTTTCTTCTAAGTTTAGCAAGCGGTATCAGAAGGATCATCACAATAAAAACGTAATATTGCTGAGACTGAATAAAGCCGTTAATACCCAGAAAAATAAGAATCAGGATCAGGGGGAACTGAAGCAGAACCATCTCATAGATCATTGCATTTTTAAATCCGATTCTTAAAGCAAGACTGTTTTTACCTGATAATCTGTCGCTTTCAATATCACGCATATTATTGAGGTTAAGAACCGCCATACTCATCATACCTACAGCTGCCCCGGGTAAAAGCATATCACAGCTGAATGTTTTTGTGAAAAGAAAATAACTTCCGCACACTGAAACCAAGCCAAAAAAGATGAAGACAAAGAGATCTCCCAATCCCATATATCCGTAAGGTTTTTTTCCTACTGTATAACCGATGGCAGCCAGTATACTCGCAACTCCCAAACCGATGAAAAGATAAAATTCTTTCATGTAATCCGGGATAAAGGCCAGATATAAAAGTGCCAGGGTCGCTGCAAAAGATAAAACTGAGAAAATAATGACTGCGTTTTTCATCTGCTGTGCGGTAATCTTTCCGGATGCCACTGCTCTTGATTCGGCTTCGTTGATTCTTTTTGCATCGGTTCCTTTCACTCCGTCGCCGTAGTCATTAGCATAATTTGACAGCACCTGGTATAGCAGTGTAACTAAAAGGGCAAGAGCAAAAATTTTCCAGTCCCAGGTTCCTCCTTCGCCCCAAAGGCGCCATTTTGCAATGAATGACCCCATAATAATGCCGCTCAGGGAAAGCGGTAATGTTCTCAGCCTTGCAGCTTTTATCCAATCTGACATTAAATTTTATTTTAATTATTCTTAGAATTTTCAATTTTGAAAATACAGTAATTCAGCAGTTTTTTCAATTTTAAATAGTTTAACGCAGCTATTTTAAAGTGTCCTGCAGAGGTATAAAAAGTGACTGTTCCCAAGTTTGTTTTCCGTTGCCAAAAATACTGAGAAATTTTCACAGTTTGAAGTTTTTCGACCTCAAAAGTTCGGTTATCTACATCCCAGATCCCTGATTTTAGCCTGATAAATCTTTCGTTATAGAACAATCTTAAATTTCTGAAATAAATCAAAATAAACAATTCAGCTAAAACACTGTAAATGACTGCCATGAACCAATAGTTTACCAAAAGTTCTTTTTCAATCAGGAAAATTAAAAAAAGGGGAATTACAATCCACTGAAAAGTACTTAAAAGAATGAATCTGAAATTTGGTTTTAAAGAATGTTCAAAAACAGGATTTTCTGTCCAGACCGCTTCCGTCAGTTTTACTTTTTCACCGTTATCAATTCCCGGAACGGCTGCAGCATTCTTATGATCTTCCTCTTCATTCTTTCCTATCTGAAGAAATTTCACGTACGAAATTTTCATTTTCTTCTGGATCCAGTTCTGCGTTTCGGTAACCACCTGTACTTTAGACTTGTTCACGATCGAATTCCGGGTATTGAATAAACCGTATTCAAAAGAAAAACTCTGATTGTTTTCTGTAATTTTAAAGTTGAAAAATTTAATGAGCGTACGGACTGTATTGATCAGTATACCGATAATAACAGCACCTAACACAATTCCAAGGATCACCGGAACCGAAAATGCCAAAAAATGGGATTCCACCGTGTCATAATCTAACGGTGTTTCAAATTCTGCTTTTCTGAGCAGGTTGGTAATTTCGGAAAAACCATAAATGATTAAACTGACCAATGCTAAAAAGCTCTGAACATAATTTGCAGTAATTCCGTATTTTAAAATGCTCAGGGTAGATATTTTGATGGAACGGATGAGTTGAATATCTTTATCCTGAAGTGTCTCATCAGATTCTTCTGACTTTTCAGCAATCTTTTTTTCTGTTAATAGATATTTTTTTAGGTCTACCGCATTTTGTTTAGTCAATGCTGAAATCTTCACTTCTTTGCCCGAACTTCCGGGAGTATCAATTTCAAGTTTATAGATATTGAAGAAACGGTGAACAAAGGGTTGTGAAATATTGACTTCCTGAATATTTTCTCTTTTAATTTTAGTTACGGAAGTATTGATAATGCCTTCATGAATGACAAACTCTTCATTTTCTTCGTCAATGTAATATTTGAAATGATAATACTGGAGAACAGCGGAACCGATTAAAATCAAAAGAACCGCTATCACCGAGGGAATGATCATCCATAACTGCATTTTTTCGTTTCTGACAAAAAAAAGGATAACGAAAACCCATAAATTTTTGATCACCATTCCGATATTATACAGAAAAAGCAGGACAATTCCCGTTTTAGACTGTCGCTGCGGCTGAAAAAAAGAATTACGCTTCTCCTCCATCTTCTTTTTTTTCTATCGAAATTGCGGTTCTGACATGATGATTGATTCCTTCTGCAATATCTTCCGGCAGACCATTGATGGTGATATCTCCACCGTTAACTCCTGCGGTAAAAACAGAAACAGATTTTAGATTTAATATTTTCGAAAACCAGCCCTGCTCAACTTTAATATGCTGAATTCTGTTAAAAGGGACGATAATGATACTGCGTTTCAGCCAGCCATACTGATACACCAAATCTTTTTCACGGACAGCATATTTCCTGAATCTGAAACCGATCACAGCATTGAGAAAAAGAAAAAAAATGAACAGAACAGCAACAGTAATTACAGCTGAAATCTGCAGGGAATTGAGATTGAAATAAAAAAAATAGAAGGCCAAAGCTACAACCCCGATCAAAAAAACGGAAAATAAACCGAGATTCAATAAGATGATCTGAAGATATTTTGGTGAAACATCCATCAGTTTCAAATCACTGAAATCCGGAATCTCAAGGTGAAAAATCTGGTCGTTTTTAAAGTTTTGTTCCATAGATCAGATATTAAAACTGAGTTTAGGTTTTAACATAACGCAGTAAATGAGCATCAGGAAACCAAAGATCAGATAATAGGATTCTTTAGGAGAATAGCAGATCATTTTTTTCCAGAAGCTGGCCTGAGAGTAATTGTAATCGCTAATAGTAAAAGAACTTATCCCACAATCTCCGTTTCCACCTGCTCCGTAATGGCTTTCATTATTTATTTTTCTGTAGGCTAAATATATGCTGTTGGTTTTACCGGTATCTAAACCACATTGCTTATATTTTGTTTTCTCTACAATATTTAACAGATGAACTAAATCGGCATAAACATTTTCATCCGAAAACTGAAATCTGATTCCGGTAAAATCAACATCTTTTACCCTTAGCTGATTTATTTCTTTAATAAAATCGTCTTCTGTTTTCTGATCAAAACCGGGCTTAACATTAATTATCTTATAAGTCCATCCTTCGGTTGGAATCTTTGCGAATTCCTGAGTTTTTTCACCTTTTTTAGCTTTCGCAGGAAGTCCGATATCCATCACTCTCATGTTCATCTGACTGTAAACAGGAGCAGCATAATAGACAAACAAAAGAGGAACTAAAAGCGCACTGATAATTCCGCTAACATAATATATTCTTTTATGTTTTTTCATTTCTTTTGTTTTTATATTAAACAGCTCAAAAAAACAATAGGCAATACATTACCCATTACCCATTACTCATATTCAAGAAATCCACTGATCTTTTCCAAAATCCGGTTTTCTTTTTTCCAGGAATGCATTTCTCCCTTCTTTTGCTTCCTCTGTCATGTAAGCCAGACGGGTAGCTTCACCGGCAAAAATCTGTTGCCCAACCATTCCGTCATCGGTAAGATTCATCGCAAATTTCAGCATTCTGATGGATGTAGGTGATTTAGCTAAAATTTCCTGCGCCCATTCATAAGCGGTATCTTCGAGTTCTTCATGAGGAATTACAGCATTGACCATTCCCATTTCCAGTGCTTCCTGAGCAGAATAGTTCCTTCCTAAAAAGAAAATTTCACGGGCTTTTTTCTGTCCCACCATTTTCGCCAGATATGCAGAACCGTATCCACCGTCAAAACTGGTCACATCAGCATCGGTCTGCTTAAAAATCGCATGCTCTCTGCTTGCTAAAGTCAAGTCACAAACGACATGCAGTGAATGACCGCCTCCTACAGCCCATCCAGGGACTACAGCGATGACAGCTTTTGGCATAAAGCGGATAAGACGCTGAACTTCTAAAATATTTAAGCGGTGTCTTCCGTCTTCACCTACATATCCCTGCTGTCCTCTTGCATTCTGATCACCTCCGCTGCAGAAAGCCCAGCCCCCATCTTTGGTGCTTGGTCCTTCCCCGGAAAGCAATACAACGCCTATCGAAGAATCTTCGTAAGCATCGTAAAAAGCATCGTATAATTCTGAAGTTGTTTTGGGTCTGAAAGCATTGCGGACCTCAGGTCTGTTAAAGGCAATTCTCGCTACGCCGTTACATTTTTTATAAGTAATATCTTCGTATTCTCTGACGGTTTTCCACTCGATCATTCTGTAAAAATTTTTATCAAAGATAAGGAATTGCAGAGAATTTTAACAGTCCTTTTTTGGATAATCACCTGAAATTTTAAAGAAACGGGATCAGCTGTTTTCAGAAAAAGGACCTTCTGAATTTGCCTGCTTTGCAATCTGTGTAGTTTCAAAACTCATTAACAATATTATGAAAATAGATCACTTATATAGGATCTTATTATCAACTTCAGGTATAAAATACTCATATAAGTAAATGAGAAGATTAATTCCTTTAATAAAAATAAAAAACCGAAACAAAAATGTTCCGGTTCCATATAATTAAAAGTGTGGTCTTACTTTGGCTGTTTTGCTTCAAGTTCAGCTTCTTTAGCTTTCATTTCATTCATTTTTGCCGTGTTTTTCGTAATGGCATAAATTTCTCTTAAAACAGAAACAGCATCCCTGCTTTCAGGGTTAGTCTGATACCACTTTTCAGCGAATGGAAGTGCCTTATTAAACCTTTCTTTTCGGGCTTCTATTAATTTGGTAGCCTCGTCAGGATTCGATTTTCTTAATGCATTAATACTCTCAACTGCTTTAGCGTCATCCCCCAGTGTTGTATATACTAAATTCTGATGAGCGTTATTAGAAAGAGTCGGATTATTTGAAGAAAGTTCGATGGCTTTCTGGAAAGAAGCAATCGCATCATTTGCTGTTGCCGGGTCTTTTGACTGAAGTACTCCTAAATTGTACCAGTTGGTTCCGTCATTAGGATTTTTAGCCAACTGCTCTTTTAAGTTCGCCATAAATTTATCCGTATTTCCGGATGCATACAATGCAGATCCCTGATATTCCTTTAATTTAGCATTATTTGGATATTTAGCTAAACCTTTTTCGATCAATGCCAGAGCTTCATCGTTCTTTTTGGCATTTAAAAGTAATGTTGACAATGTTTCGTATAAATCAGGCTCTACACTTTTTGTCTGTTCACTTTTAAAATCCGAATAATCTTTTGAAGAAGATTTTTTCAGAAGCTCCCAGGTATTTTTATCGTAAGTAGCCACCTGTCCTGTCTTGTTTTCTTTCGCCGTGTATTGAGTCTGTACTCCTGTATATCCTGAATTGATCAAATCAGTATAGATCTTAATAGCTTCGTCTACATTATTAGCCAAAGCATAGCTCAACCCTGCATAATACATATACACTTTATCATCCTGACCGCTTGTTTTCATCAGGTTATAAACTTCTAAAAACTTAGGTGCTGCGGCTGAATAGTTTTTCGCCTGATAAGCATCCATTGCTGCTTTATTAGAAGCCTGTAATTGCGCATTTACATCCTTAGCATCCTGTTTCTGTCCGAAAACGAATGCCGATGAAACGATTGCTATACCTAAAATTAGCTTTTTCATAATAATAACAATTTTATTTTTATTTAATTATTCTTCAGAACTTTCTTCAGTATGATCGTCTGAATTCTCTATTTCTGAATTGTTTTCGATTTCCGGAGCGTCACCTTCTTCAGTTGGCAAAACTGCAGTTTCTGAACCTTCTGTAAGTTCATCCTCTTCTACTACATCCTTATCCATTTCAACTTTTGCGATGGCTGCAATTTCATCATTCTTTTTCAGATTGATCATTTTTACACCCTGGGTATTTCTACCCATGACACGCATCTCGTTCATATTCATCCTGATGGCAACTCCTGATTTGTTGATGATCATCAGTCCGTCTTCATCGGTAACATTCTGGATAGCGATAAGATTACCTGTTTTTTCTGTGATATTTAGGGTAATAACTCCTTTTCCACCTCTGTTCGTCTCTCTGTAGTCCAGTACAGCAGTTCTTTTACCATATCCTTTCTCAGAAACTACCAGTACAGTATCATTGTCAAGATCGTTCACAACAATCATACCAATTGCCTCATCATTATCTTCCATACTGATCCCCCGAACACCAATCGAACCTCTTCCCACTTCTCTTACTTTCTCTTCAGGGAAACGGATACATTTTCCGTTTTTCGTAGCGATCATAATCTGAGAAGTTCCATTGGTTAAATAGGCTCCTAACAACATGTCATTATCCCTGATTTCAATGGCATTAACTCCATTGATCCTCGGTCTTGAATAGGCTTCAAGTGAAGTTTTTTTAATGGTTCCGTTCTTAGTAACCATTACAACACTCATTTGGTTGACATATTCAGCATCTTTCAGGTTGTTGGTTCTGATATATGCTTTAATCTTATCATCCGGCTCGATGTTGATCAGGTTCTGTACTGCTCTTCCTTTTGCGGTTTTTGAACCTTCAGGAATTTCAAATACTCTTAACCAGTAGCATTTTCCTTTTTCTGTGAAGAACAGCATATACTGGTGGTTGGTGGCAGACACAATATACTCCAGGAAATCTGAATCTCTTGTTGTAGCCGCTTTGTTTCCAACACCACCTCTGCTCTGAATTTTGTATTCGGAAAGTAAGGTTCTTTTTACATATCCGGCGTGAGAGATTGTAAGAACTACGGCTTCGTTCGGGATAATATCTTCAATAGACATTTCTCCTCCTGAATAATCGATTTCTGTTCTTCTTTCATCACCATATTTTTCTTTAATTTCAATCAATTCATCCTTAATGATCTGAAATCTTCTCGGCTCATTAGCCAGGATATCTTCCAAATTATTAATTTCTTTCATTATTGCTTCATACTCATCACGGATCTTATCCAGTTCCATTCCCGTTAAACGGGCCAGACGAAGATCAAGAATTGCCTGAGCCTGAATTTCAGAAAGATCAAATTCCTGAATAATTCCTTCTTTTGCAGCTTGTGGATTGGCACTGTGACGGATGATCGCAATTGCTTTATCCAATGAATCCTGAGTCCCGATCACTTTCATGAAACCTTCAAGAATATGGGCTCTCTCTCTGGCTTTTTTAAGTTCGTACTCGGTTCTTCTCACAATGACCACATGTCTGTGCTCAACAAAGTGGTGAATAATATCTTTTAGATTCAGCTGTTCCGGTCTTCCGTGTACCAGGGCAATATTATTGACACTGAAAGAAGTCTGCAGTGAAGTATATTTATATAATAAGTTGAGAACAACATTTGGAATGGCGTCATTTTTCAATTCATAAACCACACGCATCCCGTTTCTGTCTGATTCATCCCTGATTTCATAGATACCCGGGATTTTTTCATCCTTCACCAACTCCGCTGTTCTGGCAATCATTTCAGCTTTGTTGACCTGGTAAGGGATTTCAGTTACAATAATTGCATTTCGGTTATGCACTTCCTCAAAGTTAACTTTTGCCCTGAGAACGACTCTTCCTCTTCCCGTGTGGAAAGCGTCTCTCACTCCATCATATCCGTAGATGATTCCTCCTGTTGGAAAGTCGGGAGCAACGATGTGCTGCATCAGCTCGTCAATGGTAATCTCCCTGTTGTCAATATACGCCGTGATGGCATCTACTGCTTCAGACAGGTTATGGGGCGCCATATTAGTCGCCATCCCTACTGCAATACCTGAAGTACCGTTGACCAAAAGATTCGGAATCTTAGTAGGCATTACGCTTGGTTCCGTTAAGCTGTCATCAAAGTTATTCTGAAAGTCAACCGTTTCTTTATCAAGATCAGATAAGATCTCGTCTGAAATTTTCTTCAGCCTTGCCTCGGTATAACGCATTGCTGCAGGCGGATCTCCATCCATTGAACCGAAGTTACCCTGCCCGTCTACCTGTGGATATCGTAAACTCCATGGCTGAGCCATTCTTACCATTGCATCGTATACAGAAGAATCTCCGTGTGGGTGATATTTACCTAAAACATCCCCTACGATTCTTGCAGATTTTAAGTACTTTCTGTTTGAAAAAACCCCTAATCCATACATACCGTAAAGCACTCTTCTATGAACAGGTTTCAAGCCATCTCTTACATCCGGTAAAGCTCTTGAAACAATAACGGACATTGAATAATCAATATAAGATGACTTCATTTCATCAACGATGTTGATAGGAATCAATCTTTCTCCTTCTCTTTGCATATATAACTTTTATTGTAATGATAATCAGATATTTAAAAAACAACCTGAAAACTATTAATTTTGAATATTTAATAACGGGCTAATTTACGAAATTTTTACCGATTTTTGCGGAACTATTTATTCAAATAATCTTAAAAATTCTTAAAAAAATGAGCGTATTAAGCATTACTTTCCATTGTACAAAAGACAATATAGGAGAATGGGAAAATTACGTGGATGATACATTGGTCCTGATGACTGAAAACCTGCTGGATGTAGAAAAATATATCCTCTCTGAAGTTCACAGCGACTTCATCGAAGACGGTAAAAATTACAACCTTCTTCTGATTTTTGACAGCGAGGAAAAACGGGTTGAGTTTATGGAGAGCGAACTGAAGAATATCAGTGAAATCATCGAGAAAAAGTTTGGCCAGGAAGTCATGATCTTCAACACTTTTCTGAATCCAAAAAAGACAAGACTTTAGATATAACAGTAAAAAATCCCCAATTCAGATTGGGGATTTTATTTTTAATGTCTTCCGCGGTGATGTCCTCTACCGGGATGCGGATGATGATGTTTCGGGCCATGCATTTTTCTGCCGTGACCCGGCGGCGGTCCCGGTCTCCGTCCATGATGGGGCGGAGCTACACATGAGGCCAGCATAATCACGGTTAAAAATATACCTAAGCTTTTTATTAAAATCTTCATATTTTTTCTGTTTTAATTTCCAGGCGTACTTAAAACAATGTTAATGCCAAAGAATTCAAAATAGCTGAAGTACAGCAGGTATCATCCGTGAGTTATTACCTGTTTCGGTGTTCCTTTATTTTTTCCACTTTTTTATCGTGCCCAGGTGGCATTGGTCTGCGTCCCGGATGTGGAAGACATGAGGAAAGAAATGCGGCTGCGGTTACCATTAAGATTGTATTTTTCAGAAGTTTCATATTGTATAATTTTAGATTGGTCACCTGTTCAGATACAATCAAAATGCCAAAATCGTCGCATTAAAACTCACTGTACATTTCCGGGCGACGTAATGCATGCTTTCAGTAAGGTTCAGGTAAATGTAAAATATAAAGAAGTGTTTATGTTAAATCCTAAAATAGACTGTTACTTCTTCTTTCAAGCATCACAAGGTCTTTCCATTTGCCGTGAAGCTTCCCTACCTTCTCCCGGATTCCGACGCTTCGGAAACCATTTTTTAAATGAAATTTTATGGACGCTTCATTTTCAGGGAAGATATTAGACTGTAAAGTCCAGAATCCGTGGTTTTCGCTGTCAATTATGAGTTTTCTCAGCAAAAGAGTACCAAGGCCTTTCCCCAAATAATTCTGATCAAAATAGATGCTAACTTCAGCCACTCCTTTGAAACATTCTCTTTTACTAACCGGTTTCAATGCACACCATCCGATCACTAAGCTGTTTTCGTCTTCCAACACCCATCGGCAGTCATTGATAAAACTCGTATCCCATACTTCGGGGTTAGGAAGTTCAGTATCAAAAGTTGCAATCCCGCCATCAATCCCCTGCTGAAAAATTTCCATGACACGGGTCTGATCTTTAGGAAGCATTTCTCTTATTTCGTAGTTCATTTTTTTAATGATATTTTCTTCTGTTTTTTCTTTTGATCCTTGAATAGTGGGTCTGCCGGTCTTTCTGATCTTCAGAGATTACGCTTATGTTCCCGTCAACTTCCAGGATAGAAAGTTTTACATTTTCAATGCTTTCTATCCCGTGTTCCCTGATCGATTCGTTCAGTTCGTCAAAAGTAATTTTCACTTTCCGCAAAGCAACATAATCCACCACTCCGTCCTTGACAAGAATTACCGGATCCGCTTCCATAAAAATTGAAAATGACCGACTGGAAAACATAAACCTTTTAACCGTAAAATTGGCAGCAAAGAGAACGAGTGCGGCCACGATTCCACCTTCAAGCGAAGTATTATTTCCTACCATGGCGTTCTGTACTGCATTGGAGATCAGAAGCAGTAAAACGACATCTCCTGCATTGAGCTGTGAGAGCTGGTTTTTTCCAAACAGGCGAATGGCTGCTACCATAAAGAGGTAAACACACAGCGAGCGGATAACAACATCAAGAATCGGATTCAAAGGATGAAAATTTAACATCAAATGTATGGAATTACGGGAAATAAAAAAACTGCTTTTTCAAGCAGTTCATTGGAAATTGAATTCCTTTTTCTGATCAATTATTTTTTGATTATCTATTGTCGATATCCACTCTTACCGGCATAACATAAGATGATGCGATCATATTTTCATTCAGTTTATTTGCATCAATTTTATATTGAAGATGGCTCAACACGCTTTCAATTTCTTTACTCACATTTTTACAGTCTCCTTTGGAACGTACATTCACGATTTTACCATTTTCGTTGACATCAAATTTTACTTCTGAGTTAACAATTCCAGTTTTATAGTCAGAGTTGGTAAAATCAAAATTCTGAATCAATAAACTCCTGATTTCATTGAAAGCATCATTTTTACCTACCTGAACCTCCTGAATGGTATTATTAGAAGTAGTTTGAGCTTTTACATTTCCTGCTATTGCTGTTAATCCCAATGCGAAAAGAGAGGCAACAAATATTTGAATTTTATTTTTCATAATGTAGATTTTTTAATTGTTTAAATGTTATTACCAGTTTTGCTATACATCTAAATCATAAAAACCGACTTCATAAGTCTCTGGTTATATAGTATTTATCAGATGTATTCTGATTTCTTAACCAAAGATATAAAAAATTATTCATACAAATTTCACATTGAGTTAACATTGGGTTAACATTGGAGTTTAAATTATTGATATTCAGATTATTAAATTTTAAAAATAGTTGAATTGTTAATATTGGGAGATAAAATACTTGCGTAAATCTTCTAAATGATTCTCATAACCATAACCACATAACCCCAAATCTGTTTTGTTTAAAAATGGATTGCCTTCAACATTTATAAAATTCAGCTGCTTGAAATTTAAAATTTCTTTAATAATTCCAACCTCATCTATCTGATTATAAGTTAGATTTAGATGCTTTATTTCTTTAATAAATTCCAAATTCCTGAATTTGTTAATCCAATTATTGCGTAAGTCTAAATGAGTTAGGTTACAATTACTCAATACTTGAAAATCAACCTCTGTTAAAGCATTAAATTCAATTTTCAAAATTTCAAGACTTTTCAGATGATCTGTGCCATTAATCTCTTTAATCTGATTTCTCGTTAAATATAGTTCTTCCAAATTTTTAAGATTTTCAAATCCTTTTATTTTAGTTATATAATTATTTGAAAGATTCAATATTTTTAAATCGGGATTTGAAAACTCATTTAACTTTACAATTTTATTATTGCCAATAATTAGTATTTCTAATTTAGAAAATGCCTGCAGACCATCAGTAACCGATAATGAATTTCCGTATAGGTTCAGATAAAGTAATTCTTTGAAGTTTCAAAGCCTTTAATACTCTCAATATTATTATTTGAGAGGTTCAGACCTATAACCTTATTTTTCTTATCGGTAAGAAATAGATTGGTGTGTTCGCCAGTTACAATATCAACTTTATCAAATACCTGGTTAAGTTTTATGTTATGAACTTTTTCGAGAGCTATAATTTCGTTTGGCTTTTTCATAAAGTCTGTTTGTATAAAATTAAAAAAGAATCTGCATTCACAGATTCTTTTAATAATTGAATGGATGTTTAAAGTCCTTCAATAATTCTTTTATTTTCTAATTCATCAATAATAAATTTTGCATCACTTTCGTTAATATATTTATTTTCATAAAGCCAGTGAATTCTACTAATTTGTATATGAACCGGAATTAAATTATCAACTTTATAATATTCCTTTAGGAAAAACTGTTTTTTACCCTCCTTTATATTTAATATAAAAGCATCAACTTCTTTCATTTCCTTTTTCTTATAAGAAAAGATAAGCGGCTTTGCAGCTGTAAGACTTTTAGAATTTTCTTTTCTGAATTCACTGTTACAAATAGCAGTGACAATTAAAGAAGGAATCAACGCAATAATAAAAACGGTCATACCCATCGTATAGGAAAGCTGATAACCGTCATTTATAACAATACTTAATAATATTGAATTGAAAACCATAGAAACTGAGATCCCAATTAATACAGGATCTTTCTTCTTTATGAATACCGTTTCATCAAACTGGATATCCGGAAAATAGATCTTATATTCATTTAATTCTTTTACAAAATTACTTTTTACAAAAACTCCATCTTCCTGAATCTCAAAATACCTAGAGTTTCTTCCATCTTTTTGTTTTAGTACAGTCATCCGATAAATCTACATTTCCTTCTTCAAATACTTCCCTGTCAAACTCTTCTTCGATTTAATAATCTCTTCCGGAGTTCCCTTAGCTATAATCTCTCCACCATATTTTCCACCTTCAGGACCTACATCAATAATATGATCTGCCAGTTTGATGACATCCATATTATGTTCGATGATGATAAAAGAGTTTCCTAATTCTACCAGCTTATTGATAGCATCCATCAGAATTTTCACATCTTCAAAATGAAGTCCTGTAGTCGGTTCGTCAAGAATATATAAAGTATTTCCGGTTTGTCTTTTTGCGAGTTCTGTTGCCAGCTTGATACGTTGCGCTTCCCCTCCGGAAAGCGTAGTTGACTGCTGTCCCATGGTAATATAACCCAAACCGACATCCTGTAAAGTTTTCACTCTTGCAAAAATTTTTGGAATCGGCTGGAAGAAATCTACCGCTTCATCAATCGTCATGTCCAAAACATCGGAAATTGATTTTCCTTTGTAACGGACTTCCAGCGTTTCTCTGTTGAAACGTTTTCCGTTGCAGGTTTCACAATGCACGTAGACATCGGGTAAGAAGTTCATTTCAATGACTTTCAAACCACCTCCTTGACAAGTTTCGCATCTTCCGCCTTTTACATTGAAAGAAAATCTTCCCGGCTTATAGCCACGGATTTTACTTTCAGGCAGTTCAGAAAATAAATTTCTGATATCGGTGAACATTCCTGTGTAGGTTGCAGGATTTGAACGCGGCGTTCTTCCGATCGGAGTCTGATCTACATCTACAATTTTATCAATATTGTCAAGCCCTTCAATTTTCTTGTATGGCAACGGTTCCTGAACCGCTCTGTAAAAATGTTTGTTCAGGATCGGATACAATGTTCCGTTGATCAGGGAAGATTTTCCGCTTCCTGAAATTCCTGTCACCACCACGAGTTTTCCCAATGGAATTTCAAGGTTTACATTTTTAAGATTGTTTCCTGTAGCTCCTTTCAGTGAGATACTTTTTCCGTTACCCTCTCTTCTTACTTCCGGAATGGCAATTTTTCTTTTCCCGTTGATGTAGTCTGCGGTAATGGTATCTGCTTTCAGTAACTCTTCCGGTTTTCCCTGCCAAAGAATTTCCCCACCGAATTTTCCGGCTCTCGGACCAATATCCAGAACCTCATCGGCTTCCATAATCATGTCTTTATCGTGCTCAACCACCAGTACCGAATTTCCGATATCACGGAGATTCTTTAGTGAATTGATAAGTCTTTCGTTGTCTCTCTGGTGCAGACCGATACTCGGTTCATCAAGAATATAGAGAACATTCACGAGCTGAGAACCGATTTGCGTTGCCAGACGGATCCTCTGAGATTCTCCTCCGGAAAGGGTTTTTGAGCTTCTGCTCAGACTTAAATATTCCAGACCGACATCCAGCAGGAACTGAAGCCTGGTTTCGATCTCTTTCAAAATCTCATGGGCAATAATACCGTTTTTTTCTGAAAACTTATCTTTGACCTCCCTCAGCCAGTCTTTCAGATCCGATAAACTTAGTGCATTGATTTCAGCAATGTTTTTTCCATCGATTTTAAAGCTTAAACTCCCCGGCTGAAGACGTGTCCCTTTACAGTCCGGGCAGGTCTCTTCAGTCGTGAAATGTCTTTCGAGCAAAACACCTTCGTACGATTCTTTTTCATCGATGATCTCTTCCATGAAAGGAATCAGACCATCAAAGCTGATTTTTATTTTTTTGGTAATTCCTGCGTATTTCAGGTCTTTGTTAAATTCTTTATGACATCCGTTGTACATGTAATCCAGCGCTTCTGCCGGAATATCTTTAAACGGAGTTGTAAGTCCCAATCCAAAAATCTCCAGAATACTTTTGATCTGTGCCAGAACCCATTTATTCGATTTGATGTCTTCCAAAGGAAGAAGACCTCCCTGATTGATGGATAATTTAGGATTTTCAACAAAATAATCAGTGTTTATTTTTTTGATTGTTCCCAAACCTTTACAGCTTGGGCAGCTACCTTTAGGCGAGTTGAAAGAAAAGGTATTCGGTTCAGGCAAGGCTAATGAATGACCGGTTTCAGCATCCATCAGATTTTTTGAAAAATATTCTATTTCCGTACTTCCCAGTTTTTGAATTCCTATGACTCCCTCACCCATTTCCATGGCCGTTCTCAGTGATTTCTCCATTCTGGCTTCAGAAGCAGATTCACCGATTATCCAACGGTCGATGACAATATCGATATCATGGGTTTTATACCGGTCCAGTTTTAAATCATATTCGATATCCTGCAGTTCGCCGTCAATTCTCGCCTGTCCGTATCCTTTCTTAGCCATCTGAACGAACAGTTCATGATAATGCCCTTTTCTTGAACGTACCACTGGGGCCATCAGCATCAGTTTTTCACCTTTATAGTTTTCTTTAATGGTATCAAGAATCTGATCCTCGGTATAGCTGACCAGTTTCTTTCCTGATGATAATGAATAGGCATCTGAAACTCTTGCAAACAAAAGTCGGAGATAATCATACAGTTCAGTCACTGTTCCTACGGTAGAACGTGGGTTTTTATTGGTCGTTTTCTGCTCGATGGCAATAACGGGAGACAGTCCTTCAATCTTATCGACATCCGGACGTTCCAGGCCTCCCAGGAACTGGCGGGCATAGGCTGAGAAAGTTTCGATGTACCGACGCTGGCCTTCAGCAAAAATCGTATCAAAGGCCAATGACGATTTTCCGCTTCCGGAAAGCCCGGTAATAACCACCAGCTCGTTGCGCGGAATTTTGACATCAATGTTTTTAAGATTGTGTTCTCTGGCTCCGTAAACTTCTATATATTCTTTTGATTCACTCATAATCTGGGGTGATCTCACATGAAAATCACGATTTGCAAAATTACGGAATTTTATGGAATTTATTGGGTTAAAAAATACCATGAATTACAGTTTAAGCATATCAGTTTTTTAAATTTTGAAGCCCGTTATTGCGGTCGGATTATCCTGATCCTGATTAATTTTAGTTACTTTTACATGGTATTTACTCAACATTCATGGACAGACTGCGAAAACACATCGAAGACATAACTCCCATCACTGATGAAGAGTTTGATGAAATCAAAACATTTTTCACGCTTAAGAAAGTTCGTAAAAACCAGTTTCTGCTCCACGAGGGAGATCAGGTACTTTTCGAGTATCTGGCACTAGACGGCATTTATAAAGTATTTTATCTTGACGGGAACGGGAAGGAACACATCGTACAGTTTGCCAAACAGAACTGGTGGATGACTGATTACACGGGTTATTTTAAGCAGACCCATTCTACGGTGTTTGTCGAATGCCTGTCGGAGGGAGAAGTTCTGTGTCTCAGTTTGGATGGCAGAGAGCAGCTGGCGTCAAAATTTCATTCCATGGAACATTTTTTCAGAGTCAAACTGACGAATGGATATGTCGCTTTACAGGAAAGAATTAGACTTCTTTTGTCGGGTAGCCCTCAGCAGCGGTATGAAGAATTTTCAAAATTATATCCGGATCTGATCCTTCACATTCCCAAAAAATATATTGCAGAATATCTTGGAGTCAGCAGGGAAACGTTAAGCAGGCTTCATGTCAGCAAATAGTTGAGTGTGATTTGGGTCACGCTTTTTCTGTGACTTCCCTCCTTGCGTTTTGAGGAAAAGTCTGATAAATTTGCTGTAAACATTCAGAGGTTTTTTCAGTAAGCAACATAAGCTGATTGGCCAAACATAATAATTTAATAAAAAAAGATGAGTCAAAAAGCAGTATACGTTTATGCCAAATGGCAGGTCAAAGAAGGAGAACTGGATACAGTCGTACAGATCATGCAGGAAGCTGCGCAAAAAAGTTCCCGGGAAACAGGAAATCTTTTTTATAAAATTCATCAGAGCCAGACGGACAGAAATACACTGATTTTATTTGAAGGGTATGAAGATGAAACTGCCCTCGAGTTCCACCGTAACTCGGAACATTATCAAAATCTGGTTGTAAAACAAGTAGTTCCATTATTGGAAAACAGGGAATTTTTGATCATGGATCAGATTATTTAACTGAGAATTTGTATTTTGTTAAACAACCCCGTCTTCGGCTTTGGCCTAATTTACCACTCCGATGGAGGGGAATTCTTATGAAAGAGCCTTAATGAAATGGATTTTGAAAAAAGGATATTAATAAAAATCTTACCTTTTTTTAAAAATCTACATCTTCATTGCTGATCGTTACAAGGTACTCGATTCCGTCAATGGCTTTGGCGATAATCTGGTTACGGATAATATTCGCCATATTTTCCCAGTACACCCTGCCGTAGAAAGAATAATTCTGAGGAATAATTTCTACTTCAACAGTGCGGACAAATCCTTCTTTGGGCTTGTTGCTGATCATGGTTCCTCTTCTTACACGGACATCTTTCAGTTCGTCCTTCAGAATCATTCTGCAATAGTTTTTGACATCTTCCAGAGAAATGATCTTGTCTCTTGTCGTCAATGCGTATTTATATGCCTGAATACTGTCTGAACCTTTCTGTTCTTCAGCTCCGCCGATGGTCTCGGTCAAAAGTACAAGGGATTGTGATTTTAACTGGTTGGTCAGTTCAGTCCCGGGACGCATGTGATTGGCAAAAGTACAGTGGGTAATCCAGAATGATGCATAGGTATGATCTGTTTTTTCAACAGGTTCCATAATCACATAATTAAGCTCCTGCCTGATATTTCTTTTTGCATTGTTGACCTTCTGCACCATGGATTTCATCTTGTCAGACATTTCACTGAGCATTCCTTTTACATTGTCACGGTTCAATAAGGAGAAGGCGGCAATCTCATCCCTTGTCAATTCCAGCACATTGGAGATCATATCAACGGCATTCCTGTTGTTAAATCTTTCCATACCGCCTTTTCGAACCGTATAAAGACCTTTCTTGAGATCATCTGATGGGGTAAAAGGGATTTCGGTATATTTTCTTCCTTCTCCGTCCTGCACTTCATCGACATACAGGAAATGTTCACTTTCTTCTGTAATCAGGGGAATATTATTTCCCATAATATCAAGGCTGTATTCTGTTTTTTTCCAGCCCCGGTTATAAATAGGAAATGCATTAAGTACGAAGGTAAAATTATCCAGGATTTCTGCAGAGAACTGAGGAGGAAATTCAAATGTGAGCCAGAGGAAATTCTTGCCGTCTATGTATTTGTGGATCTCTTCCCTGCCGTTAAGGAAATCTAAATCCTGAGGCAGTGCTCCTGCTTCTGAAAACAAATCTCTTGACAGACCGGTAACCTCAATGAATTTATGATGATAAATACTTTTAATATCTTCTATTATTTTAGTCTGGATCGACTGCTCATGAAAGAGCTGTTCATATCCTTCGGGCTGATCTTTTTTAAGATAAGTGATTCCTTCTTTTACGAACAGAGGATTGCCATTACTGGACACCTTCGTATAGGGAAGAAGTTTATATACGTAATCCAGATGTTCAAATGCAGGATTTGAGCAGTATATACTTAATGATTTGGGGAATTTTTCATTGGAATATTTTGAAACATTGATCCCAATGGTCACTTTCCGGTAATCTGACGGTCTGCCCTGAAATCTTGAAATCGGAATCTTATTTAATCTTTCATCAACACTGTAACAGGTATTCCCAACAAACATGACGGCTGTCTGCGCATGGTTGGTCCTTACGCTTCCAATCGGTGTAAAGGGGATATTCAGCTGTTTGTCTGATTCTGATTTAACTGTTGAATTCATCTGCTTTCTGAAGAAAAACTCGGTATGATCCAATAGAATCTCTGAGGACTCAAAGGGCACGGTAAAAGCAACAGCATGTGCCGGAATCGGATGGGTATAAATGGAAGGAGTAAGAAGCTTTGCCAGTTTTTCCAAAATTCTCGCGTTGACGGTCTGAATTTCATTATTGGCTTTGAAAACTTCTGTACTGAATGCATCAATTAAAAGTTTTACAAAAGGATCCAGTGACTGCGGACTTTTGAGTCCCCATACTTTGGTTGCATTTTGCAGCATTCTTGCTTTTACAGATTCTTTGGAATATATATTCTGATCTAAATTCATATTTGTGATAAGGTGCGTGATTAATCAATGGACATCGGGCTTAAAAAAAGCTCGGTGGAAAAGCTGAAGCGTTCCCCGGTAGCCTCCATTTTTGCGTTGATGGCTATTTTTACTTTTTTTTTGATTTCCGTATGTTCTTTGGTGTCATAATTGTGCTCTACGATCTCTACATGGGCATCAACCTGCGGCTGTACAATTCTGGGCTCAAATTCCAGAATCTGCCTCTTGAGGCTTTTGATAAAAACATTTTCCCATACAGCAGAGGTAACTCCGTTGTCAAATTCCAGGTTCCAAACATCATTTCCGTAATTTTCATCATATCTGTTTTCCCCTTTTTTTGTAGTGATCAGCAACATGATGTTGTGGGCAATACTTTCACCCATATCGCAGGTGTCTATACTTCCACCTTCAGACATCAGTGTTGACGGCACAAAGGGCATTCTGTAATTTGGTGTGTCCATAGATTTGTTTCTCTATTTTAATTTTTTTTGGTGTCATTATTTAAAATGAAATACCAAATTAATCATTTTCGTGAAATAATGTATGGTAAAATTTTGAAACTTTCCTGAAAACTATTGAATTTGATAAAAGTTGTAAGGCATGATTAAAGCTACTGGCTGCAGAAGACTTTTTAACAGACCTTAAAAAATCTAATTTCCATATAGTCTTCTAATAGCCTTTCAAAAAATAAATATCTTAAGAACACGCCGAAATTGATCGAAGAATCAGAATATTTTACCGGTACTCAATTTCATAGCCCCGATTGAACGGTATGTTTGAGCTCTTTTCTTATTTTCGCACGGCGAAAATAAGAAAAAGCGAGTAGTGAAAGCGGGATTAAGCTCCTAAGTGTTATTCTCCTGTCTTTTTACTCCGGTTGATGAGATAGTACACGGGAAGTCCAAGCAGAACAATCAGGAAGCCCGGCCATGTATATTGCTGTTTATAAATAAGGAGGAGAACACAGAAAACAGTTCCTATCACGAGATAAACAATCGGTGTCACAGGATACAGCCATGTTTTATACGGTCTTTCAAGATCCGGCTGTCTGAATCTCAGATAAATCACTCCGAAAACCGTGATCATGTAAAACAGAACGATAACAAATGAGATCATATCTAAAAGGTTTCCGTACTGTCCGCTCAGGCAAAGAACTGATGCCCATACTCCCTGCATCCAGAGTGCATTCGAAGGAACATCATTTTTATTGTTGTCAATGGCTGATCTGAAAAACAAACCGTCTTTTGCCATAGTCTGGAAAACCCTTGCTCCTGCCAGAATCAATCCGTTGTTGCATCCGAACGTCGACACCATTACGAGAACGGCAATAATCACTGTTCCTGCGCTTCCGAAAATGTTTTGTGAAGCTCCTACAGCAACCCGGTCATTAACCGCAAAAGCAATGGAATCACGGTCTATGGCATTGAGATATACAAAATTTACCGCAATATATAAGAGCATTACTGCGGAGGTTCCTAAGATCATTGCTTTGACAACATTTTTCTTTGGATTTTCTATTTCACCGGAAACAAAGGTCACACTTTCCCAGGCTACAGAGCTGAATACCGATCCTACCATGGCTGCAGCGATTCCGCCCATCAAAGTCATCCCGTCAATGGATTCCCATCCTGTTTTAAGAAAATTCCCCTGTGCATCTTTATTGATATTATTAAATGCATTATTTCCGAAACTGAAATTTTCTGCCAGATGTGAAAAATCAACAAAAATAAAACCTGCCGCAATTAACCCGAGTAAAGCTAAGATCTTTGAGCCTGTAAAAACGTTCTGAAGTATTTTTCCGCTTTCGACTCCTCTGGTATTGATGTAGGTAAGAAGAAGAATAATAGCAATAGCGAGCATCTGAATCCAGGTAATCATGAATTCGCCACTCTGAAAAATAGGAGCAGCATCATTGAGTGACGGAACAAGATAAGCAGTAAACTTACCGAAGGCCATTGCAACCGCAGCGATGGTACCGGTCTGAATTACCGTAAAGAGTCCCCATCCGTAAAGAAACCCCATTTTTTTTCCGAAAATCTCTGTGAGATAGGTATATTGTCCACCTGCTTTGGGGAATAAAGCTGAAAGTTCGCCATAGCTGATAGCAGCTGCCACTGTCATGATTCCTGTAATGATCCAAACGACGATCACCCAATATCCTGAACCGAGGTTCCGCATCATATCTGCGCTGACAATAAAAATTCCGCTACCGATCATAGAACCCATAACGAGCATCGTAGCATCCCAAAGTTTTAGTTTTTTCTGCATATCTGAATATTCCCCTCAAATATAGATAAATCTGTAATTCTTTTTCACTTTTGTTTTGAATAATGAAACGAACTGTTTTTTATCAAGTTTTTATTAATTCTAAATTCAATTTTTATTATTAATTTTGGAAAAAATATTAAGAATGAAATTCAGATCCCTATTATTTTTATTAGCTGTAAGTGCTTCAACACTGGTACTTGCACAGGAACAGAAAAAGAACGGTCCTCCTGCCGGAAACGCTATCGTTGGCGACACCTACGGTTCTACCGTAACTTCACCGGAATCTAAGGCTATCAGCGTAGAGAAACTAGCAAAAAAACTTAAAAAAGACAACAAAAAAGTCGAGAATGTTGCGATCAAAGGAAAAGTAATTGATGTCTGTGACAAAAAAGGATGTTGGTTAACAATCCAGACTGAAGATGACACTCAGTTTTTCGTAAAAATGAAAGACTATGGATTTTTCGTACCAACTGCTCTGAAAGGTAAAAATGTAGTTCTTGAAGGAAATGCGGAAAGAAAAGTAACTTCTGTTGACGAGCAGAAACATTATGCAGAGGACGCTAAAAAACCTCAGGCAGAAATTGATGCGATCACCAAGCCAAAAGAAGAAATCAGATTTGTTGCTAACGGAATTAAGGTCGTTAACTGATATCAGATAAAACAAAAAAAAGCGAAACTTGATGTTTCGCTTTTTTTATTCTTCTATTTTAAAATTGACCTGTACATCTCATGTAGGATTCTTTACACTATACACTTTTTTTGCTCATTAGGTAAAATTTACACAATTGGCCTTCTTTTCACTTATCATAAGAATATCAGTTTTCTTTTTTTCGAAAAATCTCCTACTTCCTCCTTTCGGATTCCATATCGTTTTCACAAGTTCAGAATAGTCAATGTTATTCCTGATGAGATTTATTGAAAGTTCTTTCCTCTGAAACACTTTAAACTTTTTATATTGGAAAACCCAGCCAACGTTTAAAACGCTGGAAGTATTGAGCGTTGGAAATAAAACATTGACAAAGCTTGATTAATTTGTTAAAGATGATGTCGCATAAAACACTTTATATTTTTTATATCGGAGAACCCTGCCAGCGTTTAGAACACTGGCAGGGTTGAGCGTTGGAAATAAAACATTGACACAGCTTGAGTGATTTGTTAAAGATGATGTCGACTAAAACACTTTATATTTTTTATGTTGAAAAACCCTGCCAGCGTTTAGAACGCTGGCAGGGTTGAGTGTGGGAAAAAAAACATAGACAAAACTTTATTCATTTGCTAAAGATGATGTCGTCTAAAACACTTTAAATTTTTCATGTTGGAAAACCCTGCCAGCATTTAGAACGATGGAAGGGTTGAGCATGGGGGAAAAAAGCATTAACAAAACTTGATTGATGTGTCGAAGGTGACGTCGCCTTAAATACTTTATATTTTTTATATCGGATAACCCCGCCAGCGTTTAGAACGCTGGCGGGGTTGAGCGTGGGTAAAAAAACATTGACAAAACTTTATTCATTTGCTAAAGATGATGTCGCCTAAAACACTTTAAATTTTTTATGTTGGAAAACCCTGCCAGCGTTTAGAACATTGGCAGGGTTGAGTATGGGAAATAAAACATTGAGAAGATGCGATTGATATGTTGAAGGTGATGTCGCCTAAAACACTTTAAACTTTTTATATTGGAAAACCCTGCCAGCGTTTAGAATGCTGGAAGGGTTGAGCGTTGGAAATAAAACATTGACAAAGATTAATTCATTTGTTAAAGATGATATCGCCTAAAACACTTTAAATTTTTTATGTTGGAAAACCCTGCCAGCGTTTAGAACACTGGCAGGGTTGAGCGTGGGGAAAAAATATTTAGAAAATTAGATAGATTATCTTAAATAAAAAAAGGCTATCCTAAAAGTACAGACAGCCTTGTTTTTTATTCCTCTATTTTAAAATTGACCTGAGCATCCAATTTAGGATACTTTGCTTCGCTGACAAATCTTTTACCGGTACAGTCAATTTCAAGCCATCCCTTTCTTTCCGTTACATCACCTGCTTCCATTACAAACGGGATAAAAGATATTTCGTCATTTCCTTCTTCGAGAATCTCTCTGTACTGAACGGCAATATCAAGAATACATTCGTGATCGGTATTCAGTTTTACATTTCTGTAAATGATATCATAATGGGTTTCCTGATTTTCGGGGATCTCAAAATACTTCTCCCATCCTAACGTACCAGATCTTAATTCACTGATTGATTTTAAGGCATAATATAAAGCAACCGTGTAATATTTTCTGGTATTTTTTCTCGTATAATCGTCTATAAAATGTCCTCCTTCAAAGAGAATTGTCGGCATTCCTGCTTTAATAAAATTATCGCCTGTAGAGGTAGGATAGAACTCATCAGAATATCTGCCGATCTGATTTGGAATGATCTCCTTCAGCTTCTCATAGATTTGACCGACTACCGCCATACATTTTTTCCTGTTTTCTGTAACTGTCCTTGCTTCATCTTGTGAGGGAGCTAAAAAAGAGAGTGTAGCAGGATGGATTCCGTCTGTTGTAAAAATGGTTCTCTGCTCATGAAGGTTGAGTGCGTAATCATATTTTTTTTCAGAAACCATTTTCTTGAGAAATTTAATCTCTGTACTTGCTTCATTATGAAAATCCCTGTTAAGATCAATATCAGCGGCATTGAGCCTCGTCCATTTTTCTGATCCGTCTGGGTTTAACATAAATATGAACTCTAAAGTAATGATACTGAAAAGATCTTCTTTGAGTTTATGGTGGTGATCAAGAGTCGTTAAAAGGTCAAGCATGGCATGCGTAGCATTAGATTCATTACCATGCATCTGAGACCATGCAAGAACATTTATATCACCTTTCCCAATACATAACCTGTAAATAGGCTTTCCTAAATATGATTTACCGATCTCCTGAATGTAATCGCTGAGATCAGCCTGAAGATAGGAAAATAATTTTCCGGGAGAAATATAGCGATTAGAGAATCTAGGATTTGGGATATACAAATGTTCAAAATTCATTATGAGAAATTTACAAGAGTCAAATTTAGCAATTTTTCAGGATAAAATAAAATTTACATTTGTAATATTGTTAAACATAAAGAATTGCCATAAAGTCTGTTAGTTAAAATGTGGATTGATAATAATTTAATACAATGTATTTAAATTGCTTACATTCAATTAATTAAAAAAACTATCTCAATGTATAGTTAATATATACTTTAAGTGTTGATAAGTAGGTTTCATCTCATTTGAGCGTAATTATACTAAACGTGTAAATTGTGGATTAACTACCATATTCACAGTATTATACAAATGTAAATCGAGTAAAATTAAATTGTTTTCAACAGTTTTTCAGCCTTAAAGTTGATTGAAGTAATTGTCATAAGATGAATGCAAATATTTATAATAATCCGATGTGATTCTCCTCTTAATTTTTTGTTAAAAACACCTGCGGCAGGGTTTTTTAAGCGAAGTAATTTATACTTACCGGATCAGTCAGTCAAAATGTCGGTCTAAATCAGTTATTTAACCACTCTCCCACTCTATATACCAGAGACAGGTCTCAAAATACCTGCAGTAAAGCAATCAGGTAAAATATGGGCTTATTAAAGATAAAACCTAAGCCCCATAATTTTTATTAAAAATTCTATGTAGAGTTATACTTTAAGTAGAAATATATCTGTTTATCTCTTTTGTGGATAAAATACAATTATATGATGCTTATAAATTTAAAACACTGATAATTAGATATTTACATCAGTTTACTTTTGTATATCAATAATTGATCATATTGTTTACTTTTGTATTTTGCAATTGTAAACTTTATATTTACATTTGTAACTTAATTAAAGCTTATTATTTATGAGTTTGAATGAGAGAATTTCAAAAGTTATCGAGTATTCTAAGCTAAGCTCTTCAGAGTTCGCTGATGAAATTGACGTACAGCGTTCCTCGATCTCACACATTACTTCCGGCAGGAATAAGCCCTCCTTAGAATTTATCATTAAGATAAAATCAAGATTTCCGGAGATTCTTTGGGATTGGCTTGTGAACGGTGACGGTGAAATGCTGAAATCAGATTTACCGGAGAATGAGTTCATACCTGAAAATGAAAGTTCAGAAGAAAAGACCAGGCCTACATCACTTCCGGATTTATTTACGATGATGAACACTGATGAAGATTTTGGAATTGAAGAGCCTGAATCAGAAGAAATCCCAATCGTGCGAGAACCTGATATTCCTCAGCCAAGTAAAGCTCAGTCAAGAATATCCGATTCTCAGCCATTAGAAAAATCAAACGAAGAAATAATTAATCAAGTTATTGAAAATCAAACCAGTAAGATAAAACGTATCGTTCTATTTTATGAAAACGGAAAATTTGAAAGTTTTGAACCTTAAAAATTAAAGTCTGACCAGTTTTTGATCAGACTTTAATTTATATGGAATATCCGGTACCTAATTTTAACACTAAGTAAGCTCACAAAGTTTTTTCAGTTATGACAGATTAAGGACAATCAAAAATTTTATATTTAAATTTTTATTTTCTTTCCCAAAATGGTTTTATAATTTTATTTTCTTTACGGCTTAAAACTAACAGTCCAACAGTTGCAATAAAACAAATTACAGTTGCCTGGATACTGCCTTCAGGACCAAATGCTCCCCCGGTAATTATTTCCGGACCGTGTATCTTTACAGTGAGCAGGCTACCCGTTTTTTCATTCCCTGATGTTATTGCTCCGAAAATTCCTGTCTGTGTAAAATTCCATGCAAAGTGTATCGCAATCGGGAACCATAGGTTACGTTTATAAATAAAAGTAGCGCCCAATAAAAATCCTGCGGTAGTAATACATAATCCCGAAAGAAAACTACTGTTCGGATTTGCCAGGTGTAACGCTCCGAAGATAAGAGATGAAATTATAAGGGAAATGTAACTTCCCAGCTTTTCTTCTATAATCCTCAGAATAATTCCCCGCACCAGTATTTCTTCTATAACAGCTACTGTAAACATAAGAGCAAAAGGGATGAGGATATAAGAAATCGGATTTAAGGCAATAATCTTGTAATTTCCGTTAAGATATATGACTAAAATTGTAAGAGACTGCAACACAAAACCGATTATGCCACCTGTAATGATATTTAATGCCAATCCCTTTGATGTTAATTCTTTTACCTCTCTATTTTCATACTTTTTAAAGAAAAAGATATAACTTAACACAGCTGCTGTGGAAACAAAAAGTCCCTTTAACAGGTTTCTGTAGTTTTTATCCAGCGATGTCAAACCAAGTATTTTTGATGCAATCAGCTGTCCTGTAACTACAACTGTCATAAATACCAGTATGGCAAGAATGATTTTGGTAAATGAAGAATTGAATATTTTTTGTTTTAGAGTAAGAGTTTCCATTTTATTGGGTTTAAGGATTAATTGCTGCAAATATCAATCGTCTTAAAAACATAAAATAGAATGAAATTTGCCTCCTCTATAATTTCTGAAATCGCTTAGGTAAAAATCCGGTCTGGCTTTTGAAAGTCCGGATGAAGTGACTTTGATCGGCAAATCCGCATTCAAGACCGATCTCTGTTAAAGTATGTTTATTGGATTGTATTAAAGGAAGTGACCGGTTTATTTTTAATCTTCTCATATATTCGCCAAAAGTGCAGCCAAAATATCTCGGAAAATGCTTAGAGATTGTAATTGAATTTAACTGTAAAATTTTCGCCAGATCCTGCAGATTAGGATTTTCATTCCAGCAGTCATTCAATAGTTCATTTAAACTTTTTATCCAGAGCGGACCTTTATTGAACTGTTCTACGTGTTGATGGTTATCGGATAGCTGAGAAAACAGCATAGTTATCGTATCCCCGGAAAATGAATCAGGCGTAAGGGTTTCTTTAAAAATTTTCAGAATCAAAAATTTGGCAGAAACGGTATTTAGAATAGATTTTCCGATGATCTCTTCAGTTACATCAAGTTCTTTAAGAAGGTTTTCTTGGATTTCGATATTAATATTCCGGGATGGGAAAAGCGTATTATGATTCAAGTGCAGTTCATCACTGTGGTAAAATAATAGTGAACCAGGTCCAACATTTTCACTGTAATTTTTTCGTTTTTCGGTGGTTCCCCCTTTTAAAAAAAGAGTAATGTGTGCGTTATGATGAGAATGCCAGCCTTCATATACTTTTTTTTGATACTCTGTTTCTACAACAGCAATTCCCTGCTGGATACTGAAGCAGTTTTTGGTATTGCCTAAATAAGTCTCTTTCTGAAGTTCGTACATTTCAGGAACCAAATTACTTATTTATTTTGCAATAAATAGTCAAAATAGTTTTGATTATTATTAATGTTTTTATTATCAGATATTGACTCTATTTAATTTAAACAAAAAAGCCTCAGAAAAAGTCTGAAGCTTTGTATCATGTGCTTTTTTTACCATCCTAAATAATAATCTTTGCTCAACCAGTGAGGCCGGTGCATTCCAAAATATTCCTGCAGCATTTTTTCAGCTTCACAGAATGCGCCTTCTACCCAACCCTGCTGATCAGAATAAGCTTCTCCGCAAATATGGATCTGTTCATCAGCTACAGGTTTTCTCATATACTTCATGACATCTTCTACTGAATATCCGGCTTTCCATGCATGATAACCGGCTCCAAAAGGTTCTTCAGACCAGTCCCTGAAATAGGTTACATAAGGTTCCGGAATAGTGACTTCAGCACCGTGAAGCTCACGGAGCTGATTCATTAATTCATTCACCATCAATTTTGTTGCCTGAACATCATCTAACTGATGCAGCTCTTTTAAAGATGCAGATTTAGCAGGCTTTACTTCAAAAAGCAGTTTGTCATCGCTGAGTGCTTTCCAGAATGTCTCCGTTTCCATATCCCCGTAACTTCCCAGCAACATCGAATTATCAGTATGTTCGTCTGTTCCGAAATAATAGCATTGTCTCATCGGCAGATCCGTAATAGAATGTCCGGAGTCGATTCCAAGTTTCTGCCACCATGGATATTCAAAACCCATTAATATTTTAAAGGCAGGTTCCATAATAACAGAACGGATATTCTCACTTAGAACTGAGTTCTCGTTTACATCGAAAAAGAAATTGTTCTGATCCAAAAGTTCCAGGGATTTTCTAGGCATTGCAAGAACCAGTTTATTCGCATATACTTTCCATTTCGTGTTGGTTCTGAGATTTAGAAAAACCAATTCATATTTATGCGATTGTGCCAGACCGTGATTTTTTGTAAAAGTAAGCAGTTTATTCTCTGACCAGATACAGGCTCCCTCATGATCCATATAAGAATTAGCGAGAGCATAGGCAATACTGTCATATCCTTCTTCAATGGTTTTATAAATCGTTCCTGCTGAGAAATCTCCTACCATATAGGGAAATGCTTCTGCCGAGTTCCAGTTGATCGTATTTGAATAGTACCCTCCTGCATTCGCCAAAAACATATAACCTTCCTGTGAGACCTGATCTTTGATCAAATTCCAGAATCCGATATCATTTACTTTACGCTGATCATAAGGAGAATTTGGGAAACTGTATATCAACCGGGGTTTGATAACGTCCCAGTCTTCACTGGTTAATTCAAAAGAGTAGTCATATTCAGAGTCTTTGCCTTTTATGATTTTGTTTTTATATGTTTCAGCCACCCATTGATCAGCCATCAGAACTTCATAAATGATCTTATTAAAAAGCTGGTCCGAACTGAAACCATAGTCATCATCATTCAGGTAATACCGGGTCTGGAGTTTTTCACCTTTAGCCTGAGCTTTGTTCCACGCATCCTGTTTGCACCGGTCCTTTCTGAGATACATTAACAATTTTGACGCTTCACCCATTGGAAACGGAACAGGAGTCATGGTATCTTTTAAAACAGGGATACGTTTATCCGGATCTTCTTCAGGTGTATAACCTTCAATTAAAGTCGTTACAATTTTCTGTGAAGTCAGGTAGCGCATCCCACCCAGTTCGCCCCAGAAATTCATTCCCGGCATGATAACAGATTCCAGTCTTCCTCCCAATTTATTGTTCATGTCAAAGATCTGCACTTCACTGGCTTTGAATTTTTGATCCGTAACCAGGCGATATGCTGTGTATAATCCTGAAGTTCCGGCTCCGATGATGGCAACTTCAATCTTTAAATCAGGATGTTTTCCTGAATTTAATGGAGTGTTTTTATTCATGATATTTTAGTTTTATTAAAGTGCTTTAAAATATTTCCGCCCTAACTGGAAAGGGGTAATATCAAAATCTGTATGCCCGTCTAATGCCAGATCTGACATGATTTTTCCTAAAAAAGGAGTAAACTTGGCTGCCCATCCTGTAGCATACAGCACGATATTTTTGTGGTTGGGAACATAACCCGGTGCGAAATCGATCAGAAGTTCCTTGTTCTGGATTTTACTTAAAGCTATAAGACAGGTTGAAGTATATTCAGGTTCAGCCTGTAATCCGGTCATATGCTTTTCTACCCATTCTGAAGTGTAGGCAAGTTCCTGCGGATTTGGAATTAATGTTCTGTCACCAGGTTCTTCCAAAGGATTGATCACGAAATCAGGTGCGACCCTGATGTATTCCGGGTGATCCCAGTCAACGGAAGGAAAACCATAAAACTGATTGCCGTTTTCACCGTCTGCATTCTGAAATACAAACCAGGTCGGATATTGTATGTTGGGATCAGTCTTCTTAAAGTAGGCTGAAGACATATTCCAGTAGGTTGCTTCAATTTTGAAATCAAGTAAGTTGATGACACTGTTGATATAAGGACCTGGAATAATAGCCAGTTTTTTTGTGATATAAACTCCGTTGGGTGTAGTGACTTCAAAAAGTTCACCGGTCTGTTTAATTTGGAGAACTGGCGAATTTTCTCTCAGCTGAACGGTTTCTTCTTTTTTACACAGTTCCAGAAGCGCATCGATTGTTGCTTTAAAATTGATACTGGCACCATCAGGCTGAAAAAGGCCGGTGTAGGTTTCAGGTAAGTTTCTGAAATGGTACTTCTCTTCTATTTCCTTCGCTGTTAAAGTGGTATAAGGAACGTTTAAAGCTTTTAATGCTTCCTCAGCTTCAGCGATATTTCCTTCTGTGGAATGTACTTCAGGATCTCCAAACCACAGGGTACCTACTTTATCCAGTAACTGATCCCCGGTTGTTTTTTCCAGTTCATCCCAGTAAGGCTGAGCTTCTAAAGCCATCTTTACCATATATTCCTCCGGATAGGGAATTCTGAACTGGCGTGAAACGCCTGCAGAACTTCCCAGTTGATTGGCAAAAGTAAACTGCTCAAGAACTAACGTGCCTGCTTTTCTCTTACCAAGATGATAAGCGGTAGCAAGACCGATCGCTCCGCCGCCGATAACGATGACGTCATAGTTTTCTGTATTCATGATATTATTTTCAGTTTTTCACTTAATTAAATGACAGTAACAGACCTGATGTACCATCTGTAAATACCTCTTATCCTGTAGAAGTGAATATTAAAATATATTGATAAACTTTCATCTGTACATCGGAATACTGTTGTTCAATCATAAGCTGTTCAAAGTAACAAAGAAGAAAATATTTCCTATAGAGTAGAAATAACCAATCGCTGTCTTGAGTAGAAATACCTAATATCGTAAAAGAATTTGTGAGAGAAGATTTATTAATAACTCATTCATTCATTTATTAATTTATTTATTAATTGATATAATAATGGGCAGATCATTCATAAAGGCAAAATAACCCTGTAATAAAATGTAATCGGCCGTATTTAATGCAACAAAAAAAGCAACCCTGCTGACCACAGGATTGCTTGCTGTCTGAAAAATTTGCTTTCCGGTATTAAAGGGCACCGCAAATTTTTTCTTATGATAAAATTATCTTTTTCTTCTCTGAAGCTCTTTCTGAATCAGACCTAATTCTCTTCCCGTCTGTCCTGCTACGGAAGTATTTTCTCTCGCTCTTCTTGTAAGATACGGAACAACATCTTTAACGGGTCCGTAAGGCAGATATTTTGCCACGTTATAGCCTTTATCAGACAGATAGAAGCTAATGTTATCGCTCATTCCGTAAAGTTGTCCGAAATAGACGTGTGGATTATCATTATCAAGTCCTTTGGCTTTCATTTTATCCATTACCAACTCTGATGAAACTTCGTTGTGTGTTCCGAAAAATGCGGAAACTTTATCCAAATGATTCATAACAAAATCAATTCCGGCATTGTAATTTATGTCTGAAGCATCTTTATTCGGCTGAATGGGATCAGGATATCCTTTTTCTGCAGCCCTTGCTCTTTCTTTTTCCATGTAAGCGCCACGGACGATTTTGTAACCTATAAAATAATTCTTTTCCCGTGCACGCTGAAGATTGCCTTCCATATATTCCAGGCGATGGGTTCTGTACATCTGGATGGTGTTCCAGACAATCGGTTTTTCCTGATTGTATTTCTCCATCATTTCCTCGCAAAGCTGATCTGCTGCGTCCTGCATCCATGACTCTTCGGCATCGATCATCACCTTTTTATCATGCTCATGGCAAAGTCTGCAGACCTCGTCAAATCTCTTTACGACCCTTGCCCATTCTTCTTTCTGACTTGACGTCAGTTCTGTATTTTTACCTACTGCTTCATACAGATCGATCCTTCCGAAAGCTGTAGGTTTAAAAACAATAAAAGGAATGGCAGGATTTCCTACGGAAAACTTTATGATATCCTTTATCTCCTGGCAAACTGAATCAAAAGTTTCCTCATCTTCTTTACCTTCAATCGAATAATCGAAAATACTTCCAACCCCTCTTTTAAAAAGCTGTTTCACAGCCTTCATACTTTCTTCACGGGTTTCCCCACCTACAAACTGCTCAAATAAAGTTTTTTTTACAATTCCATTGACAAACGGAAAATTATTATGAACCGTAAAATTAAGAACAGAAGTTCCAAGATTGGTCAAAGCAGGCTGTTCAATCATTTTAAACATCCAGTACGCTTTTCTTAACTGTGCATCTGTTTTGTCGGCAAATGCGACTTTGGTATCGTTAAAAATGGGCATTCCTTTTATTAAATTTTATTTTGGCAAATGTAAGAATAACCTGAATCTTTTTAAAATATATTTTCTACAATTTGCCCTCAATTCCATTCAGCAGCATTGCAATAATTCCGACGAAAACCCAGAAACGTAAAATATTGAGGGTGAAAAACTTAGATTTCTTTGAGGAATTCAGAAGTAAATAAATGCACACGATCATAATCAATAATCCTGATGTAAAATAATAAGCCATAAAACCGGAAATTCCTGTTCTTGCAATCAATTTCATCGAAACTGCCATAGTAATGATAAGTAAAGAAATAATGATCGTTTTGGTGGTCTGACTCTTAAAAAAATTGGGGATCGTTACATAGCCGAAAGTCTTGTCTACTCTCTTTGTCAGGGTGTCTTTGACAATATCTATACATAAAAGTATTAAAAAAAGAAAGACTGCCATCAGGAGAACTTTTTTGGAAAAAGTTTCATAATAGACCATCATTCCAAAAAAAGGATATAGCGTGAGGCTTACAAAAGTCAGATTGTTCAGAATTATCATTCGGCTCAGTTTGTGACTGTAAAACCACATAAAAAACTGATAGATCATAAAAAATATGAAAACCCTGTAGGAGATCAGACTTGCCGTACCTAAAGAAATGACAGTTAACACAATGTATGCGTAAAGAAAATATTTCTGCTTAATGAAACTCTGAATTCTTGTCCGGAAAGGTTTTACAATATGATCTTTCTCAAAATCATAAAACTGATTGATAATGCCTCCGGCGAGTATGGACAGTACAGTACAGAAAATAATTCCGTGGACTTTAAAATCAAAAACAAAGTTTGAAAAAGATTCTTCCTGATTAAAAAGGAAAAATGTAGAGACATATAATGCAAAAGTAAGTAAAAGTGCTACAAAAAACCTTGCTCCTAAAAGAAAACCAATGAATTGTGAAAACCGGTAAAACAAGGATTTTGATACAAAACCCTTTTCCCGGAAAGTTTCTTTTTCAGAATTCATTCACGGTATTTTTAAAATCTGTAAATCACTTCTTTATGGAACCCTTCAAGCATTTTTTCAGCTTTTTCATAATCCTGTGTGAATCCTAAAATGTAGCCTCCGCCTCCGCTTCCGCAGAGTTTCAGATAATAAGCGTTTGAGTCCAGTCCTTTCTTCCACACATTAAAAATGCTTTCAGGAATCATAGGACGGAAATGCTCGTATGCCCAGTGAGAAAGTTTTTTTAGATTTCTGAAAAAAGGATTCATGTCCTTTTTCAGAAAAGCTTCTATACATGCGTTGTTGTAACGGATAAATTCTTCTTTCAGTGTTTTGCGGAAACCTTCAGTTTTCATTTTTTCAAAGAAAATCTGAACCATTGGTCCTGTTTCTCCTATACTTCCCGAATCGATCAGGAATATTGCCCCTTTTCCCTCCACACTTTTCGGGATGGCCACTTTGTCTACACTCTCCCTGTTTTCAATAAGGATCGGCAGGTTCATATAACAGATCAAAGGATCGATACCCGAACTTTTTCCGTGAAAATAGCTTTCCATTGATCCGAAAACCTTTTTCAGATTTTTCAGCTGATCTTTGGAAACAGATTCAGGGGTATATTTTGTAACAGAATATCTTTCGAAAATTGCAGCAACCAAAGCACCTGAACTTCCGACTCCATATCCCTGAGGGATATTACTGTCGAAAAACAAACCTTTTGAAATTTCTATTTTAAACTCAGATACATTTAAGTCAAAACCTTCAGGAAGTTCCAGATTCTGTAAATATTCAGCATATTTTATCAGATGTCCGTTAGATTTCTTTTCAAAATCAGAATCTAAGGCTGAGAACTTTAATGTTCCTTTATAAAAGCTGTAAGGAAGTGTCAAACCCTGAGAATCTTCAATGATTCCATATTCTCCGAACAGAAGGATTTTTGCGTAAAATAGAGGGTTCGTCATTGTGCAGTAATTGTTTAGTGCAAAGTTAATGCATTCTTGCGAATATTAACAAATTTTAAGCCAAATAGTGATTTAGACCTTAGATTTTAAGAATCTTATCGTAACCGCTCCTGCAGCGAAAAACGTGGACATAGCAATAAATGCGTACTGCATATTCCCGAATTTCTGAATAATGACACTGAAAATAAGCATTCCGCAAATGATAGCAATCTTTTCAAGCACATCATAAAAACTGAAATAGGTTGTATTTTCCATTGAGTTTTGCGGTAAAAGTTTCGAGTAGGTAGATCTCGACATTGCCTGCAGCCCTCCCATTACCAAACCGATAAGACCTGCCAGTCCGTAAAACTGAAGCTGAAGGTTAGGATTTTCCTTGTTAAGGGAAAAAGCTGATACACAGCAGATGATCCATATAACCACGGCAATAGTAATCACGTTTTTATTCCCAATCTTTTTTGATAATCTTGAAAAAAGAAAAGCTCCGAAAATGGCTATAATCTGTATCACTAAAATCGTAATGATCAGCTTATATTTATCAGCCTGTTTTGGGAAAATATCTGTACTTCCGAAAGGTACAGCCATCAGGAAAATCGTCTGCATTCCCACACTGTAGAAAAAGAAACTCAGCAGGAAAAACTTTAAACTTCTGTCTGCAAACAGTTTGCTTCCCACTCTGAACAATTCTCTGAAACTTTCTTTGGCGATATCTTTATAAAAGCTGATATTGTCTTTTAAAACTTCAAAAAACCCACCCTGTTCTTCGTGTCTTTTAAAAATATTTTTATAGTTCAGAAGCACCAGATCCTTCGGAAGTTTTTCTTTGATATCACCAAACTGAGGAAGATGTTTGAATGTATACTGTGAAAAACCAAACCACCATGCACCAGTCAACAGAAAGCTGATTCTGATAAAGGTATTAGTCTGTTCCGGACCTTTGGCAACCATCTGGATCAATACCAGGCAAATGATCAGTAAAACAACGGATCCGAGATACCCGTAAATATATCCTTTTGCGGAAAGTGCATCCTGTTTTTCAGGGGTTGCGATATCCGGTAAAAATGAATTATAGAATACGAGACTCCCCCAAAAACCTACACTTGCAGTAATACTGAAGAGCAACCCAAGAAATATATTTTCCATGCCCGTAAACATGGCCAGACCCATACATGAAGTTGCCCCCAGGTAACAGAAAAACTGAAGGAATGATTTTTTATTGCCGATCGTATCTGCCAGTGAAGATAAAAACGGAGATAAAATAACAACAAGGAAAAAAGAAATCGCATAGGAAAAGCTAAGTACCGCTTCAGGTTCGTAGGCTTCTCCGAAAACCTTGATCATATTTCTTACAGGAATTTCCTGAACCTCGTTAGCAGCAGCAACATACTCTTTTCTATTATAAGCAGTAGTGATAATGGTATAATAAATAGGGAAAATTGCAGAAGTAATCACTAAAGAATATACCGAATTCGCCCAGTCGTATACCGCCCAGGCTTTCATGATCTTGGGATTGTTTTTTATATTTTGGGTTTGTTGCATTTCAGTTTCAGACATTTCAGATGAATTAGTTGCACAAAAATAGAAAAACCGCTGAACATTCTGAGGTTTTTCTTTTGCTTAAGAGAAATTTATTGTTGGGTTTACATTAAAATATGCACTTTAAAGATTTTAATTGAAACTGGAATAAAAAATCATACTGCATAATCTAATACTGATTAAACTAAAAATTTGTACGTAAAATTATTTTGGTAACTCAAAAATTATGATCAATTTAGAAATTTTAGATGTACTATCTATCTAAAAAAAACCAAAAACAAAATGTTTTTGGTTTTCTATTTATTTTATTTTTTTTTACTTATTTAGAAATTCCCTGAATTTAGGATAAGTAAAAACCTTGTAGATTACTAATATAATCCCTAAACTCTGAAGAACAGAGCCGATTGTTAAACATGTGCTTCCATTAACAGCTCCGAACGAGATGTGAGTAATTTTAAACCAGGCTCCCGCTACATTCAGTAAAAACCCCGTTAAAAATATGAAATGGCATATTTTGCTTTCATGGATATTATTTTACAGATTCTCAATAACAATCGCAGTAGCTCCGCCGCCGCCGTTACAGATTGCAGCAGCACCGTATCTTCCGTTATTTTGTTTTAAGACATTGATCAGGGTAACAATGATTCTTGATCCTGAGCTTCCCAGCGGGTGTCCCAAAGCTACTGCTCCTCCATGTATGTTTACTTTGGCAGCATCCAGCCCTAAAATTTTATTGTTTGCAAGACCTACTACTGAAAAAGCTTCGTTGAATTCAAAGAAATCAATATCTGAAATTTCTAAACCTGCCTTTTTAAGCGCAATGGGTAATGCTTTTGACGGAGCTGTAGTAAAGTTTTCCGGTTCATGAGCCGCATCAGCATAAGAAATAATTTTGGCTAAAGGCTTCAGACCTAATTCTTCCATTTTCTCTTTAGAAACAAGGATTAATGCAGATGCACCGTCATTTAAAGTAGATGCATTGGCAGCGGTTACCGTTCCTTGTTCTTTCTTAAAAACTGTGGGAAGTGTAGGAAGTTTGTCAAAATTGACCGCTTTATATTCTTCATCTTCAGCAAAAATAACAGGATCACCTTTTCTTTGTGGAATTGAGACAGGAACTACTTCGTCGGCAAATTTACCTTCGCTCCATGCCTTCGCTGATCTCTTGTACGATTCGATTGCAAAATTGTCCTGGTCTTCTCTTGAAAAACTGTAGTCAGTTGCGCATTTCTCTGCACAGACACCCATATGAACTTTGTTATAAACGTCTGTAAGACCATCTAACACCATTCCGTCCTGCATTTTTACATCCCCTAATTTCGTAGCATTTCTGGCATTATAATAATGCGGAACCATAGACATATTTTCCATACCTCCGGCAACAACTACCTCTGCATCACCTGCTTTGATTGCCTGTGCAGCCATTGTCACTGCTTTCATTCCCGAAGCACATACTTTGTTGATCGTTGTAGATGGAGTTTCATTTGAGAGCCCTGCCCCTAAAGCAACCTGACGCGCCGGTGCCTGACCTTCACCAGCCTGCAACACATTACCCATATAAATTTCCTGAACATTTTTCGGATCAAGATTTATTTTATCCAATGCTCCTTGGACTGCTGTTGCTCCCAGTTTTGTAGCCGGTACTGTTGACAAGCTTCCCATAAAACTTCCCATAGGCGTTCTAACTGCAGAAACGATGAATACTTCTTTCATATGTAAATTTTTATTGTTTTTTAAAGGTCATATGGTATCGCTAATCTTTACTAATCAGTAGTACGAAAACCGGACATGCGATTTCATATGTAAATTTTTATTGTTTTTTAAAGGTCATCCCGAATAGTCGGGACAAGTATTGTTATCGCTAATCTTTACTAATCAGTAGTACGAAAACCGGACATGCGATTTCATATGTAAATTTTTATTGTTTTTATAAGTCATCCCGAATAGTCGGGACAAATTTTATTTTCGGTAATCTTTCTTAATCTTATGTACCAAAAACCAGACGTACGATTTCATACTTAAATATTTATTTTTTTAAAGTCTACAGTAAACATCTGACAAAGAAATCATTCCACTTTTTCAAGAATAATTTCACTTGTTTTATTAAAATACTGAGAAGAAATTTTTATATACTGATGATCTGTTTCTATAATTGTATTGGTCATAGAATCTCCAATTCTGATTGGGTTTTTACCGTCCGATTTTCCAACAACTGTAGTTTTATAAGTACAATCGTCAAGAAACTCAATTTTGTATTTTATGTAATCTTTGCCATTGTTAGTATACTCTCTCTGAGAATCTTTTTTGATGACTATATTCCAATTTTTTGCTGATCCACCTTCTTTGATAAACTTTCCTTCTTTGATAAGATGGCATTTTGGAGGTGTGTCAGGCAATAAGAAATGTTCCTGAGATTTTACTTTAGCGGATAAGAAAATAAAGACAATCAATATAAATGAATATGTTCTCATATTTTTTTCTTTGTTGCAATGAGCATAATAATCGCTCCTGAAAATTCTACAGCCCAGCCCCATTTTAGTTTTACTGTTGCTGCTAAAGTTTCTGTCCATGATTTAAAAGGAAGAAAACTGAAGTAACTGAATGCCTGATATTTTGTAGCAAAAATGGTAAAAAGAAATAACAGAATTAATAAAATACTAAAAGTTCTCACGATTTTCGGACTGTTGTTCATGATTCCAAACAAGGCAACTGCTGAGAAAGCCCAACATGAAACTGCTAAGTAGTGATCTACTTTCCAATAGTTCCAATTTCCGATGATCGGCACATGAACAAGGGGCAGGAAACTCCCTATAATCACCAGGATAAAACCAACTAACTGTATATTTTTCATTTCCTAATTACATTCTAAGAATGCCAAAGTACGAAAAAAAACACATTCAAAATAAATGTGTTTTCAAAATAATAATTTTCACTGCCACAATTATAATTAATAAAAAATGCAATAAAAAATTAACAAATCCTTAATAAAATTAAAATTATACTATTAATTAAAAATTTATATATAATAATTCTAACCCAATCTGAATCCCATATTTATTGTCGATCTGAGCATTGTTGTTAAATACAGGCGTAAAATCTTTCTTTAAAAATACATTCAGTGCACCATACCCTAAAGACAGCTTCCCCCCGAAAAGAAAATTATTAAGCGAACCGTTAATATTTTCTCTGTAACTCACTCTGTGACCTTCTTCATCTTTATAGATAATCTGATTCTGGCTCAAATATCTTACACCTCCATAAATTCCGGCTGAAATTCTAAAATTACCTTTTGAGTTGTCAAGCATTTTGACATTATTTTCAGTGATATATTTAGGATTCAGAACAAAAACAAAATCAACAGGAATAGTAATATAATTATTTGAAATTTTTGAATTTCGTAAACTTCCCTCAGTAAAATCATCAAGGTAAATCTGACGGTCCTGCTGGACAATAACTTTAGAATCACCTATTCTGTAATTATCATTTCTTAACCCCAAACCGAAACGGTAAAACACAGGTGAGGTCAGTGACCCGAACTGTCTTGTTCCACGATATTCAAAAATCAGGGATGTAGACCTTCCGAATCTTACTTCGGAGGATTTATTAATCAGATTTAAAGAACCGGCAGATTTTGTAAGATTGGTAAATCCAAAAGAAATATTCAGATCATCTCCTTTCAGCAATTCCCTTTTTGTGCGTTTAGAATCTTTAAAACTTAAAAGAGCATTATTCTGCGCAAATCCTACCTGATCGAAAACTTTCCCTTTTCCCATCACAGAACTTTTCACCAATTCTCTGGTCGCATTTTCCAGACTGTTTTTTTGATCATCTACCTTTTTATTGATGACATCTTCATATTTTTCAGCAATTTCAGTCTTTTGTTTCAATTTTTCTTCCGGTGAAAATCTCTTTTCCTTAAATATTTTATCCAGTTCATCCAATTCATTATTCATCTTCGCTTTTTCAGATATAACAATACTATCAATTTTTTTAGAATAGTTTCTCATTTGGACATCTGTGTATGGCTTTTCCTGGGCATGGACATAGGAAATACCCATAAGAGCTGAAATTAAAGCAATTTTTGTTTTCATATTGAGGTTATTGTTAGACATTATTATACAACCGTTCAAATTTTCAGGAACGACTGTTAATTCCTTTATGAATGGAATTGACAAATTAAAAGTTAATTGGTCTCCATAGAATCAGAAATCACTGTAAATCCTAAAATTTTCAGAGAGCTTGGGCCTTTGATTTTAATTTTGTTCCTGTCGAAGACCCCAAATTTTCTTTGATCACTGTAATTTTCCTCTCTTGTCTTATCAAGTTCTCTACTTAAAAGCAAATCCTCTGCGTTAATGTAGGATGATTGTTTATGCTCTGCAGTAACCGCTCGTACATCAGAAGTTTTTATTTTTTCTGCAGGAACTTTCTGAAAATCTACGATTGTACTTTCTTTATCATCAAGTACTACTCTCTCCTCAGATTTGATCATGGTATCTTTATCCTGTACTATGGCATCTAATTTTTCTATCGTGGACTTTTCAGGTACAGATGATTTTTTCATCTCATTTTTACCGGAAATCACGTATTCCGCCTTCTCTTTTAATTTTAAATCACCAGACAGAGTATTTTCAGATTCGTTAAACTGATAATTACTTGACGGATGATCATCATTTAAATAGAACAAACCACCTACAGTGATTAACAGAATAATGACCGCAGCATATTTATGCCATTCAAAAGTTGGCTTATGAGTATGATCAGCTGCCTGATCGATCCCTGCTTCAATTTCAGACCACAAACCTTCTGAAGGCTTCATTTCGAGCTCTTCGTAATCAGACTTTAGCTGTTTCAGTATTTTTTTGTCCATTTTCTTTTGCTTTTAAATAATCTGCTATCCATTTTTTGGCTTTGCTTAACTGGCTTTTGCTTGTACCTTCTGAAATATTCAGGATTTCAGCAATTTCCTGATGTTTTTTGTCTTCAAATACATAAAGATTAAAAATCAACCTATATCCAGGAGGCATTTGCGAAAATATTTCATTGAGATTAATCCCTTTAAGCCTTTCGTCAATTTCATCTTCGGCATAATCAGGGGCAGTTTCAATATCAGCATACAGAATATTCTTATTTTTCCTGACAAAAGTTATTGAATCATTGACGACGATTTTCCTCAGCCAGTAGGGAAAACTTTTCCATTCTTTACAGTCTTCTATTTTAGTGAAACATTTCAGAAAAGCATTCAATAAAATATCTTCAGCATCATGAATATTATTGGTATAAGAGTTTGCCACTGCCAGCATTTTTGCTGAGAACATTTCATAGAGCGCTTTTTGGGCTCTCCGGTCCTGTTTTTTGGCAAGTTTAAAATACTCTTCTAAATTCTTCATGGATCAGTTTCTGTATATAAGACAGCAGAAATTTAAAATGGTTGCCTTACAAATAAAAAGATTGCACTTTTTTAATAAAAAGTGCAATCTAATATTTTAATAATGAATAATAATTTAGTGATTTATTTTACTCAGGGCTTTGGGATCATGTTTATGTTTAAAAACTATGGCAAAAAGTATTGTTACCAACAAAGCATAGCCTGCAAAGATATACCATGATGTCTGCCATCCTGCAAGTTGAAGAGCAGGATCGGTCTGTGAAAACACATAATGATTCACCACTTCCTGGGCTCCAAGCATTCCGATGGTTGCTCCAAAACCATTGGTCATCATCATAAATACGCCCTGGGCACTTGAACGGATACTTTTGTCTGTTTCTTTATCCACAAAAAGTGATCCTGAAACATTGAAAAAGTCGAATGCGATACCATAGACAATCATAGAAAGTACAAACATCCAGACTCCTCCACCAGGATTTCCTAACCCAAATAACCCAAATCTCAGGACCCATGCAAACATTGCCATCAGCATTACTTTTTTGATTCCAAATCTTTTTAAAAAGAAAGGAATCAGAAGAATACATAAGGTTTCTGAAACCTGAGAAAGCGATATTAAAGCATTGGCATGATTGGCCCCCCAGGTATTCTGAAACGCAGGAATATCTTTAAAACTGGTTATAAAAGGATTCGCATACCCGTTTGTTATCTGTAATGAAACTCCCAGAAGCATTGAAAAAATAAAGAAAACAGCCATCTTTCTGTCTTTGAAAAGACTGAATGCCTTTAAACCTAAAGCATCTGAGAAGCTCTTTTTTTCTTCTCTTTTATTAACATGACATTGTGGTAAAGTAAAAGAATATATAAATAAAATAATTCCTAAAACCCCGGAAACGAAAAACTGAGAATAGTTATTCTGAAAACCTGTAAAATCTACAAACAGCATCGCACAGATAAAACCAACGGTTCCAAAAGTACGAATAGGAGGAAATGCTCTGATCGTGTCAAAATTATTAGTAACCAAAATAGTATACGCAACAGAATTTGAAAGGGCAATGGTCGGCATATAGAAAGTAACACTTAAGCTATATAATAGAAATAGTTTGGAAAACTCTACATCAGCACCAGCAGACATTCCATAATAGCCTGCCGCTATAAGGAAAACAGCAGCAAAAAAATGACAGATTCCTAAAAGTTTCTGAGCCTGTATCCACCGATCTGCAATAATCCCCATAATAGCGGGCATGAAAATAGAAACTATTCCCTGCATTGCATAAAAAAGTCCTATTTTAGATCCTAAGCCAACTGAGCCGAGATAATTTCCCATGGAAGTTAAATAAGCTCCCCATACTGCAAACTGCAGAAAGCTGAGGACGGTCAATCGTAATTTTAAACTCATGTTTATTTTATAAATCTTTAATCAATTTTCTTTTTTCTTCTTTTGATCTCTTCCTGAATTTCAAGAGCAGTATCAAAATCTTCTTCCTTGACCGCTTCATCCAGCAATTTCTGCAATTCTTCCATAGAAACACTCTTAAGACTGTCTTCGTGCTGTACGGTTTCAGAAAAAACCTCTTCTTCTTTGGATGTATCTTCCAGCTCCAGTAATATTCCTGCTTCACTTAATACCTGCTGAGTGGTAAAAATAGGGGCGTCAAACCTCACTGCCATTGCAACGGCATCAGATGTTCTCGCATCAAGAATCAATTCTTCTTCTGTTGCTGAGTTTTTAAAATTGATGTTTGAAAAAAATACGCCGTCTACAATCTGATAGATGATGACAGATACCAGCTCAAAATTAGCAGAAACTATAAATTTTGTAAATAAATCGTGGGTAAGCGGACGGGGTGGATGAATATCTTTTTCTAATCCTAATGAGATGGATTGGGCTTCAAAATTCCCGATAACAACGGGCAATTTAACGTTTGTTTCTTCATGTTCCAATAATAAAGCGTAAGCTCCCGATTGGGTCTGGCTGTACGATATTCCGCGAATGATTAGCTGTTTATAATCCATGGCTACAAATATAAATTAATTTTTTATTGTAGGTTTTACTTTTTAGACAAAAATAAAAGCCCGGAAGCCGAGCTTTTATATATAAATTGTGAAATTAAATGCGTTGTCAATCTTGCATCGCAAGTGAATTTTAAATTGACAAGCGGAGCGAACTGACTATCGCCAATTCCCTTTTTTATCCTTTAATTGCTTTGATTTTTTCTGTCAGTGCAGGAATGATCTGAAAAGCATCTCCAACTACACCATAATCCGCTGATTTATAGAAAGGAGCTTCAGCATCACTGTTGATTACAACAATGGTCTTGGAGGAGTTTACACCAGCTAAATGCTGAATAGCTCCTGAAATACCGATTGCAATATATAAATTGGGAGAGATCGCTTTCCCGGTCTGTCCAACGTGTTCTGTATGAGGTCTCCATCCAATGTCTGAAACTGGTTTTGAACATGCTGTAGCAGCACCTAAAACGTTTGCAAGCTCTTCTACCATTCCCCAGTTTTCGGGACCTTTCATTCCTCTGCCTGCAGAAACCACTACTTCTGCTTCTTTTAAGTCTAATTTACCTGAACTTTGCTCATGAGAAATGACTTTAGTATCTTCATTGGCAACTGAAAGATTTTTCACTTCTTCAGAACCGCTGACTGCACTTTCTTTAACACCAAAAGCATTCTGAGAAACAGTAAGAATTACCCCTGCAGCTTCAGCTTTCGCATGCATAAAGCCTTTCCCTGAGAAAGCTTTTCTCTTCACCTGAAATGGAGACTGGCTTTCCGGTGCTTCCAAAACGTTGGTGATTAATGAGAAATTCTTCATTACAGCCAACATCGGTGCTACGGATGAAGCATCTGTTGTGTGAGGAAAAACAAGGATATTTCCTTCAGCTACTTCGCTTACTGCCTGAGCATAAGCTTTTGCTGAAAAGTTTTTAAGACCTTCGTCTTTAATATTGATTACGTTCGATGCTCCGTATTTATATAATAAATCTGAAGAATCTGTCGGGTTTACAGAGATTGCTGTTACGGTATCTCCCGCCTGATCTGCAACTGCTTTAGCATAAGAAACTGCCTCAAAAGCTGCCTTCTTGTAAATTCCGTTTATATTTTCTGCGTATACGAATACTGCCATTTTTCTTGAATTTAAAATTAAAAAATTGAATAAGTAAAAGATTAGATAACCTTCGCTTCCTCGTGAAGTAATCTTACCAATTCATCTAAATTATCCGGAGAAACCATTTTTACTGCTGCTCTTGGCGGAACACTGTCATAAGAAACCCCCTGAACTTTTACCTCAGATGAAACAGGCTCAACAACCTGCAACGGTTTTGTTCTTGCTGACATAATTCCTCTCATGTTAGGAATGATCAGGTCTTTTTCGTCAACCAGACCTTTCTGTCCTGCAATGACTGCAGGCAGTTTAACAGAGATAGTTTCCTTCCCTCCTTCAATTTCTCTCACTGCGGTCGCTTCACTTCCGTTTACTTCTAAACCTACAGAAGCATTAACAAAAGGCTGGTTTAATAACTGAGCCACCATACCGGGAACAGAACCTCCATTATAATCGATGGATTCTTTACCACACAGGATTAAATCATATCCACCGTTTTGTGCTACAGAAGCAATCTCTTTTGCTGTGGAATAACTGTCCTTTGGGTCAAGATTCACTCTTACCGCATCGTTGGCACCTATAGCAAGTGCTTTTCTGATAACAGGCTCTGTCAAAGCATCTCCTACATTCATCACCGTTACTGTTGCACCCTGAGATTCCTGTAATTTAATTGCTTTTGTCAGTGCAAATTCATCAAGAGGATTAATCACCCACTGAATTCCGTTTTTGTCGAAAGCAGATTTGTCTGCTGTAAAGTTAATTTTAGAAGTAGTATCAGGAACACTACTAATACAAACTAATATTTTCATACGTATATTATATTTTTCTCTTGCTTCAACGTTAAAAAATCTGGAAGCAATTCTGTTTGTTAAGTGTTGTAAATATAAATAAAAAATATATTATGCATGCATAATACTTATTTAATTATTATTCAGCGCATTATAAGTTTCTAACTCTTTGGTTGAGTTGCTCTAAACTCTATTTTGCTTGGTAAAACGCGCGGATTCATTTTGAGGATATCCAGGATCAGATTTCCCATATCTTCGGGCTGAATTTTCCAGTTGTCTTTTTCAGAAGGTTCATTACCGTTGAAATGACTTGCTACGGAGCCAGGCATAATGACTGTTGATTTGATATTGTATTTTCTCAAATCAATCATTGCAGCCTGTGTAAAACCTACAACACCAAATTTGGAAGCATTATAACCTGTTCCGTTTTCGAAGAAATTAGCTCCTGCCAGACTCGAAACAGTAATATAATATCCTTCGCTTTTTTTCAGTTCATCAAGTGAAGATTTCAGGGTATGAAAAACTCCTGTCAGATTGGTTTCTATCATGGAATTCCACTCTTCGGAGGTCAGTTCATCTACAGGTTTAAAAATTCCAAGTCCTGCATTGGCAATTACAAAATCTAATCTTCCGAACTTTTCTACAATACGTTTTACTGCATTTTCTTCGCTTTGAAGCTGCCTTACATCAGAAACCAAACCCAATACATTCTGAGAATATTTTTTTAACTCATTTTCTGCTTTTTTCACGTCATCTTCATTTCTTCCTGAAAATGCCACCGATATTCCGTTTTTCAGTAAAATTTCAGCAATGCCGAAACCAATCCCTTTTGTTCCACCTGTTATATAAGCGACTTTATTATCTGTCATAATCTGTTACTATTTATTTTCCTAAAATAATAAAAACGCTCCAATTGAAGCGTTTTGTCAGAAGAATATTCTGAAAACATTAATTTGTAAATTGGAACTGTTATCATATCATTAATAATATTTGTAGAATTAAATTTACAATATCAGATTTCATTCATTTTTCAGTAATATTTTAATTATTCTTTAATAATTTTCTGAATATATATTTTACCATCATTAGCCTTAACTCTTACAATATAATTTCCTGTTGCATATGATGACATATTTATTTCATTTACATTTTTGGTATTTGATACAGAGGTTATTGTTCTGCCATTCATATCATTTATTTCTATAGATTCAGATTTTAGATTATTAGAAAAACTAAATCTAAGTATATCTTTTACCGGATTTGGATAAATTGTCAAATCTCTTGAGTTGATTACTTCCGTTGTCCCCAAAGTTGCATTTTGACCAGTAATAGTCATTACCCATCTTGCTGAAGCAAAAGATGCCAATCCGCCAGTCCCAGTGGCAAGGGGAGTTGTTATACCACAAGTAGCTGACTCTAAATAAGAAGGACCAGTTTGTGCTCCAGAATTTATTCCCATATAAAAAACCTGCGGAGGTATTGCTGCAGAACCATCGTGAAAGACTTTTACTACAAGTTTTGATCCAGCAGGAACAAGGCGAGTAAGGGTTGTACCTGTACTTACCATTGCTCCTTGATTTGCCGTAGCAACAGTTACGTTAACAGATGCACCGAGTGGAGTTTCAACACCTGTAGGATAATTACCTACAAAGGTAGAAAGAGATAATGCAACAGGGAAAGAAAGATTAGCAGTTTGTACGCCAAATGCTACATTAGTAACATTATAATTATAAGTGATTCCATAATCTGCCAAATTAAAAACTCTAGTATAATAATTATCAGCAGTATATCCTGCAGTCTGACTTCCACATGCAACAGATCCTGTAGCATCAACCGTATTAGGTGTTGAATTTTGAGTGATAACTTGTGCAGTTGCTAAACTTGCTGACAAGATTACAACTAATGATGTAAAGATTTTTTTCATGATAAATAATTTATTTTAATGATTTAGTGCCGTAAATATATAAAAATCGACTATTCAACAAAACATTTACATGTTATTTTTTAAAAAAAAACACATATATAACCAATTATCATCGTTTAATACTTAGAATAATTCTTAAAAAACAGAGGAATACTTTCAATTCCTTTGTAAAAATTGAATAAACCGTAATGCTCATTCGGTGAATGAATCGCATCAGAATCCAGACCAAAGCCCATCAACACCGATTTAGCTCCTAATACCTTTTCAAACATTGCTGTAATAGGTATGCTTCCACCACTTCTATAGGGTAAAACCTCTTTTTCAAAAGCAATTTCCATTGCTTTTTTTGCTGCCAGGAATTCTTTGGTATCACTTGGTAATACATAAGGCATACCTCCATGATGAGGCGTCACTTTAACCTTTACATTATCAGGAGCTATTTTTTCAAAATATTTAGTAAACTTTTCCGTAATTTCTTCAGGAGTCTGATAAGGAACCAGGCGCATCGAAATTTTAGCGTAAGCTTTTGAAGGAATGACAGTTTTCGCACCCTCTCCTGTATATCCTCCCCAGATACCATTGCAGTCTAAAGTAGGACGTATTGAGGTTCTTTCTAAAGTTGTGTATCCTGTCTCACCTTCGACATCATTCAGTCCGATTGACTTTTTGAATTCTTCAGGATTATCTTTCAGTTTATTCATCTCAGCTCTCTCATCTTCAGAAACATCTTCCACGTTATCGTAAAATCCGTCGATCGTGATCTGCCCGTCTTCATCAATCAATTTTGCAATCATTCTTGAAAGTGCATGAATTGGATTCGGTACAGCACCGCCATACAAACCTGAATGCAGATCCCTGTTTGGACCTTCAACTTCTACTTCAACATAGCTCAGACCCCTTAATCCAGTCGTTACAGTAGGCTGTTCGTTACTGTAAATGTGGGTATCGGAAATCAGAATACAGTCACAGGATAATTTTTCTTTAAATTCATTGACAAAATCACCTAAACTTACGGAGCCGATCTCTTCTTCACCTTCAAAAATAAACTTGATATTGCATGGAAGGCTGTTGGTCTTCATCATTGCTTCAAACGCCTTGATCTGCATAAAAAACTGTCCTTTGTCATCGGCAGCACCTCTTGCAAAGATGGCTCCGTCAGGATGAAGTTCTGTTTTTTCAATATAAGGTTGAAAAGGCGGTTTTCTCCATAATTCCAATGGATCAGGCGGCTGTACATCATAGTGACCATATACAAGAACAGTCGGCAGATTTTTATCAATCAGTTTCTGTCCGAAAACAATAGGATAACCTTTGGTCTGGCAAACTTCCACGTCATCAGCTCCTGCATTGATCAAATATTCTGAAACTTTATCTGCACACAGAAGAACTTCTTTTTTGTAAGCAGGATCAGCAGAAATTGATGCTATTTTCAGTAATTCAAATAATTCATCAACGAAGCGGAATTTATTTTCGGTAATGTAATTTAATGTCTCTTGCATTGTCAATTTTAATTTGGTTAAATTTAAAAAAATTGATCTGCGTGAACAAACAAAAGGAAGTTTTTATCACAAAACAGATATTTTTAAATAAAAAAATCCCGCACAAGTGCAGGATCATGATATATCGCTAAGAACAGATTAATGTCCTACTTTTGCAGAATCTGAGTGTTTTGCTGCCGCGCTGTCTGTTTTGGGCGCTTCTGTCTCATGAGCACCATGTGCTGGAGTTGCATGCGCCGGTTCAGCACTGTGCCCGTCATGACCACCCTGATGATCATCAGAATATCTTTCTACTCCTTCTTCAAGTTTCAAAGTATTCTTGTTTCCACCTGCCTGAATCTTTTTACAGCTTACTGCTAATGTCGCAATGGCCAAACATAAAATTACTTTTTTCATATGATTTTTTTATTTTTTAAGGAATCATCTGGAATCGCCCGTTCTTACGATTGTATATTGCTTAAAAACAGGGCGATTTCGTATCAAAATTTTTGATTGCCCAAAAGTAAGAAATATTGCATTTTTCGGCAACATTTTCAGACTGATTTTAATATTAATTTTCCTTTTTTGGATTGTGTAAAAATAAGATATCTGCTTCCTCCGTCTTTCAGACCATATTTCTTTTTGATCTCTTCAGGTCTGAGCGGATGGTTCCTTGAAATGATATTAAACTGATCTTTCTTTTTAACATCCTTTCCATCAACCACTTCCATTTCAAAAATCCTTCCGGGAAAATTTTCAATGACTTCAACTGAAGTGTAAATATGTGTATTGGGATGCAGTTTTTTAAGATTAAATTTTTCCGAAATTAAATTGAAAACTCCTGCTTTCAGAACAGTATTATTAGGTATATAGATGAATTTTTCGGGTTCAGCATATTCCGGGCTGGCATTTTCTTCATCACCGAATGTAAAATGAAAGTCAGAATCTTCACTTTCCAGATTTCTACAGTAGCATTGAATAGATTTTGGAGGTTCCTCTGTCAGAAAAACGACAATTTCTTTTACATCATTTTTCACAGCCAGAACTTCTATTCTGGAAATATTTTTTAAAACAGAAACAAGATATTTTAAATCAATCAACGGTGATAGTTTGATGACAACCTGTCTTGAAATCAAAAGCAACTTATCCTGAATCTCAAGGATATCGGGTGACAGATCTTCCAAGAGAAAAACTTTGTTTTTTTGGAGATCTCTTCTTGCCGGATCGAGATAAACAACATCATAATGCTCCGTATTCTGATTTAAAAAATCTTCAAGCTTTTGATTAATAAAATGGGCTTTTTCACCCAAAATATTCCAATTGTGTTCTACAATGTTCAGGAGTTCGGTATTCTGTTCGACCAAAGTAATCTCCTCAAAATTTCTGGAAAGATAGTAGGCATCAATGCCAAAACCACTTGTGAGGTCGATAAATTTCTTTCCCTTTAGTAGTGCCGATTTATAGAGTGCAGTTTTATCCGATGAAGATTGCTCCAGACTGAGCTGAGGTGGGAAAACAATTCCCTCTTTCAGTAAAAACGGAAATTTTTTCTGTGCTACCTGCCTGCCTTTAATCTGCTGTACAATTTCCTGCATGGAAATTTCGGGAAACGGAGATTTTTTCAACAGTAAAGAATGCAGATCTGTCTTGAGATTTGCAATGATGTAATTTTGAATTTCTTTATTTAAAATGGGAATTTCCAAAAATTATCTTTTATAAAAAATATAATCTGTCAATATAGGCTCAATCCCACTGTTTTTCAACTGGGAATTGATTTGTCCGCGATGATATGTTGAATGATTAATTATATGAAAAAGAATATCGAAAATACTATTCTCAAACTTGATTCCTTTCGAATTTCGATATTCAATTTTCTGATCTAATTCATAAGCTCCAAGAATATGAACCGTATTTTTAAAGTTTTTCTCGTTGATTTCTTCCAAATTTTCAATGGGGTTACGTTGCCAGACTTCAAAAGGTTTTTCTTTTAAAATTCTTGAATTCCAAACCTGCTGTGCATTTAAAATATGATTGATCAGACTTATTGTTTTGTCATCTGTCTTAGAAAGATTCTCCAAAATAATTTTAACCATTTCTTTGTTGAAATGATAAGTATATTCAAATAAATCATTCAATTTTTCTTTCATATTCTAAAACTTTTTTATAAAATTTTCAATTCAGCATAATCATCCGTGAAGATTTGTTAATGTTGAGGAAAGATTATTCAAACATTTCAGCCCAACGAACCGCTGTGATCTTTTTTATATCATAAAGTTCCCCGACAGATTTTTTTGCGTCCAATTTTGGATATAGATTTACCCCAATCAGTTTTATTTTTCCTTCCATCACCCATTTTTGCTCACTGACAGCATGATCATAGATTTTCTCCTGAAGAATTCCCTGCTTCAGCATTTCCAGATAACCGCCGGCTTCTTCAATTTCTAAAAAAAATTCCCATGAGTTTTCGGTCATTTGCCGTGTAATATCTTCAATATAGTAACTTCCGTTTGAAGCATCCTCAAAAACATTGATGATACTTTCATAAGCCAGAACAATCTGTTGCTTAAATGAAATTTCTTCTGAATTTTCGGTATTGTTTCCTATCTGATAATTGGTACTGAAAACTGCATCTGCCCCTCCAATCATTCCGGCTGCCAGTTCTAAAGTTGAACGGATGAGATTATTTTCACTGTCCGAAACAGATTTATTTCTTAAAGAGGTCTCCGCAAAAATATAAGGAATATCATCAAGACCGTATTCTTTTGATAACTGATTAAAAAGGAGTTTAAACGCACGGATTTTAGCCATTTCAAAAAAGTAATTTCCTCCCACAGCTAATCTGAAGAGTATTTTATCTGAAACAGCAATTCCATACACTTCTATAAGCTCTTTTGCCTTGGCCAAAGCAATTCCCAGCTGCTGAACAATCGATGCACCTGCATTCTGATGAAGTGAAATATCAACGCATATATTTCTTTTAAAGTCCTTAGCCAATAATTCTTTGACAAGCTGATCATCGATCGATGCATTATTTTCATCAAAAACATCAATGAGGGAAAAATATTGGTCTTCGTCGGCAGGACTGATGTGCTCTGCAAGTTCCCGGTTGTTAATAAAAACCGTTTTTTCAACCAGATTTTCAACATTCTCATTGAGTAAAAACGCAAAAACATCTTCTTCAAGCGTTTCATGATAGGTTGCCACCAGATGGGTATTTTCTTCTACTTTTGGAAGATTGACCAAAGGTTTTTCAACGCTGTTATAAAAAGGCTTTACGGTAATTCCTTCTAAATTTTCTTTGTTAAGAGCAGTATAAATATCTTCAGTTTTAAGCTGCTTTTTAACGAGATTTTCCCAGTTTGAAAAGGTATTTTTTGACATAAGTAATAAGTAATGGGTAATGAGCAATTTTGATTCGCAGACTCATTTAAAATTGGCAGCGAAGGTAATTGACTATTTACAATTCACTTTAGAATTATTTTTTGGCAATATTTGCACTGTCTACCACCAAAATAAAGATTTCTTCATTCGGTTTTTTCATGAAATAATTTTCCCTGGCATATTTTTCTTTCTCAGACTTATTATTCATCAGTTTTTTATAGAACTGATCATTCTTTTCATATTCTGTTTTGTAATAATCAAGCTGTTCCTCGTATTTATTGATCTCACCATTGAGTTCATTGATCACCAAAAAGGAAGTTTTATCAAAGAAAACCATCCATACTAAAAAAAGACATATCGCAATCACATATTTATTCAATACATAATGCTGAAGGAACCTGATGGTTTCTGATTTCGGTTGAATATCTTTAATTAATTCTTTTTCAGCCATTTTTTTAATGTTTTCTAAGTGAATTCTTAATAACTGTTGTTAAAAAGTCTATTGCAACAGAGTTTTGTTTCATGTTAGGAATAATCAGATCAGCATCATTTTTAGAAGGTTCTATAAATTCCTGATGCATGGGTTTTAAAGTAGTTTGGTAGCGATGCAAAACCTCATTGAGATCTCTTCCCCTTTCCTGGGTATCCCTTCTGATCCTTCTGATCAGCCTTTCATCAGAATCTGCATGTACAAATACTTTGAGATCAAATTCTTTCAGTAATTCCTTATTAGTCAGAACCAGAATACCTTCTACAACCAATACATTTTTCGGTTCAACGCTAACATGATCTCCCGTTCTTGAGTGCGTCACAAAGCTGTAAACAGGCTGTTCAATTGATTCATTGTTTTTTAATGCTTTGACATGCTTCAGCATCAGTTCAAAATCAATAGACTTGGGATGATCGTAATTCAGTGCTTCTCTCTCTGTCAGCGTAAGATTATGATTATCGTGATAATAATTATCCTGAGATAATATATTCATCCCTTCAATGTCTAGCTGCTGAATGATCTTATCAACAACTGTAGTTTTGCCGGATCCTGTTCCTCCCGCAATTCCTATTACAAGCATTCTAATATAGTTTGTACAAAGATAAATAATTAAAAGATTAAAGAATTGAAAGATTAAAATATTCCTTCAATTTTCAAAATGAATATATAATAAAAGGCTGCTCTAATGATTTATTGGATAAAGCTTCTCATTAAACGGCAATGTTATTCGCATTGTACGATAAGACAGGTCCTATAGTTTTGATGATCTTAAATAAAAAAACACCTTGTTGCCAAGGTGTTATAATAAAATATTTGTTTATTCTCTGTTTTTCACGAGTACCCATCCATTGTAAGTTGTCTGGGTACTATTTTTATCATTTTCGTTCCAGATGATGGTATACCAATATGTTCCTGTAACAATTTTTTTACCTCCGGAGGTTCCGTTCCATTTGTAATTTCTCACTTTATCAGCTTCATAAATCTTGTTTCCGTATCTGTTATAAACAGTAAATACAAGATTTTTCTTATAAGCCAATGCTGAATAATCAATTTCATCATTCAGATTATCATCATTTGGAGTTATTGCATTTAAAAGGTTAGGAACAGTAACCTGAACAGTTATAGGAGTACAGTCAAAAGAGTCTCTAAGAAAAATTTTATTTTCTCCTCGTGGCAAGTTTGTGAATACATTAGAGTTTTGCCAGTTTATCCCGTCTGATGAATACTGATAGGGAGCAGTTCCGCCAGACGCATTTACTGTGATTGTATTATTTTTAATATCTAAACTCGCAATTACAGGCTGCTTGGAAGCATATACATTGACTTTTTGCAGTGTAAAACACTTACTCGTTTTTAATTTTACCCAATAAGCACCTACTCCAACATCTTGTATAGTTTGTGTGACAGCGCCGGTACTCCATTCATATCCGTCAAATCCAGGCCCTGCATCTAATGTTGTTCTATCTTCAATACAAATGGTTTTATCCTTAAGTACTGCAGATTTTACAGATGGTATAACTTTCAGTGTAATTTTGGATATTGAATAACATCCACTCGAATTGATGACTCTTACATAAACGTCAGTATTGGTCCTGATAAATGTCCCAGCAGGTAGAATCTCATTTGTTCCTGCCACTGCATTTGCTAAAGTTTGATAAAACTTTTTTGTAATACCTATAGTTTCAGAAGTCACATTGGCAGATGTTAAATCAAATACGGCACTTACAGGATTAGATTCGATAAAACATGATTCCATGACAGCATCATTTACCACAGGGAGGGGTACTATTTTTACAACAGCAGTTTCACTTACAGCGTTACAAAGGGCATTCAGTGCGGAGCCCTGGGGTCCTACTTTAAATCTTATCCAGTAACTCCCCGGAGATTTACCTGCCGGGTTAAAGGTATAATTAGGATTGGTCGTCGGACCTCCCTGATCCAACCATGTAATACCAGAGTCAATACTTTCCTGCCATTGGTATTCAGCAGGATTATATGAACTTCCTGTTAATGATGCAGTAAAATTTATAGGCGTATTCTGACCTGCACATATAGTTGTGGCGGAATTGGGTATTGCCTTTATTGTTTCAGGAATACAGGGAGATATCATGATGTCATCTATTGCAAGATCATTACCGCAGCCGTTACCAACAGAGTTATTGACAATCTGCAGCTTTACTGATGAACTTGAAGCATTATTAAAAACAACAGAATATTCTGTCCATACACTGTTGATTGGAATATTTCCGGTTGTAGAAGTACCTAATACAATTCCTGTATTATTGTCGACTGCACGAAGTGTAACGTTGGGAAATTGATATCCGGCTCCGCATGTACCGGGAGTATTAACATTAAGTATCCACAGTGACAGTCTCAAAGTGGTATTAGAGCAGAGATTATTCATCACATACTCAAAAAAAACAGTAGCAGCAGTCGACGGAGCATTAACAAGCATCATTAACCCGTTTTGATTTCCGGTATGATCAGGTAAGTTTAAAAAACCGTTACCACCGGTAATCGGACTTTTGACTAATCCCGAGTATCCATCGGACAATTGGCCTCCGACTGGTCCGGCAGCACCTACAAAAATAGTGGATGTGCTCGCTCCGGGGGCATAAGCGGATAATGGACCATACCAATTACTTGATGCATTTCCCTGTCCAAAAGTTTGATTTAAAATCGGCGGACCCCATTTTCCTGTGCAGGAAATAGTAGATTGAGCTTTTATTGAATAAGAAAAAAAGAAAATAGCAGAGAAGAAAAAGAATAATGCACGCTGTTTTCCTTTGTAAAAAGATAGTTTTGTTTTCATATGAAGACAAGATTAAATGATTATTTTAAAGAAAATTCTTTTTATATAAATTAAATTTTAATAAAAAACGGATAAAATCTTTAAATTTAAATCCAGAAATAAGTTGATATTCACAGTAAAAAAGTAAATAAACAATCTTAAAACCGTTTTCGCTAAAATAATAATTATAATCTAATCAATGAAAATTTATATCAAAAATCAACAAATTAGTAAAATATCAACAAAAAACTCTAACAAATGTTAGAGTTTCTATTATACGATTTCGCTTGTTAAGCTTCTTGAAATTAATTTTTCATGCATCGGTTTCAAAAGATCCATAGATCCGGTTTTTACGGTGCACTTGCCTTTATAATGAACAAGCATTGTGCATTGCTCGGCCTGTATCAGGTCATGTTTGCAAATTTCTATCAATGCTTCGATAACATCATCAAATGTATGAATGTCATCATTATGCAAAATCAATTTGTATACTTCATCAGTTTCATCCAAAACAAGAACTTCTTCTTCATACTGACGTTTTGGATCTTCGTAATCTTTTATGCTATTATAAAAAATCATTTTGTAAAATTTTAATCTTCTCCTAATTTGTCTAAAATATCATCAACGATATTAGATTCGTTATAAATCAGTTCTACCATTTCAACGCTCTTATTATTCATTTTTAAAATCTTGAAATGATAATTTTCCAAATCAAACTCCTGATTTTCTTCAGGGATATCTTCTAGGGCATGGAGAATAAATCCTGCCAGAGTATTATATTCACTTTCTTCAGAGACAGTCAGCTTTTTTGGTAGAGATTCGTTGATTTCATCTAAAGGCTGTGTAGCTTTAACCCAGAATGTATTATGTCCGACCTTGTCTACCAGTTTTTCTTCATCATCTTCCTCATCCTGAATCTCGCCCACCAGTTCTTCTAAAATATCTTCTAAAGTAATAATTCCTTCAGTACCTCCAAATTCATCAATAACAATTGCCAGATGTTGCTTTTTCTGTTGGAAAATCTTCAGCAAATCGGAAATTTTCTTGCTTCCTACAACAAAGAATGACTCACGCATCAATTCCCTTAAATCTTCATGACTCAAAATTCCTTTTCTCTTAACAAATTCACGGATAATTTCTTTAGTGTAGAAAACACCGATAATATTATCAATTGAATTTTCATAAACGGGTATTCTTGAATATCCGCTTTCCATTATTTTATTAATAATTTCATTCAGATCATCAGCAAAATCAATTGACGTGATATTTTGCCTTGGTACCATGATCTGTTTGGCAGAATGATCTGTAAAATCAAATGCATTTTTTATGATCTCATAGTTCTCTTCTTCAATTTCTCCACTGTCAGCACTTTGTTTAACCAACAGCTGAAGTTCTTCGGTTGAGTGAATTTCCTGTTCAGATGCCGGATGAATTTTCATTAATCGTAAAACTCCGTTCGACATCAGATTCATCAACCAGATAAACGGTTTAAAAACCGTATAAAAAACTCTAAGCGGAACAGCAGTTGCCATTGTTGTTGCTTCAGCCTTTCTGATGGCAATAGATTTCGGGATCAATTCACCAAAAACAATATGCATTACTGTGATTATCAGGAAACTGATCACTACAGAAATTGTTGTAACCGTGGATTCACTGAAATTAATATTGAGAGAATGAAACAGATTATCAATAACATGATGCATTGCACTTTCACCAACCCAACCTAAAGCAAGTGACGCCAAGGTAATACCGAGCTGTGTTGCTGAAAGGTACTCATCAAGATGTTTAATGATATGCTCAGCCTGCTTGGCCATCGAATCACCTTCGGCAGCTTTCAGCTGAATTTGAGAATAACGAACTTTAACAATTGAAAATTCTGCGGCTACGAAAAAGCCATTTAATAATACAAGGAATACGGCTAGTAAAAGCCTGACTATGTCAGAGTCCATTTAGAAATTATAATTTATAATGCAAAGATATACAAAATAAAACTAACAAAAAAAGCATCGACGTTATCGATGCTTTAATATTTTTTGAATATATTCTTAAGAATTTTTCAAAGCTTCTGCTCCTGAAACGATTTCTAAGATCTCGTTGGTAATAGCAGCCTGTCTCGCTTTGTTGTAGAAGATCACAAGATCATTCTTCAGTTCCTGCGCATTGTCGGTTGCTTTGTGCATGGCTGTCATTCTGGCACCGTGCTCTGAAGCTACTGAGTCCAGAACAGCTTTGAAAACCTGAGTTTTGATCGATTTTGGAATCAGATTATCTAAAATTTCAGCTCTGTCCGGTTCAAAAATATAATCTGTTTCTACATGAGTCTCTGCAGCAGCAGTTTCTGTCATAGAAATCGGAAGAACTTTTTCTGTCATTACTTCCTGTGTAGCAGCATTAATGAATTTATTGTAAATTACATAAACTTCATCAAATTTACCTTCCTTAAAGTTGCTCATTACCGTTTCAGTAACATTTGAAACTACATCAAAACTTAATTTGTCAAATACACTGCTTTCGTTAGAGAATACTGTACGTCCTCTTCTAACTGCATCATAAGCTTTTTTACCAATGGTAAGAACCTCAATTTCGTACTGAGAATTATTCTGAAACTGAATATTCAGTTCTTTTATTACATTTGAGTTAAATGCACCTGCCAAACCTCTGTTTGAAGTTACTGCAATGAAGAGTACTTTTTTAACTTCTCTTTTCTGAGCATAAACAGAAACCTGATCAGGATCTGAACTTGAATTTACATTCTGGATGATTTCCTGTAATTTTTCAGAATACGGTCTCAACATTACGATGGCGTCCTGTGCTTTCTTCAGTTTCGCTGCGGAAACCATTTTCATAGCACGTGTGATTTGCATCGTAGATGAAATTGAACTGATTCTTCCTCGTATTTCTTTTAAGTTTGCCATATTGGGTTAGTTGTTGGTTGTCGGTTGTTGGTTGCTAGTTTTAGAAAATTCTGTCAACTATCAACCAACAATCATCAACTAATTTTAGTTATATTTAGAAGCTAAATCATTAGCTGCCTGCTTAAGAACACCTGTGATATCGTTATCGATTTTCCCAGCTTTGATTGCAGCCATAGTTTCCGGGTGCTTAGATCTTAGGAAAGCAATATATTCAACCTGGAATTCTTTTACTTTTTTAATAGGAACGTTTCTCATCAGGTTCTCTGTACCTGCATAAATCATAGCAACCTGAGTATCTACAGGAAGTGGAGAGTTTACCGGCTGCTTCAACAATTCAACATTTCTTTCTCCTTTAGAGATCACCGCTAAGGTAGAAGCATCAAGGTCAGAACCGAATTTAGCAAACGCTTCCAATTCTTTATACTGAGCCTGGTCTAATTTAAGGGTACCGGAAACTTTCTTCATTGATTTGATCTGAGCGTTACCTCCAACTCTGGATACGGAGATCCCTACGTTGATTGCAGGACGAACCCCTGAGTTGAATAAATCAGACTCTAAAAAGATCTGTCCGTCAGTAATAGAGATTACGTTGGTTGGGATATATGCAGAAACGTCACCTGCCTGAGTTTCGATAATCGGAAGTGCAGTTAAAGAACCACCTCCCTTTACGATTGGTCTTAAAGATTCAGGAAGATCATTCATCTGACTGGCAATCTTGTCATCAGCGATTACTTTAGCCGCTCTTTCCAACAATCTTGAGTGAAGATAGAAAACGTCTCCAGGATAAGCTTCACGGCCCGGTGGTCTTCTCAATAGTAGGGAAAGCTCACGGTAAGCCACCGCTTGTTTGGATAAATCATCATAAATAATCAATGCCGGTCTACCAGTGTCTCTGAAAAACTCACCGATAGAAGCACCCGCCATTGCAGAATAAACCTGCATCGGAACCGGATCTGAAGCATTAGCAGCAACAATTACAGTATAGGCTAAAGCTCCTTTATCAGAAAGAGTCTTAACGATTTGTGCTACGGTAGAAGCTTTCTGCCCGATCGCAACATATATACAATATACAGGATTACCTGCATCAAAAAATTCTCTTTGGTTGATAATGGTATCAATCGCAACAGTGGTTTTACCTGTCTGTCTGTCTCCAATGATCAACTCTCTCTGACCTCTTCCTACAGGAATCATTGAGTCAATTGCAACGATACCTGTCTGTAAAGGTTCAGTTACAGGCTGTCTGTAGATAACACCAGGAGCTTTTCTTTCCAATGGCATTTCGTACAATTCACCTCCGATAGGTCCTTTTCCATCAATTGGGTTACCCAGAGTATCAACTACTCTACCTAACATCCCTTCTCCTACTTTGATAGAAGAGATTCTGTTTGTTCTTCTTACTGTATCTCCTTCTCTTACCAGTTTACTTTCACCCAAAAGAGCCACACCAACGTTGTCTTCTTCTAAGTTAAGTACGATACCTTCTACATCGCTGGCAAATTTTACCAACTCACCGTACTGTACATTTTCTAACCCGTATACACGAGCGATACCATCACCGATGGTTAAAACTGTACCTACTTCCTCAACGTTTGATTGAGTGTCGAAGTTGGCCAACTGTTGTTTTAAGATCGCAGATACTTCTGCCGGATTTATTTCTGCCATTATATGGTTGTTTTTTTCTTAATTTAAATGAAAATCTTTTTTGATATTGCTGAGCTTGGATTTTACAGATGCATCGATCTGCTGATCACCTACTCTTAAAATATATCCTCCTAAAATATCAGGATTGATGGTAAGATTTAAGTCAAAGTTTGATCCTGCTTTTACCAGGTCTGTTGACTTTAAGATCTGGTCAACGTTCTCTCTGGAAAGCTGAGTTGCTGTAGTCAGAGTGATTCTCTGTACTCCATTGATATCTTCAACCTTATTAATGAATTCCTGAGCAATATTTTTTATGTGGCTTTCACGCCCCTGTCTGATCACTAAAGTAATCAAATTCTGAGAAACCGGTGAAAAGCCTTTAAAGATTTCTTTTGCAACGTCCTCTTTCTTTTTTGCATCGATGTAAGGCGTCTTGAAAAATTTGTTTAAATCATCAGATTCAGACATCAGTTTCTTAACATCTTTCATTTCAGAAAATACAGCATCAGTCTGTCCGGATTCATTTGTAAAATCCAGGAGACCCTGTGCGTATCTTTTAGCTACTTTAGATGTAAGCATTCTTAGTTAAGATTAGATTTGTTTAAATAATTTTGAACCAACTCGTCCTGAGCTTCGCTTTTTTCTAAATTTTTCTGTAGGATAGATTCTGCAATATTTACAGATAAAGCACCAATCTGAGTTCTGATTTCTGACATTGCTGCATTTTTCTCAGTCTGAATAGTCTGTTTTGCAGATTCAATCATTTTATCACCTTCAGCTTTAGCAACATCTTTAGCCTCTCCTACAATTCTGTCTTTAATTTCCCTTGCTTCTTTAAGGATAGAATCTCTTTCAATCTTAGCTTCACGGATAATTCTTTCGTTATCAGATTTAAGATCTTCCATTTCTTTTTTAGCCAATTTAGCCTGATTCAAAGCATCAACGATAGAAGCTTCTCTGTCATTCACTGCGTTTACAATTGGTTTCCATGCAAATTTAGCAAGGATAAATAATAGGATAGCGAATGTAAGCGTCATCCAAAACAAAAGTCCAATTCCAGGTTCTATAATTCCCATATCTGTAATTCTTTTTTTAATGTAATAATTTATGGATATCTTTTTTAAAAATCCTTAGCAGCAGCCAACCGCTTCACTGCTAAGAATATTTTTCTTTTGAGGATAATTACTTGATGAAAGCACCAAAGATGATCGCGATAAGACCAGCACCTTCGATAAGACCAGCAGCAATAAGCATTGCTCCCTGAATCTTACCAGCTTGTTCCGGCTGTCTAGCGATAGCATCCATAGCGTGACCACCGATTTTACCAATACCAAGACCTACTCCTAATACTGCCAAACCGATACCTACGTAAATTAATCCTGCTCCAGTTGTGATGTCCATAATAAATAAATATTTAGTTAAAATTATTTTCGTTTAATTAAGCTACCATTGTGTCATGACCTACACTGTCATCATCGTTATGTGCATGATCGTGATCATGTTCTGCAACTGCGATACCGATAAACAATGCTGACAATACGGTAAAGATATAAGCCTGTAGAGCTGCAACTAAAAGTTCCAATACTGAAACAAATAATGCCAATGGTACAGATGCAAATCCTAAGAATGGTGATTTAAAGATAAAGATCAGAGAGATAATCGCTAAGATCATAATGTGTCCTGCAGTAATGTTTGCAAAAAGTCGCATCATTAAGGCAAAAGGTTTTGTAAAGATTCCGATGATTTCAATTGGAACCATAATAGGATACAATAAAATCGGAACCGGCGGCATAAAGATGTGCTTCCAGTAATCTTTATTGGCACTGAATAATGTGATTAACAAAGTAATGATTGCTAACACTGCTGTTATTGCAATATTTCCTGTAAGATTAGATCCTCCGGGAAAAAAAGGAATCAAGCCAAATAAGTTATTGAACCAGATAAAAAAGAATGCGGTCAACAGATAAGGCATAAATCTCTTGTACTTAACTGAACCAATATTTGGAATAGCCACTTCATCTCTGATAAATACAATTACAGGCTCTAATAATTTCCCTGCTCCTTTAGGTAGTTGAGATTTTTTATAGTTTCTTGCCATTCCTATGAATATCACCATCATGAAGATAACTGATAAAAACATGGAAGCTGCATTTTTCGTTATTGACATATCAAAAAATACATTGTCAGATTTTTGTTTCCCACCGATAAGTGCAAACAGAGTTGCTTTTTCAGTACCTTCAGTTGAAACCACCTGACCATCGTGCAATGTATAGCCTTCATGTTCGTGACCATGAGCAATATCTTTCGACAAGAAAGTATGCCATCCTGCTTTGTCTTTAATAATGATAGGTAATGGAATAGAAGTATGATGCTCTTCTCCATTTTCATCTTTAGTAGTCCATAAATGCCATTCATTAGAATCACCAATGTGCTCCATGATCATTTTGGTAGCATTAAAAGGCTTACCGTCTTCTGCATGCTCTACTTTTTCAGCTGATTTTTCTCCCTCAGACTCGTGTTGTGCAGCAGCGAAACTACTCGTAAACACAAATAAAAATGCGAAAAATAATGAAGAAACTTTTCTGTTCATATCTCTTTTTTAATCGTGTGCAAATATATTGATTTTATTAAACTTTACCAATAGTAAAAATTGATATTTATCATCAAAAAAATCACGATTTGTTAATCTGCCTGATAACTGCACTATATATAAGGACAGATGCAATAATAAAACAAATTACAATCAATAAAAAATTGGACTTTGTCTTATCAACGATTGACAGCGAAACAGCAAGCCATAATAAATCTTTGAAAATATTGATCGCAAGAAATTTCATTCCCGCATCCGGTTTGCTGTAAAGATACTTTTTAAATATCCGGTAGACAATCAGATTGAGAACGGCTATTAAAAATATGACGATGATGCTGTCTGAGAAATTCATTTTGCAAAAATAAGATTATAATTCACATCTAAAATAAATCTCCTTATACTAAATATGATAAATTATTAAAAATTCCTTATTTTTGCACCCTATAATTTACAATTAATATGTTCAATAGTTTACAGGATAAGTTAGACAAAGCACTTCACAATCTTTCCGGACGTGGAAAAATTACCGAAATCAACGTTGCGGAAACCGTAAAAGAGATCCGTAGAGCATTGGTAGATGCCGACGTTAATTATAAGGTAGCCAAAGATCTTACTAAAAGAGTTCAGGATAAGGCATTAGGTGAAAACGTTCTTACATCACTTACTCCGGGACAGTTGATGACTAAAATTGTTCATGATCAATTGGTAGATTTAATGGGAGGTTCTCAGGAGGGAATCAATCTTTCGGGAAAACCATCTGTTATTTTGATCGCAGGTCTTCAGGGTTCCGGTAAAACTACCTTTTCTGGAAAACTTGCTCATTATTTAAAAACTAAAAAGAATAAAAAACCTTTATTGGTTGCTTGTGATGTTTACCGTCCTGCTGCAATCGATCAGCTGAAAGTTCTTGGCGGACAGATCGGTGTTCCGGTTTATACAGAAGACGGTGCAACCAATCCTTCTACTATTGCGGAAAATGCAATTAATTTTGCAAAATCTAACGGTCACGATGTTGTCATCGTCGATACCGCAGGACGTCTCGCGATTGATGAGCAGATGATGAACGAAATTAAATCTGTTCATTATTTCATTAAACCGAACGAAACCTTATTTGTGGTTGACTCAATGACAGGTCAGGATGCTGTGAATACGGCAAAAGCATTTAATGATGCCTTGAATTTTGACGGTGTTGTTTTAACTAAGTTAGATGGTGACACCCGTGGTGGAGCGGCTTTAACGATTCGTTCCGTTGTTGAAAAACCAATTAAATTTATCTCTACAGGAGAAAAAATGGAAGCTCTTGATCTTTTTTACCCTGAAAGGATGGCTGACAGGATCCTGGGAATGGGAGATGTTGTTTCCTTGGTAGAAAGAGCCCAGGAACAATTTGATGAAGAGGAAGCTAAAAAACTCCACAAGAAAATTGCTAAGAATGAATTTGGTTTTGACGATTTCTTAAAGCAGATCAACCAGATCAAAAAGATGGGTAATATGAAGGACTTAATGGGAATGATTCCCGGAGTTGGTAAAGCCATTAAAGATGTTGAGATCAGCGATGACGCATTTAAACATATCGAAGCAATTATTTATTCAATGACCCCTGAGGAAAGAAGAAGACCTTCAATCATCAATACGCAGAGAAAAAGCAGAATTGCAAAAGGAGCGGGAAGAAAAATTGAAGATGTCAATGCTTTGATGAAACAGTTTGATCAAATGGGAAAAATGATGAAGATGATGCAGGGACCACAGGGAAAACAAATGATGCAGATGATGAGCAAAATGCCGAATATGCCTGGAATGGGTGGAATGTTCGGAAAATAATTGAAGACAAACTTTTCAATATACAGCTGTCAGAATTTTCTGAGAGCTTTTTTATGTTCTTAATTAAGTTTTTCATTTTTAATGCACAAAAAAACCTGAGAAAAATCTCAGGTTTTGTATTATTGTGATGTGCTTGACTAATTACTTAGCAAATACATATTTAACACCGATTCCAACATTCGCAAGGTTTAAACCAAAGCTGTAGTTGTTTGTAGCATCACCGTCTTTTGGCTTGAAGTTATTATAACCAAATTCTCCGATAGTAGCTTCGATTGTCCAGTTTTTGTTTAAGAAATAATCTAAACCTGGTTTCACTGTTACCCCTACTGAAGTATATTTAGCTTCTGAAGAAACAGAAGTAGAAGATACGGTTGTTCCTGCTGCAGTAGTCGTTGTACTCACAGAAGAATTTTCAGTTTGAGTTTTTCCAAATTGCATTGGTACAGCTAACTGTCCGAAGAAATACAATTTATCAGATAAAGTCCAGTATTTTCTTGCGAAAGGAGCCACAACAAAAGCAGGGTTTTTAACTTCTCTTGTGTTTACTGTCGTTGAAGCAGGACCAAATACTGTAGTGGTAACATTAGTATCTTTTTGAGTTTGAAAACCTACTCCTAAACCTACTGCAAAGTTTGGCGCTACGAAAAATCCAGCTGTAGGAAGTACGTTAAAGTTTTCTACTTTAGAATTTCCGTTATTAGTTTCTTGTTGAGAATAACCAACAGATCCTGATAAATATACAGTTCCTTTAGCAATCTGAGCGTTTGATAAACCGAAAAGTGCCACAGCACTTGCAATTAGTAATTTTTTCATTTTGAATAATTTTAATACTTTCTTGGCGCAAAGGTATAATGACCCAATTCAATATTAAAATTTGTTAACATGATTAATATCACCCATGGATATTGACTTTTTCGGACTAAAATCGCATAGAGGAGAATTAAATATTTTTAATTCAACAATATTCAAAAAAAAACTCCAATTTTTCAATTGGAGTTCAATATGACCTGTATTTTAAATATTTTACTTTAAAAAGAAATTAACACCTAAGTTAATGGCTCCAAAATTAGAGTCTATCCTTCTGTCTCTGTCGAAGTCACGCTCACTGCCAATATTCTGATATCCTAAATACAGTTCAGCTTTCGGTAACTGAAAACCAACTTTTGGATACACATATAAACCACTGTCAATCCCATTTTTCGTAGAAATAGCACCTCCAAGATCAAGACCTACAAACAAAGGCAGACCATTAAACCTGTATTTACCTGAAGCAGCTAATGGAATGAAGCCAAAATCTTCCCATCTGTCTTTACCGAAAAAATGTGAATATCCTGTAGCAATACCGACATCTAATCCTTTGGTGATATTCCACATGTAAGCTGCGTCTACCCCTAAAGTAAACGATGCGTAATCTGCAGCATCACCCACCGGCGCGCCAATATGTCCACCCAGTTTAAAACCTTCCTGCGCCTGTACTGCTCCTCCGAAAAATACAAATGCACTTAGTATCAATAATTTTTTCATTTTCAATTAATTAAAATTTTGTTATTAACATAATGATTTCACATCACAAGCAAACACAATGCCGCATGTACCACATTATAAAAAAATAGCAGAACAAATTGTTCTGCTACTATATAATTATAACTTATTCTGATTTAGTTTCCTCCGAATTTAAAACCTACTCCTACCTGTAAAAAGCTGTTGGTCAGTTTTCCGTCTTCAGAATCTTTAGCAAGGTTAGAAACCCCGTAATTATATCTTGCGTCGAAGAAAAGTCCGTTTTCAAGAGCGAACTCTGCCCCTAAAAAAGGAGCAATATTCAACGTATTAATATCATTTTTAATATCTCTCTCATCGTCAGCAGAAATTTCCAGACCCGGAATCAGCCCTAAACCAAGATCAGCAACAGTTTTGGTTTTTGCTGAAAGGATAATCCCAAAGCTTGCACCTGCAGAAACTGAAAAACTTTCTGAGATAAAATATTTTGCAGATACCGGGATCAGTAAAGTTCCGAATGTAGTTTTATTCTGTACTTTAATATAGTTCACTACATCATCCGGATCCTCAACGCTTTCGCTGATCTTACCTCCTAACGGAGAATAGAGAACTTCTCCCTGAATACCAAAAGTATCACTCAGTTTATGCTCTACAACACCACCAACATAAAAGGTATGCATGGGGTCGGTATTTTCGACATTCTGATTATCCTTATACTTGATAGTCGACATAGAATATCCCGCCTTTGCACCAAACCGGGTTTCCTGAGCATTCAAAGCAACTCCGGTCAGAATTGCTGAAGCAACCAGTAGTAATTTTTTCATAGTTAAAAGTTTTAACAAATTTTAAGACCCCAAATATATCACTTCTCATGGAATGGCAAAACAATTTTAAACATTTATGAAAAAAAACTGGACTATTATATTATTCTCTTGCTTTTTTATCTTCTTCATTATATGCGAGAATAATTTTTTTCACTACAGGATGACGTACCACATCTTCTTCCGTTAAATACACAAAACCGATTTCCTTGACATCTTTCAAAATTCTCATGGCTTCTTTTAAACCTGAATGCTGTTTAGGAGGCAGATCTATTTGTGTGGGATCTCCTGTAATAATAAATTTAGCATTCATTCCCATCCTTGTTAAAAACATTTTCATCTGAGCATGAGTGGTATTCTGGGCTTCGTCAAGAATAACAAATGCATCATCAAGCGTTCTTCCACGCATAAATGCCAGCGGGGCTACCTCAATAATTTTTTTTTCTATAAAGCCTTCCAGCTTTTCATGTGGGATCATATCGCGAAGCGCATCATATAATGGCTGTAAATAAGGATCAAGCTTTTCTTTCAGATCTCCGGGTAAAAACCCTAAGCTCTCCCCTGCCTCAACTGCAGGTCTTGTCAAAACAATTCTCTTAACTTCTTTATCCCTCAAAGCTCTGGCAGCCAAAGCTACACTTGTATATGTTTTACCTGTTCCCGCAGGACCAATGGCAAAAACCATATCTTTTTTATCCGTTTCTTTAACCAGCCTTTTCAGATTAGTTGTTTTTGCTTTGATGATTTTCCCGTTAACTCCTTTTACAATTATATCCTGATCAAAAACAAGATGTCTCTCATTCTCATCTTTTAGATTCAGAAAGTTCTCAATGTCTTTAAGTCCTATTGAATTGTTTTTTGAAATAAACGACACGATGTCATCCAGTTTTATTTTGAATATATCAAGGGCTTCCTGATTGCCCATAGCAAAAATATGATGATCCCTTCCTGTAATTTTAAGTGTCGGGAAGCTGGATTTTATTAAATTGAAATATTGGTTATTGACCCCGTAAAAGTTTTTCGCATCAATGCCCTCTAAATCGTACGTTAATTCAAACATGCAGATATTTTTATAATTTAGATTTTAAATTTAAAAGTTTTTTTTCAGAATTAAATCAAATTCTTATCCACATTCTTTATTTCTTTTCTTTTATTTTAGATAAATTTGCACCTCTATCAGATTATTCATGTCAATTATTACCCTTACCTCAGATTTTGGACGTTTAGATTACAGAGTTTCGGCTATGAAAGGGAAAATCCTGTCATTGAATCATGAAGTCAACACTATCGATATCAGTCATGATATTCAAGCATATAACCTTATTCAGACGTCTTATATTGTAAGAAATGCTTACCGGTATTTTCCAAAAGGTACGATCCATATTTTAGCAGTAGACAGTTTTTTTCATAAATCAAGAAAAAATATTTTATATAAAGCTGACGGTTCATATTTTCTCGCTGCCGACAACGGTTTACTGAGTCTGATATTTTTTGACATAAAACCTGAAGCAATTTATGAGATCACTCTTAATAACAGATTTGATGATATCGTCAATTTCACTTCAACCGATGTTTTTGTTCCTGTAGCAGTCCATTTGGCTAAAGGTGGTCTTCCCGAAGTAATTGGACGAAAAATAGACAGTGCCAAGCAACTCCTTTTTCCAAAACCTGTTTATAACGAACCGGAAAAGATGATTATCGGTGAAGTGATGTACATTGATAATTTCGGAAACATTATATCCAATATCAGTAAAGAATTTTTTGAAACCCTGGCGAAAGGTTTCGAAAAATTCACTATCAAGTTCAGAAATTTGAGTTTGTCAAAAATCTACTCAAGTCATACTGAGGTTGTAACTGACTGGGACAGAGAAACTGAATACCACGGACAGTCTGCGGCTATTTTCAATGACAGTCAGCAACTGGAACTTACCATTTACAAGGGAAGTAAAAAGAATGGTGCCAAAACCCTTTTTGGTCTGAATGTCGGTGAAAATATTTACATCGAATTTTTCTAAAATTATCTATTTCATAAAAAAACCGATTTTTTTTATATATTTGTCAAAATCTAAAATTAGAAAATGGCAGAATACAAATTATTGCTTCCTTCTATGGGTGAAGGCGTGATGGAAGCTACAGTAATCACCTGGTTATTCAATGAAGGCGATCAGGTAAAAGAAGATGATTCGGTAGTAGAAATTGCAACAGACAAAGTAGATTCGGATGTACCAACACCGGTTTCGGGGAAAATTGTAAAAATCCTTAAACAGAAAGATGAAGTTGCAAAAGTAGGAGAAGCCATCGCTATTTTAGAAATTGAAGGAGAAGGTGGAAGTACATCATCTGAAGAAGTGAAAAGCGAAATATCAGCTCCGGATACAGAAACCATTAAAGCAATTGAAGAACCTTTAAACCCAACAGCTACTTCTCACGTAGAATTTTCGGGAGATCTTTATTTATCTCCTCTGGTAAAATCTATTGCCCAACAGGAAAATATAAATGAGTCTGAGCTTAAAACCATCAAAGGAAGCGGTTTAGAAGGAAGAATTACCAAAGAAGATATTTTATCCCACGTAGCTAACCGGGGAAATCTGCCTCAGGCAACTCAACAGCCGGCTGCTCAGGTTCAGGCAGCGACACCTGCACCATCTGTAACTTCAGCACCTGCTTCTACAATTTCTACAGCTGCCGGTGACGAAATCATTCCTATGGACAGAATGAGAAAAATCATTGCAGAAAATATGGTTAAGGCAAAGCACATTGCCCCTCACGTTACTTCTTTCATCGAGACCGATGTCACCAATGTTGTGAAATGGAGAGCTAAAAACAAGGATCTATTTGAAAAACGTGAAGGCGAAAAACTGACGTTTATGCCTATTTTTGTAAAAGCGATCGTTAAAGCCATTCAAGACTTCCCTATGATTAATGTTTCTATCAACGGTGACAACATTATCAAAAAGAAAAACATTAATATCGGTATGGCCACTGCTCTTCCAGACGGAAATCTAATCGTTCCGGTAATTAAAAATGCAGACCAGCTGTCTCTTTCAGGACTGGCAAAAGCAATCAATGACCTGGCATACAGAGCAAGAAATAAAAAATTACGACCTGAAGACACTCAGGGAGCTACTTATACGATCTCGAACGTAGGAAGTTTTGGAAACCTGATGGGAACGCCTATTATTCCACAGCCTCAGGTTGCGATTATGGCCATCGGAGCTATTGTCAAAAAACCAGCAGTTCTGGAAACCAAGGATGGTGATGTTATCGCAATCCGTCAGTTGATGTTCATGTCTCACTCATATGATCACAGAGTGGTAGACGGTTCTTTAGGTGGAATGATGCTGAAACATGTGCATGACTACCTTCAGAACTGGGATTTGAACACGGAAATATAAGTAATGAACTATTGGTAATAAGTAATGGGTAATGAGTAATGTTGTTGCTACTGATTTTAAATATAACCTTCGATTTTTTTCGGAGGTTTTTTTGTTACATTGGGTTACCCAGTTTTAGAATAACCATCATTATGAATTTCAGAATTTGATCATCAAAATAAGTTTTCTAATTTTCATATTTATAAAAAAAAGTTTAGATTTGAAACATGCGTAGAATTTTTATCTACCTCAGAAAAGGGTTAAAAAAATCTTTCGACAACATCCGGAATGAACAGCTTAAACATAATCTGCTTCAGGCGATCCCTTTTTGGATAGGTTCAGTGATCACTGGATTTTTTGCCGTGATGTACGCAAAGATTTTCGCATGGGGAGAAAACCTGCTTCACTTCATCCTCAACTGGCACGACTGGATGATTTTTCTGATTGCACCGGCTGGTTTTGTACTTTCATGGTGGTTGGTGAAAGAGTTTGCCCCTTACGCAAAAGGCAGCGGAATACCACAGGTAATGGCAGCTGTAGAACTTGCAAATCCTAAGGAACATAAAAAAATACGAAGCCTTTTAAGTCTAAAGATCATTGTTTTTAAAATTATTTCATCCGTTGTCTTAGTCATTGGTGGAGGTGCAGTAGGTCGTGAAGGCCCTACGATACAGATTGCAGGTTCCATATTCAGAAAAGTCAATGAATATCTTCCGGAATGGTGGCCGAAAATTTCGAAGAAAAATATGATTATGACAGGAGCCGCTGCCGGACTGGCAGCAGCGTTCAATACGCCTCTAGGAGGAATTGTATTTGCCGTTGAAGAACTGTCAAAAACTCACATCAATTACTTTAAAACAGCACTTTTCACAGCAGTAATCATTGCAGGTCTGACAGCACAGACACTAGCGGGTTCCTATCTCTATTTAGGATACCCAAAAACCAATGATGTTTCCTTGATGGTGATGTTCCCGATTATTCTGGTGGGTGGCGTTGCAGGAATTTTTGCAAGTCAGCTTTCCGTAACGATGTTAAAGATGAATGACTGGAAAAAAAGAAAATTAAAAACTGATAAAGCCAACGTTTTATTTCTTGTTGGCTGTGCTTTACTGATCGCATGCATCTCCTTTTTTATCAGCAGAGAGGTTTTAGGCTCAGGTAAAGAGATCATGGAGCGGGTACTGTTTACTCAGGATAAGCATGAAGACTGGTATGTCCCGGTTTTAAGAATGTTGGGTCCTGCCCTGTCATTTACTTCCGGCGGTGCAGGCGGAATTTTTGCTCCTGCACTAACAGCAGGTGCAAGTATTGGCTCAGTCATTTCCGGAGCCATCCATCTGACCCCCAACGAAACGAATGTCGTCATTCTTGCAGGAATGGTAGCCTTCCTTACCGGAATTACAAGAGCACCGTTTACTTCAGCCATTATTGTTTTGGAAATGACAGACAGGCATTCACTGATTTTCCACCTGATGCTTGCAGGAATGGTTTCTTCGATCGCATCAATTCTGGTCAGCAGACATTCGCTTTACGATGTTCTAAAAATGAATTTTCTAAGGGAAATAAGAAATAATGAAGATTAAAATATTGATTAAAAAATTTTGTAAGCTTGGTTATCCGAAATTCTAATTTCTAATCAATTCCCACTGTAAAAATGAGATTTCAAACGAACAAGAGCCTAATCCACATATTTTGGAGATATTATTGATTAATTTTGACATATCATCTTCGGTTTATTGTGTATTATAAATATAATTCATATTTTTGCACCTCGAAATAATTAACAAATTCATTTACATTATGAACAATTACGAAACTGTTTTCATTTTAACTCCCGTTCTATCTGATGCTCAGGTGGAGGAAGCAGTGAAAAAATTTGAAGATCTTATCAAAGAAAAAAACTGTGAAATTGTCACTAGAGAGAACTGGGGATTAAAGAAATTAGCTTATCCTATTCAACTTAAAAAGAATGGATTCTACACTTTAATCGAATTTAAAGGTGAAGGAACTGTAGTTGCTGACTTAGAATTGGCATTCAAACGTGACGAAAGAGTAATTCGTTACCTTACTACAAAACTAGACAAGCATGCTGTAGAGTATGCTGTAACTAGAAGAACTAAACTTAAAGCTTCAAGAGCTTAATTATTAACCCAAACAAAAAGACAAAGACATGGCAATAGATGATATGGCTAAACAAGCCTCTGCTGGAGGTGAATCTGAAGTAAAATTCCTTACTCCACTTGATATCAATACTAAAACTGATAAAAAGTACTGTAGATTCAAAAAATTCGGAATTAAGCACGTAGATTATAAAGATGCTGATTTCTTATTACAGTTCGTTAACGAACAAGGTAAAATTTTACCTAGAAGATACACAGGTACTTCTTTAAAATACCAGAGAAAAGTTTCTTCGGCTATCAAAAGAGCAAGACACCTTGCCATGATGCCTTACGTAGCTGACTTATTAAAGTAAGAAGCCTTTACAGGCAAAAGAAACAAGTAAAAACTTGTTGCTGAATTAATATTAAATTCTAACGAAGTAAAGAGAAACCAAAAAACAGGAACTCTGAACTCTAAAACGGACAACAACAATGGAAATTATCCTTAAAAAAGACGTAGAAAATTTAGGTCTTGAATTCGATACAGTAAATGTAAAACCAGGTTACGCAAGAAACTTTTTGCTACCTCAGGGAATCGCTCTTTTAGCTACACCAAAAAACAAAGCTACTTTAGAAGCTACTTTGGAAGCAAGAAAAGAAGAAGAAGCAAAATTAGTTGCTGCTGCCAATGCGGTAGTTGATCAATTGAAAAAAACTTCTATCACTATTCCTGCAAAAGTAGGTTCAGGAGACAAATTATTCGGATCAATCAACAACGCAGACCTTTCTGCAGCATTAGCAAAAGCTGGTGTACAGGTTGAGAAGAAATATATCAAAATCCCAGGAAATTCAATTAAGAGAACTGGTAAAGTAACGTCAATCATCAGATTGCACAGAAACGTTGAATATAACTTCGAATTCGATATTGTATCAGATGCTCCGCCAGCTCCTGCAGCTCCAAAACCAGCTCCAAAAGCTAAAGTTGAGGAAACTCCTGCTGAAGAAGCTTAAGACATCCTGAGAATTTTCTCAAAATATATAAACCACTTCAAATTTGAAGTGGTTTTTTTATGATTGATATCTATATGTTCTTTTAAGGAATTGCTGCTTGATTAAAATTAAATAATGTGAACAATATCACAGACAATCGCTAAAAGGTCTGAAAAAACGATTAAACATAGTAAATTGAAACGAAGTTCTGCCAACCTCGATAGGCAGGTAGAATGTCCTTCAATAGTATACTGAATCAGAAATAATCAGTATACCAGTTTTATACCCTCTGTAAAACTTTGATAATTTTCATAAAAAAACCGGGATTACTCCCGGCTTAACTTATGATTTTACACTCCATTCTTTAAAAAATGATTTTACTTTCTCAAGACTGTATCCTTTTCCTTCTTCCAATACATCACTCTGCTGTATATGAATCATTTTCCCGTTCTGATCCAACACAATAAATACGGGATACCCATATTTATCTCCGGGATTTCCGTACTTGGAAAATGTTTTTTCGTTTTTATTTTCGGGAGAATAATTCAGGTGATAGTACAGATAATTATCATCAACCAGTTTTTTTAATTCAGGAGTGGTCTGCACGTATTGATTAAACCTTAAACACCAGATGCACCAATTCCCTCCTGCCTGAATCATAATGTTTTTCTTTTCTCTCTTCGCTTTCAACACTAAATTTTCTATATCTTTTTCTGCGTCAGTTTTGGCATCATATGGCTTTGGAAGTTTCGCCTTTTCAGCCAATGCCGCTTTCTTCTTTGCTTCCTGTTCTGCAGTCTGTTCTGCCGTTGCTGTCAGAACTTTATTCCCGGAATCATTTGTTTTTGGGATTTCCTTTATATTCTGACCAAATACTAAACTTCCCAGGGTAAGAAAAGCAAAGGCAGCTATGATTTTTGATGTTTTTTTCATGAGATAAAATTAAAAAAATAATACTTAGTGTCAGCAAAAATGAAACCATAATTTTATTATTGCTAAATTTGTAGACTTTATGAATTTTCTGATAAAAATACTTTACCTCATTTCAAAAATGCCGCTGAGAATATTATATATTTTTTCGGACATCATCTTCTTTCTAAACTACTATTTTGTAGGGTACCGGAAAAATATCATTACTCAAAATCTTAAAAACTCATTTCCCGAAAAGTCAGCAGAAGAAATTGCTGAAATAAGAAAAAAATTTTATCTGAATTTTTCAGATTATCTTGCCGAAACAGTAAAGTCATTTACTATGTCAAAAACGGAGACGAGAGTGAGAATGCAACATATCAACCAGCACCTTTTTCAAGAAGCCAAAGAGGAAGGAAAGAACATTATCCTGCTAGCAGGTCATGTTTTCAATTGGGAGTGGATGAATGCCCTCGCGACGATTATTCCACAGATGAACTGCCATCCTGTATACAGAAAAGTTAACAGTGATTTTTGGGAAAAGCAGATGAAAAAAGTGCGGAGTAAATTTGGTAATCACGCACTGGAAGCTAATGAAGTCATTTTAAATATTTTCAGAAACCAAAATGACGGAAATTCTGTATATCTTTTTGTAGCGGATCAGACCCCGCATTCTTCACATGTAAATTACGGACTGGAATTCCTTAATCAAAAGACACCTGCGTTTATCGGCTACGACAAATTAGCAACAAGAATGGATCTGGTGTTTATCTATTCAGAAATGAAAAAGGTAAAACGGGGTCATTACCAGATCAATTATCACAAGATCGAGCCGGAGGGTGAAAAATTTGCAGCGAATGAAGTAGTTAAAAGATTTCATCAGTTATTAGAGAATACGATTAAGAAGAGGCCTGATAATTATCTTTGGTCACACAGAAAATGGAAATACCAAGATTCAATCAAAACTTTTGATTCTGAAAAAATTTAAATTAATGTCCGAAAATTTAGCTATTGTCATTCTCAACTGGAACGGAAAAAACTGGTTGGAAAAATTTCTTCCTAATGTTATTGATCATTCTCAGAATGCTGAAATTTATGTCATTGATAATTTTTCTGACGATGATTCAGTAGATTTTTTAAAATCAGAATTTCCTGAAGTTAAAATTATTGAAAATGATAAAAATTACGGTTTTGCAGGTGGATACAATGAAGGTTTAAGAAAAATTGATGCATCTTATTACTGCCTGCTTAACTCAGATGTTGAAGTTACAGAAAACTGGATAGAACCTGTATTGCTGTTGTTTGAAAGAGACTCTCAGATTGCTGCAGTTCAACCGAAAATTCTATCTTACAGCAATAAGGATCATTTTGAATATGCGGGAGCCGGAGGTGGACTAATTGATAATCTGGGATATCCTTATTGCAGGGGACGTGTCTTTGATGATGTAGAAAAAGATCTAGGTCAGTATAATGATGAAACTGAAATTTTCTGGGCATCAGGATGCTGTTTCTTTATCCGGTATGATGATTATTGGGCTCAAAACGGTTTTGATGACAGATTTTTTGCGCACCAGGAGGAAATTGACCTGTGCTGGAGATTAAAAAATTCAGGGAGAAAAATTTTTTATACAGGCAAATCCGCAGTGTATCACGTTGGCGGCGGAACTTTAAATAAGCAGAGTCCTCGAAAAACATTTCTCAACATAAGAAACAATCTTACAATGATGCTGAAAAACCTCCCTTTCCCAAGTTTATTGTGGGTGCTGTTTTTAAGAATGATTTTTGATGGTGCAGCTGCTTTTTATTTTGCATATAAAAACGGAATTTCACATCTTTGGGCAGTGTTACAGGGACATTTTGGTTTCTATGCACAAATACCGGAAACACTGAAACTTCGCCAAAAACATCCTGTTAAAAAATACTATCAAACCAAATGGTTAATTTTCAAACATTTTTTAATCAGCAAAAAACAGTAAAAAGCTCAATATACTCATACATAAGATTTAATTACTAAAACATTATAATGGACTTTTGCGCAATTGATTTTGAAACCGCTACTCATGAAAGACATTCCGCCTGTGAACTTGGAATCTGCGTAGTTGAAAACTCACAGATTATTTCTACTAAAACGTGGCTGATCAAACCTCCAAGCTTTCCTTATTTTAATCAGAGAAATATTGATGTTCACGGCATTTTACCCAATGATGTGCGTGACGCTCCGACTTTTGATGACATTTGGTATGAGGCACAGGAAATGATGTACGGCATGCTCATGATTGCGCATAATGCGAGTTTTGATGCAGGAGTTTTAAGAGGCTGCCTGGATTATTATGGTATGTTTAAGCCCAATCTAAATTATCTGTGCAGCATTCAGGTAGCAAAAAAATCATGGAATTATCTTCCGAAATATGGTTTAAAACATCTGGCAGAACACCATCAGATTAAATTTAACCATCATAGAGCCGGTGATGATGCAGAAGCTTGTGCACGTATTGCTTTATTAGGTTTTGAGAAGTTATTTATTACCAATAATGAAGAAGTAAATGAAAATTTCCATACCAAACTGAAAAAATTATAGAATGATAATCTGCTCATTATCCAAAATCTATTCAGACCATTGCACTTATAAAATCTGGATTTAATACTGGACAAACTGAAACTATCTTAATTGATCAATACAGCAGAAAGAAGATTAAATTTCGGAATATCAATTTCAAAATTCTCATGTGTTTCTTCATTTCTAACCAAATACATTCCGCTCATGTTTCCGACACCGGATCTTAGCATTACGTTCGAAAAATAGGCAAATTGATCATTTGGCTGTATGTCAGGAGTAAGGCCGATTACACCGTCTCCTACCACCTCAGTAAAACCAAACCCTACATCGAATATAAGCCATTTTCTTTTTAGAATCTTAATAGGAAAATTCCCTTCATTTTCAATTACGATATTGTATTTAAAAACAAATCGGTTTTCAGATGGATACGAATTTTTGCTGTCATATTCCGGCATCACAGATACCTTAATATTCGAAGTAATTTTTGAAAACATTTTGTTCGTTTTGTAGTGTGATACAAAAATCTCGCCTTTTTCAGAAGGCGAGATGATATGTGGTATTACAAAAAATATTATTATAATCCAAGACCTTTTCTTTCGTCTCCACCCAACAGGATTTCTACAGGATTGTCAATGCCTTCTTTTACCGCAACAAGAAATCCTACTGATTCTTTACCGTCAATAATTCTGTGATCATATGACATGGCAACATACATCATCGGACGGATGACAACCTGTCCGTCAACTGCTACCGGTCTCTGGATAATATTATGCATCCCTAAGATTGCAGATTGCGGAGGATTGATAATCGGAGTAGACAACATTGATCCGAAAGTACCGCCATTTGTAATGGTAAAAGTACCGCCTGTCATTTCATCAACAGTAATTTTACCGTCTCTTACTTTGATTGCCAGATCTTTGATATTTGCTTCAACACTGCTGAAAGACATATTTTCAGCGTTTCTCAATACCGGTACCATTAATCCTTTAGGACCTGAAACGGCAATTGAAATATCACAGAAATCATAGTTTATTTTGAAATCTCCATCGATCGATGCATTCACGTCAGGATACATCTGTAATGCTCTTGTAACCGCTTTTGTAAAGAAAGACATGAAACCAAGTCCTACTCCGTGTTTTTGAGCGAATTCTTCTTTATATAATTTTCTCAGTCTGAAAATTTCAGACATATCAACTTCGTTGAAAGTCGTTAACATCGCAGTTTCGTTCTTAACAGAAACCAATCTCTGAGCAATTTTTCTCCTAAGAACTGAAAGTTTTGTAGTCGTAGTAGATCTTGCACCTGTAGCGGTCAAAGAGCTTCCGCCCATTGCAGGAACAGCAGCCAATTCAGCATCAGATTTAGAGATTCTTCCGTCTCTGCCGGATCCTGAAACCTGAGAAGCATCAATTCCTTTTTCGTCAAGAATTTTCTTTGCAGCGGGAGATGGAGAACCTGTTGCATATGACTGAGGAGGAGCAGGAGCGGCTTTTGGAGCTTCCTGTTTTGCAGGTTCGGCAGCCTTAGGTGCTTCTTCCTCCTTTTTTGGAGCTTCGGCAGCAGGAGCAGCACCACCATCAGGTTTAGCAGCATCTACATCAATTAAACAAACTACCTGACCTACCTGTACCACATCACCTTCTTCAGCTTTCAAAGTAATGATTCCACTTTGTTCTGCAGGCAATTCAAGAGTTGCTTTGTCTGAATCTACTTCAGCGATAGGTTGATCCTTTTCTACGTAATCACCATCTTTTACAAGCCAAGTTGCAATTTCAACTTCTGTAATTGATTCGCCCGGTGAAGGAACTTTCATTTCTAAAATTGACATATTGAGTATATTTTATTTTTTTAATTGAATATTATTTTAAAATTAAGCAGTAACAGGTCTTTTTGCCGGAGCATCATCCGTATCAAAAACTCTGTTAATAACAAGGTTTTGGTTTTTCTCAAACATTTTATGACTTCCAGGGGCAGGAGCACCACTTGGCACAGGAGAAATAACCTGTATTCCTGTATCCCTGAAATTTCTTAAGATGTAAGACCAGGCTCCCATATTTTCAGGTTCTTCCTGAGCCCAGATAATTGATTTTTTATTTTCATATTTAGCGAAAACCGCTTCGATCGCATCATTTTGAAGCGGATACAATTGCTCGAATCTTACCAATGCAATATTTTCAGCATTCAGCTCTTCTTTTTTAGCCAGTAACTCGAAGTATAACTTTCCTGAACATAAAACCAATTTTTCAACCTTCTGAGGATCTGCAGTAGGATCATCTAAGATCGGCTGGAATCCTTTATTTGCAAAATCTTCCAATGGAGAAATAACTTTCGGATGTCTTAATAATGATTTTGGACTCATCACAATCAGTGGCTTTCTGAATGACCATTTCAACTGTCTTCTCAACAGGTGGAAATAGTTGGCAGGGGAAGTAATATTCGCCACAACCATATTTTCGTTGGCACAAAGCGTAAGGAATCTTTCTAATCTGGCCGAAGAGTGTTCTGCTCCCTGCCCTTCTGAACCGTGAGGCAACAACATCACCAAACCATCCTGAATCTTCCATTTTTCTTCAGCAGCTGCCAGATACTGATCAACAATAATCTGAGCTCCGTTGACGAAATCTCCGAACTGCGCTTCCCAGATAGTTAAAGTGTTGGGAGATGCCATTGCATATCCATAATCAAAGCCTAAAACTCCATATTCAGAAAGATGAGAATTGAAAACATCAAACCTGCTTTCCGAAACTTCTTTTAAAGGAACATATTCTTCCTCTGTATCTTCAGTTTTTACAACTGCATGCCTGTGAGAGAACGTACCTCTTTCTACATCTTCACCGGAGATTCTGATGTTGTGACCTTCAACAAGAAGCGTTGCATAGGCAAGCCACTCTCCTAGAGCCCAGTCTAAAGAATTGCCTTCGATAGCTTTCAATCTGTTTTCAAAAAGTCTGGTAATTTTATTCAGAAATTTTTTATCCGCAGGAAGTGTTGACATTTTGACTGCCAATTCTTTCAATTTGGTTAGATCGTAGCCTGTATCCACTGCTTCCTGAACAGCTCCTCTTCTTGCTATAGGAAAATTAGTCCAGTCGTCTGCCATGAAAATATCCATCACATTTTTTTCGATCTCCTTCGAAGCATCAAAGTCTTTATCTAAAAGTGCTTTGAATTCTGTTTCCATTTTTGCAATTACATCATTTGAAGTAATGCTGTCTTTTAACAGTTGATCTTTATAAATTTCTCTTGGATTGGGATGCTTCGAGATTAGTTTATACAAATTGGGTTGCGTAAATCTAGGCTCATCCCCTTCATTGTGTCCATATTTTCTATATCCCAATAAATCAATATATACATCTTTGCCAAATTTGGCTCTGAAATCAGCTGCAAAATGAATAGCATGAACAACAGCTTCTGCGTCATCAGCATTTACGTGCATTACCGGAGATTCTGTTACTTTTGCAATATCTGTACAGTACGTAGAAGATCTTGCATCCATGTAATTCGTGGTAAATGAAACCTGGTTATTCACAACAATATGAACAGTTCCCCCTGTCTTGTACCCTTCAAGAGTCATCATCTGGGCAACTTCATAAGCAATACCCTGACCAGCAAGAGCACCATCACCATGGATGACAATCGGTAAAATTTTGGAGTAATCTCCCTTATACCGGTCATCTACTTTAGCACGGCAGATCCCTTCTACCAAAGCAGCAACAGTTTCTAAATGTGAGGGGTTTGGAGTCAGATTGATTGATACTTCCTCACCCGATGCCGTTTTTATTTTTTTTGATGAACCCAGGTGATATTTTACGTCGCCTGAAAATACATCTTCCTCAAATTCTTTTCCTTCAAATTCCGAGAAAATCTGTTTGTAAGATTTCCCGAAAATATTGGTTAAAACATTCAGTCTTCCTCTGTGAGCCATTCCCAAAACAACTTCATCAACTCCCAGCTGGGAAGATCTTGAGATCAGTTGATCAAGTGCAGGAATAAGAGACTCTCCTCCTTCAAGTGAAAATCTTTTCTGACCGACAAATTTAGTGTGAAGATAGTTTTCAAAAGCTACTGCCTGATTCAGTTTAAGTAAAATCTCAGTTTTTTCGTTAGCGGATAAATTAGGATGGTTTTCATTCACCTGAAGCCACTGCTTGATAAATTCTTTTTCTTCAACATTATTGATGTACGTATATTCTACACCAATTGAATCGCAGTAAATATTCTCAAGGTGTCTGATCAGTTCCTGTAATGTCGCAGGACCTTTCATGCCTGTTTCAACAGCACAGTTGAATTTTGTATTCAGATCAGATTGGTCAAGACCAAAATTTTCTATATCCAGGGTTGGCGTATAATGCCTTCTTTCACGGACAGGATTGGTTTTTGTAAACAAATGGCCTCTCGTTCTGTAAGCTTCGATCAGATTTACTACCTTAAATTCTTTTTTGATGTGCTCAGGAACTTCACCATTGGCAGCTGCCTGGGAAATTTGCTGAACAGCAGGAACAGAGTTTACAGAAGCCTGTACAATCTGTGTGCTGTCGTCATCACTGTAGTTCTCCAACGCAAAATCAAAGCCTTGAAAAAAGGCTTTCCATGATGGTTCCAAAGAGTCCGGGAATTTTAAATACTGTTGGTATAAATCCTCAATTAACTGAGAATGAGCTGCGTTTAGGAATGAAAATCTGTCCATTATTACAGTTGGTCTATTTATTAAATTTTGTTAGTCGTATTAATCTTCAAATTTAATAAAAAAAACCGACTTGGGACAGGCTCAGACTATTAAAAAAAACTTAAAGGAATTTTTTATATTAAATTTATTTATAAACAGATAGGGAAAGCTTCATATTCACATCCTGATTTTCCAATGGCTGTTCTATGAAAGTCTGATAAATATCGCCAAACCTCATTTCGTCTGTTTTGGCTCTTTTAATCAGCTGCTGAATTGCTTTCACCCTTCCGGCGTAAGACCCTTTATAATAAATCACATAATTTTGAGTAGGACTCACTGATCTGAAACTGAAATTATTGTCATTAACTCCGAATTTTTTGGAAAGTGGAATCCCAAAATAGTAGGAAACTTCATTATCTTTAAAGTTATCAGCATCAGTAATAAGAATCGGATAACCAAATTCGTCTTCTTTTTTGCCCAGATCCATAGTAATAAAATTGTAGATTTTATTGTAATTCATTACGATATTCCTGTACAATGCATCTTTTTTGTTGGAAGCACTTACACTGATTCCCAGAAGCATTCTTGCTTCTTCCTTTTCGATCATCAGGCTGTCGTATTTTATGGAAGCCATCTGATTGTCTTTTGAAACCTTATTCCCAAGCACATTTTTTAGATTCACCATACTCTTATCAATATTATCAGTGAATTTATCTTCAGTCCAGAAGTTCTGCGCTCTCGTTAAGACCGACAATTTCGGAGTCTGCACCACCCAGGTAATTTTTGTTTTTACCTGTGAGACTGCTTTAAATTTAACATTAATTACAGTCGGATTTTCATCTTCATCTTCAAAGAGCTGATACCTCAAAGTTTTACCCGGATTTTCATAACGGATAAACATTTCGCCTCCGTCTTCACTTTTTGGATCGTTATAGCTGATTGCACTTCCCTGCCCTTCATAAGGCGTATAATAGTCAATGGTAATTGTTTTCGAATTAGTAAAAAAATTATTCCATCTCGTAAAATGCTGCAGGTTATTAAACTGGTTAAAGACTTTATCCAATGGATAATCAATTTCTTTTTCGACAGTAAAATTTTTACTTTCATCTACCAGATAATACATGGAGGCGGCATATGCTCCCACAAGTAAAACAATAATTAATCCTATGATTTTGAAAAAACGCATTGCACAAAAGTAATACAAATAAAAAAAGTGACCAATATATTGATCACTCCAATTTTATGTAATTTGAATTATTATCCAATATGAGTTCCCGGCTGTAAAACGGCACCCTTCTTTACAACAACAATTCCATCCTGCACAGAATAAGTTCCATAATCTCCGTCATTGAGATGCTTTCCTCCAATAATTCTGACATTGTCACCAATATAACAGTTCTTATCCAGAATTGCTCTTTCTATATAACAGTATTTTCCAATTCCCATATTCGGATGTCCCTGACTGTCATTATGCACTATCTCTTTTGTATTCTGATAAAAATCAGCACCCATAACATAAGAATTAACAATTGTACTTCCCTTATCAATCCTTGTTCGGTGCCCGATGACGGAATTTTCAACTTTATCTGCTAAAATGATACATCCATCCCCAAAAACTGCTTTGCTTACATAAGATCCGTTGATTTTTGATGGCGGAAGCATTCTCGCTCTTGTAAAAATAGGTGAAGATGAAAACAGATTAAACTGTGGAAAATCCTGACAGAGATCAAGATTAGCCTCGTAAAAAGATTCTATCGTTCCGATGTCGGTCCAATATCCTTCATATTGATAGCTCAGAGTATTGTATTTTCCTATTGAGCTTGGAATAATATCTTTACCAAAATCATCACCTGCACCATCTTCAAACATCTTCTTTAAAATGGATTTGGTGAAAATATAGATTCCCATAGAGGCTAAGTATTCTTTCCCTGAGACTTTGTTCTGATCAGATACTTCTGACTGCAGACCGTCTAAAATTTCATAACCCGGTTTTTCAATAAAAGAAGTAATATTTCCCTGATCATCTGATTTTAAAATTCCGAAACCTGTAGCGTCTTTAGCATTGACAGGAATAGTGGCAATAGTAACATCCCCTCCTTTTTCTATGTGGAAATCAAGCATGGCATTAAAATCCATCTGATATAACTGATCTCCTGAAAGAATCAAAATATATTCATAATCATATTTTTCCAAATGTTTCATTGACTGACGGACAGCATCGGCGGTTCCCTGAAACCAACTGTCATTTTCTACATTCTGCTCAGCTGCTAAAATATCTACAAATCCTTTACTGAATATATCAAAATGGTATGAATTTTTGATATGTGCATTCAATGAAGCTGAATTAAACTGCGTTAATACAAGAATTTTATTCAGTCCTGAATTTAAACAGTTTGAAATAGGAATATCTACTAATCTGTATTTTCCTGCGATAGGAACAGCCGGTTTTGATCTTGAATAAGTTAATGGAAAAAGCCTTGTACCTCTGCCTCCCCCCAAAACGATTGAAATAACATCTGGATTCATAAATTAATTTGTGATTTATCTATTATTAGTATTCTATTTTTTAAATTGTATAATTATATTCTCGATCTATCCGAAAAATTATTTCAGGGAAACCTATCAATCATTATTTTTGATATAAAGCGATATATTTCTCTGCCGATTTTTCCCATGCAAAATCAAAATTCATGTTGGAAATCACTAAATCTTCCATTGCCTTTTTCTGATTGTAAATGGCCAGTCCACGAACCATCGAATGAACAACATCATCAACACCCGGATACGTAAAATTTAATCCTGAGCCACCTGTAGAGATATCTTTTACCGTATCTCTCAATCCACCGGTATAACTCACTACAGGAACTGTTCCGTATCTCATCGCATACATCTGATTAAGACCGCATGGCTCTACCCTCGAAGGCATCAACAAAAAATCTGCCGAAGCGTAGATTTTGTGTGATAAATGTTCTTTATATCCGATATCTGTTGCAAAATTGGAATACACATAATTCAATTCTTTCAATTGATTTTCAAGATAAGAATTACCTGATCCCAGAACAATTATATTCAAATTTCCGTGTGTCTGCCTGATACTTTTCCAAATAACTTCAGGCAATAAGTCGGCACCTTTCTCAGTAGCAAACCTTCCAATGAATGCAAAGAGAGGCAGATCGGGATTCAAACCATATTCCCGGCAGAGTTTCTGTTTATTTTTGTTTTTAATTTTCAGAACATTCTTTTTACTGAAGTTAAAATCGAGCATAGGATCAGTCTCAGGATTCCAGACGTCAGTATCTATGCCATTGATAATACCGTACGCCTTTCCAAATTCATCCCTCACCAGGCTCTCCAAACCTCTGAAACTCACAAAAAGTTCTTCAAGATACCCTTCAGAAACTGTTGTGAAAGCGTGTGAACATTTGATCATACTTGCTAATGGGTTAATAAGTCCATTCCAATCCAGCAGTCCCCATTTATAATGGTCAAATGCGGGCATAAAATGTACCATATCCCAAGGCATCATTCCCTGATATTCACCATTATGAATCGTTCCTATTGTTTTTGTTCCTTTCAAAAACTGAAATTCCGGACAGTGTTCTACCATAAAGGGAACCAGACCGGTATGATAATCATGACAGTGCAGAACATCCGGGCGGATCTGCATGGCAGACAGCCAGTGCAGAACACCATGCTGAAATGCTAAAAACTGAAAACTTTCGTCCTGATATCCGTAAGGATTTTCGCGATCTAAAAGTCCGGGAATTTTCACCATAAACAATTCGAACCCCAAAGTGTCGGATTTTTCTTTCATAACCTGCACCTGCAGCATATTTTGCCCCTGATGAATAAACCCGTCAAAAACCACTTCAAAATGGTGATCATAGACAAAAGACTTGTTATACCAAGGCATTACAACTTTTGCATTGACGTCTTTTATTTTATTTTGGTACTTCGGCAGAGCTCCGACAACATCTGCCAGTCCTCCGACTTTGGCAACGGGATAACATTCTGTGCTAAGGTGATAAATCGTCATTTTATTTTTTATGTTGTTTTATTCTGTTTTGTTTATATCTTTTATTTTTTTTCATCTTCAGAACAATTCCTGCGAGAGGAGGCAGCTTCAGAAAAATTGATTTAGGACGGTTCATCCACCCTTCATCTTCTTCTTTAAAAACAGTGGAGTTCACTCCGCTTCCGTTATAGATTTCATCATCAGAATTGAAAATCACCTGCCATTGAGTATCTTCGTCGACTCCTATCCTGTAATCAAATACATCAGGTGTAAGATTCAGAATAATCATTAAAACATCATTTTTCTTTTTACCCTTTCTAAGATAGGTATAAACTGAACGTTCTTCATCGTTCGCTTCTATCCATTCAAAACCATAACTGTTAAACTGATTTTCATAAAGGGACGTTTCCTGTCTGTAAAGATGGTTAAGGTCTCTGACCAGATTCTGTAAACCTTTGTGTACCGGATAGTCCAGCAGATGCCAGTCTAAACTCTGTTTAAAATTCCATTCCGCCGTCTGTCCGAATTCGTCGCCCATGAAAAGTAACTTCGCTCCGGGGTGCGTAAACATGTACATGAATAAAGCTCTCAGATTGGCAAACTTCTGCCACTCATCACCTTTCATCTTGTAGATCAGACTTGCTTTCCCGTGTACGACTTCATCATGAGACAATGGCATCATATAATTTTCATTATACATATACATGGAGGCAAATGTCAGTTTATGGTGTCGGTGTCTTCTGTTTTCATAATCTTCTTTAAAATAATCCAGAGTATCATGCATCCAACCCATCATCCATTTCATTCCGAAACCTACTCCACCATCGTGAACGGGTTTTGTGAGCATCGGAAAATCCGAACTTTCCTCTGCGATAGTAATAATACTGTTGCCGAATTCTTTGTAAACGGCGGTATTGAATTCCTGCAGGAACAATTTTGCTTCGAGATTGACATTTTCCCCATAAATATTAGGCTCCCATTCACCTTCATCTCTTGAGTAATCAAGATGAAGCATCGATGTCACTGCATCTACACGAAGGCCGTCTGCATGATAGCGGTCAAGCCAGAACATCGCATTGGAGATGAGAAAAGACTTAACTTCATTTTTCCCGTAATCAAAAATATAGGATTTCCAGTCGGGATGAAAACCTCTTTTTGGATCTTCATGCTCATATAAATGACTTCCGTCGAAAAGATGAAGTCCGTTGGCATCTCCCGGAAAATGGGAAGGAACCCAATCCAAAATAACTCCAATATTATTTTTATGCAGTTCATCAATCAGGAACATCAAATCCTGAGGCGATCCGAAGCGTGAAGTTGCCGCAAAAAAACCTGTGATCTGATATCCCCAACTTGGGTCATACGGATATTCCATCACCGGCATAAATTCCACATGAGTGAAACCCATATATTTAATGTAAGGTACCAGCTTTCCAGCAATTTCTCTGTAATTTAAAAATTTTTCAGGAGATTCTGCATCTCTGAGCCATGATGCCAGATGCATCTCATACACAGAAACAGGAGATTCTAAGCTGTTACTTTTCCACCTTTTTTTCATCCATTCTTCATCATCCCACTCATACCAATTAGTAGAAACTAATGAAGCAGCCTGAAGATTCTGTTCCCAGCTAAGTGCATATGGATCACTTTTTTCTAAAATCATTCCCTGATTTTCTATGGCATATTTATAAAGTGTACCCCAGTTGATCCCGGGAATAAAACCTTCCCAAATACCGGAACTGTCCCAGCGTGGAAAAAGAATATGCTCAGTATGATTCCAGCTATTAAAATTTCCGATTACAGAAACTTTTTCTGCATTGGGAGCCCAAACTGAAAAGTAGACCCCTCTCACACTGTCCATTTCTACAGAATGTGCTCCGAATTTCTCGTAAAGACGATAGTGTTTACCTTCACGAAAAAGATAAATGTCATGGTCTGTGAAAAGTGTAAAGGTTTTTACCGAATTGATCATAGTGTTTTTTCAGTCAGATTGGTCATAAGCAGTTATTACAAAAAACACCGAAGCATATTTCGTGCTAAACTGTTTATTAATAAGTATCGATGACTATCAAATATATAAATATTTACTTTGTTAAAGGCTGTTTTTTATTAATTTTAATTAACCTATATCAAAAGTTTTTTTTATACTTTTATGAGTTAAATAAAATACATTCTTTTTTAAACACAAATATGAAGTTTATACTTTACACGGGTGAAGCCGACGAAAGGCCTATATTTATAACCGGAAACTTTAATATGTGGAATCCAAAAGATTCCCGGTATCAGCTGATACAGACAGATCCCCATAATTACTACATTGAAATATTTGAGGAGTTTCTCCCGGATGTTATTGAATTCAAGTATACAAAAGGAGGCTGGGAGAATGTAGAACTTGACCAGTACGGAAGCATCACCCCCAATAAAAAAGCAGTAAAGTCTTCAGAAGTCATTTCCTCTGTTGTAGAAAAATGGAGATATAACTGGGGACCTTTTAAAGAGGAGTTTTATCCTATTGTTGAAATCATTTCTGAAGAATTTTACATTCCTCAGCTGGAAAGGTACCGCAAGGTCTGGGCTCTGCTCCCTTACGATTATTATGTTTCTGACAAACATTACCCGGTTCTTTATCTTCAGGATGCTCAAAATTTATTCAATGAAGGTAGTCCCTACGGAAATTGGGAAATTGATAAAAAACTTTCAATACTTGCTGAATATGGCCGCGGCGATGTCATCATCATTGCTATTGAACACGGAAGCGAAGAAAGAATCAAAGAGTATATTTTTGATAATGACAACGTAGCCAACGGTTCTGAGGGGAAAAAATACATCCGTTTTATTACAGATACTTTAAAACCTTTCGTCGATGAAAACTACCGCACCAAAAAAGACAGAGAAAATACCGGAATCGGTGGAAGTTCATTAGGAGCACTGATCAGTATCTACAGTGGATTTTTATATCCTGAAGTTTATTCAAAACTCCTCATTTTCTCTCCGTCTCTCTGGGTAGAGCCTAATAATAACTTTCCTATGATGAGCTTCAGGGTTCCGTTCAAGACTAAAATATATCTATACGGTGGCGAAAAGGAGGGATCAAAAATGGTTAAGAGAATACAGGTCTTTGAAAATTATCTGAAAAGATGGGAAAAGAAAAATTTGTTTGATTTTGAATTTAAAACAAATATCAATCCCGAAGGCTCTCATAACGAATTTTACTGGTCACAGGAATTCCCGAGAGCTATCGAATGGCTTTTTTACAACAACACAGAAAACCCTGTTGAGGTAACACCGCATCAGGAAACCAAAAATTAAACAATATGAAATTATTAAACAAAAGAAATAAAAGTTACGCACAGATTTTTGAATTATTTACAGAAGAATCTTGGGCCGAAAACAGTAAAAATTATAATAAAAATATACAGTTGCTTTTCTCAGGAAAGAAGTATGAAGTTTTTATCGATGCAAAAGATGAATCTGTCACCTACTTTATCGGATTGGGAAAATCTGATCTTCAGAATTTTGAATTCCAGCAGGTTGCTGTTAAATTTTCTCAGGCCAACCGGAAAAATTTTCAGTCATACCCAACCTTAATTTCTGCAGATCTGATTACTGAAAGCCAGTTTGAAGAATTTATAAAAGGTCTTTTCTTAGGAACTTATCAGTATCCGTTTCAGAAAACACATGTTTTCTGGAATGAAAATTTTGAACTTCATTTTGGAAATATAAGTCAGAAAAAATTAGATACCGTCATAAGCAGAACTGAGGCCTTATGCGAAGGTCAGACCGCCTGTCAGGACTGGCTCAACAAACCTGCAAATTTAAAAAGACCTGAAGATGTAAATACATATCTGAAAAACCTGGCAAAGAAAAACCAGCTTAATTATACTGTATTCAACAGAAAAAAATGTGAAGAACTGGGATTGGGAGCCTTTGCTGCAGTCAATCAGGGAAGTGCCTATGATGCCGCTTTTACTATCCTGGAATATAAAAGCAACGTCAAAAATGCAAAAACTTTCGGTCTGGTAGGAAAATGCGTTTTATTTGATACCGGTGGGATTTCGATCAAGGCCTCAGACAATATGCATTATATGAAGTCTGATATGGGTGGAGCAACAGCAGTTATCGGAGCTTTGATCTATGCTTCGAAAATGAAATTGCCGGTAAATATTACTGCCATTTTACCTATTACAGATAATGCTGTTTCCGAAAATGCCTATCTTCCGAGTGATGTTGTTACAGCCTACAACGGAAAGACCATTGAAGTCCTCAATACAGACGCTGAAGGAAGAATGACTCTTGCAGACGGACTTTCCTATCTTTCCAAGAACTATAAAACAGATGTTCTGATTGATCTCGCCACCCTTACAGGAAGTTCGGTAAGAATGTTTGGTGATACCTGTGGTGCGATGTTTTCTAACAGTGAAGATTTAAAAAACCGTCTGATAAAAACAGGAGACAAAACAAATCAGAGGGTGTGGAACCTCCCATTGTGGGATATCTGGAAGGATGATTTTAAATCTGACGTAGCTGATTTTAAAAACATCTCTATGAAACCTATCGGAGACTGCATTATTGCGGCAAAATTTTTAGAACAGTTTATTGAAGGACATCCTAACTGGGCGCATCTTGACATTGCCGGAGTTGCATTTGGAAACGTAGGATATGCCAAAGATAAAGCTGCAACAGGATATGGAGTACAATTACTGGCTGATTTAATTGAAAATTATTACTAAAAATTAGTTTATTTAAAAATTTCTCTGTATAATTGATTAGTGATTTTCAAATATTCATCGATTATTGATTTTACACATTAAAACATCAATAAAAAATATATTTTATCTTTGAATATTCACCAAAAACTAAAAAACATTATATGGAGAAGAAAACCATTGTATGCATTTCGTGCTATTACAAAGGCTATGATTTTATGGATGAGATGAAAAAGCTCGGTAATAAAGTTATCCTTATAACATCAGAAAACCTTAAAGAAAAAAACTGGCCGTGGGAAGCTATTGACGAGGTCTTCTATATGCCTGAAGTAAAACCATCTGTCTGGAATCTTGATCATCTTATTCAGGGATTTTCTCATTTAATGAAGACCCGAAAGGTAGATGCGGTCATTGCACTTGACGACTATGACGTTGAAAAAGCGGCATTAATCCGTGAAACATTTCGTATTCCGGGAATGGGACAGACTACGCACCGTTATTTCAGAGATAAACTGGCTATGCGCCAGAAAGCAAAAGATTCAGGCATCAATGTTCCGGAATTCACTGCCGTATTTAATGATCATGAAGTTGAAAAATTCATTGATAAAATACCTGCTCCCTGGGTTTTAAAACCCCGTTCCGAAGCATCAGCATCGGGAATCAAAAAGCTTAAGACCAAAGAAGAACTATGGAAAGCCTTAGAAAATCTGGGTGAAGAACGTCATCTTTTTCTCTTGGAAAGCTTTAAGCCGGGTGATGTGTATCATGTTGACAGCTTAACCTTTAATAAGGAAATTGTTTTCACTTCTGCTTCAAAATATTTAGCACCACCCATGGAGGTTTCCCATGAAGGAGGTGTTTTCAGAACCAGAACATTAGGCCGTTATTCGGAGGAATTTAAGGCGCTGGATGATGCCAATAAAAAAGTCCTTATAAATTTCGGCTTGCTTAACGGTGCCACCCATACAGAATTTATCCGCGGTAAAGAAGACGGTAAGTGGTATTTTCTTGAAACCTCATCAAGAGTTGGCGGTGCACATATTCCTGATTTGGTGGAAGCATCAAGCAATATCAATATCTGGCGTGAATGGGCAAAAATAGAAGATGCACTTCTGAGAGGCAAAAACTATGAAGTTTCTAAACCTACAGGGTACTATTCAGGATTGATTATCGCTTTAATTAAAGATAGACAACCTGACTATAATCAGTTTGAATGTGAAGAAGCAGTCAAATTTCTTCCGATTGATTATCACGTAGGAATTGTTTACAAATCAAAAGATTCTGATAAAATCACAGAAAGATTAGACCGCGCTGCAGAAAATATCCATAAGAATCTTCTGAATATTATTCCGCCTCAGGAAAAACCGAGTGCATAGAACAAATTAGCAATAGTAACAGCCTAATCTTACAGCATTAATAATAGAATGCCTGATTCACTGATATCTGATTTTTATCAACTTAAAATCAATGAATTTAGAAATTGGTTTATGATCCGACTATACGGATTTCTTTTTAAAAATTTAAACCTAAATTAAAATCCATCTTACATGCCACAAATAGAACATACCGATTATTACTCAAATATATTAGGAACAAGCCTTAAAGTAGAAGTCACCGGACATTTCGGTTACCCTATCATTATGTTTCCGACTTCACAGGGACAGTATACCCAGAACAATGATTTTAACCTGAATGGCAGTATCAACTGGTTTGTCGAGCAGGGTAAAGTAAAATTATATAATATTCAGACGATTGATGCATGGAGTTTTTATGACGAAAAAATAACTCCTCAACAGAGAATCAAAAATTATGAAAAATATGTTCAGTTTCTGATTAAGGAATTTGTTCCTTACATACAGAAACTTCATAATACTCACCGCGTAGCCGTTGCCGGGGCAAGTTTCGGAGGCTATCACGCTGCTAATTTTGCTTTCAGGTTTCCGGATGTTGTTTCTCATTTATTCAGTCTTTCCGGAGCTTTCAGTATCAGGAATTTCATGGATGGATATTCCGATGAACTGGTCTATTTCAACTGTCCAAGAGAATTTGTAAAAAATGATGACGCCTGGAAATACAGACATATGCACATCGTTCTGAGTACCTCAGATGAGGATATCTGCAGGGATAAAAATGTTGAAATGGCAGAAATTCTCCGCTCAAAGGGAATTGATTTCTGGTATGATGAAAAAAAGTGGATCAACCACGACTGGCCACTGTGGAGAATGGCATTTCCTAATTTCATAGGAACATTCTTCTCTTAAAATCCAAACAAATCAAATATTTATATTAAAAAACTAAAAAGACAAATTATGGCAAAGAAAGTAGGAATTTTATTCGGAATGGAAGATACATTTCCATGGGCATTTATCGACAGGGTCAACGAATTGGGAAAAGGAGAAATCACAGCAGAAGCAGTTACGATTGATAAATTGGAACAGGGAGCAGATTATGGATACGCTGTAATCATTGACAGAATTTCTCAGGATGTTCCTTTCTACAGAGCCTATCTGAAAAATGCAGCTCTGAATGGCACGTACGTCATCAATAATCCTTTCTGGTGGAGTGCAGACGAAAAATTTTTTAATAATGCTCTGATGTCGAAACTTGGAATTCCTTTACCAAACACTGTTTTACTGCCTTCCTACGAAAGGCCTGATGATACGTCGGAAACATCATTCAGAAATCTTAAATTTCCTCATGACTGGGACTACATTTTTGATTATGTAGGTTTTCCGGCTTATATGAAACCGCATGACGGCGGAGGATGGAAAAGTGTTTACAGAGTGGAAAGTCCCCAGGATCTTTGGGATAAATTATCTGAAACAGAACAGCTGGTGATGATGGTTCAGGAAGAAATTGTTTTTCAGGATTACTACAGGGTATACTGTCTGGGCAAGAAATATGTTCATATCATGCCTTACGAGCCAAGAAATCCGCATCATTTGAGATATGCGACCACCCATCAGACGGAGGATAAAGATTTGGAAAAACTGTTAAAAGTAATCCATGATTACACGATTAAAATGAATGAAGCTTTAGGATATGATTTCAATACGGTAGAATTTGCAGTAAGAGATGGAATTCCTTATGCAATAGATTTCTGTAATCCTGCACCGGATGCTGACAGAAAATCTGTAGGTGAAGAAAATTTCGCATGGATCGTAGAGCATTCAGCAAAATTAGCTATCGAAAAAGCAAAAGAATACGTTCCCGGAAAACAGAATATCTCCTGGGGAACTTTTGTGAAGGATTCAGTAAAATAAACTCAACAAAACACAGGAAAAGAATGCATCAGTTTACTATTGGTATTGAAGAAGAATATCAGATCATCGATTTAGAAAGCAGGGATCTGGTATCCCATGTTTCAAAAATCATTGAGGGAGGCAAGGCTGTTCTAAGTGAAAACTTAAAGCATGAAATGCACGAATCCATGATTGAAATGGAAACCGGAATCTGTCAGAATATTCAGGAGGCGCGTACTGAACTGACGAACCTTAGAAGACACCTTATCAAAACGGCACATGAGCAGGGGCTTCGTGTGTCAGGAGGTGGTACGCATCCTTTTTCAAACTGGGAACACAATACCATAACCGATGGTGAGCGATATAATAAAATCGTGGATGATATGGGAGATGTGGCCCGTGGAAACCTTATTTTCGGACTGCACGTCCATATCGGAATTCCCAACCGTGAAGAAGGAGTAAGAATACAGAATGTGATGCGTTATTTCCTGCCGCATGTTTATGCACTTTCAGTGAATTCACCGTTTTGGATCGGCAGAAATACAGGTTTCAGATCGTACAGACAGGAGATTTTCGTAAAATTTCCGAGGACCGGAATTCCAAGTTATTTTAATTCTCTGGCAGAATTTGACAGCTATGTTGATCTCCTGGTAAAAACAGGAACCATTGACAACGCAAAAAAAATCTGGTGGGATTTACGTGTTCATCCTTTCTACCCTACTATAGAATTCAGAATCTGCGATATGCCTCTGAGAATTGACGAAACAGTGTGTCTTGCAGCCATTATGCAAAGCTTAGTTGCTAAAATTTATAAACTGCACCAGCAGAACCTCAGTTTCAGAAGCTACAGAAGATTACTGCTTAATGAAAATAAATGGCGTGCTTCCAGAGATGGTATCCATTCTCATCTCATTGATTTTGGCAAGGAAGAATCCGTACCTTATCCCGATTTGCTGAAAGAACTGCTTGAGTTTATTGATGATGTTGTAGACGATCTGGGATGCAGAAAAGAAGTGGAATACGCCTGGACGATTTTAGAAAACGGGACGGGAGCAGACAGACAGTTAAAAGTCTTTCAGGAAACCGGAGATTTAACGAAAGTCGTTGATTACATGATCTCTGAGACAGAATATGGAATTACGCATAGTGAAAACGCATCGTAATATTTTAATAACTTTGCACAAAATATGAAGTTATGAAAGAGGTAAGAATTGCTTTACTGGACATGAACAACAATCACGTCAATCAGGGTTTTAAAAATATAAAAGAAATTTCAGAAGCTTTCAGGGAAGAATCTGAAGAAAGCATCAGTATTAACGCATTTGATGTCCGGTTTAAGAATGAAATTCCAAACGTAGAGGATTTTGATATTTTTATTTCTTCAGGAGGTCCCGGAAATCCTCATCGGGAAGGACTCGAATGGGAAGATAGATATGCTCATTTTTTAGATTCAGTATATCAGCATAACCTGAAAAAGAATGACACTAAAAAATATCTTTTTTTAATATGCCATTCTTTTCAGCTGGCAAGTATTCACTGGAATCTGGGAAACATCTGTAAAAGAAATTCCTATTCCTTTGGGGTAATGCCCATGCATAAGACAGATGAGGGTAAGGAAGAATTTTTATTTAAAAATCTTCCTGAACCGTTCTATGCGGTGGATTCAAGAGCTTACCAGTTTATAGAACCTGATGCGGAACGTTTTGAAGAACTGGGGATGAAAATTGTTGCTATAGAGAAATTCCGTCCTCATATTAATCTGGAAAGAGCCATAATGGCGATTCGTTTTTCGGACGAAATTTTCGGAACTCAGTTTCATCCGGAAGCCAATCCTGCAGGAATGATTGAAAACCTTAAAGATGAAAAAAACAAACAGGCAATGATTGAAAACTACGGAATGGAAAAATACCTGGAGACTGTTGACCGCATGGATGATGAAGAAAAGATCCTCCTCACACAGACGCAGATCCTGCCAAGGTTTTTGAATTCGGCAAAAAATAACATTTTAAGAGATGTCGAAGCAATGGTATAAACGGCATATAAGCTCCTGCTTTTTACAATAGCTAAAAGAATAAAATTTAAAATCGGGTGTTCTATGCCCGATTTTTTTAAAATCACAAAGAAAAAAATATGATTCCAAAATACAGAAAACAGTTCAATCAGGAATTTACTCAGGAAAAATATGGGCGTTGTAAAGAAATCCTACAGGAAAAGAGTGGTTTGCTGCCCTCTTTCAGGCTTTCTGAAAGTCCGATGTTCCTTACGAATGAATTTAAAAGCAAACTGATTGATGCCAGTGAAAGTATTATCAATCAGATCAAAGATTTATCCCCGGAAACTTTAGAAAAAGCAATCCCTTCAGACTGTAAAGTTCCCAACGACACGGCCAAACCTCATTTTTTCACTATTGATTTCGGAATCTGTAAAAGTGAAAACGGAGAAATTGAGCCCCAGCTGATCGAACTGCAGGCTTTCCCATCACTGTATGCCTTTCAGAAAGTATATGAAGACACATTCTGTGAGGTGTACCCTTTTCTGGATGAAATTAAATACAACATATCTCAGCATGAGATCCAGAAATATCTTAAAGAACTGATTGTAGGTGATGAAAATCCCGAACAGGTGATCTTACTGGAAATTTTCCCTGAAAAACAAAAAACCGCTATCGATTTTGCATTAACTGAAAAATTGCTGGGAATAAAAACGGTATGTCTTACGAAGGTCAGGAAAGAAGGAACACTTCTCTTTTATGAAAATGAAGGCAGAAAAACGCAGATCAAAAGAATATACAACCGTGTGATCTTTGATGAATTAGACCGTATTCCTGATCTTCAGCTTGAATTTGACTTTCGTGAAGAAGCGGATGTAAAATGGATCACGCACCCCAACTGGTTTTTCAAAATTTCAAAATTTCTATTACCGATGCTGAAGCATCAGTATGTTCCGAAAAGTTATTTCCTGCATGAATTTCCTGAAAATGAACATCTTGAAAATTTTGTACTGAAACCTTTATTTTCGTTTGCAGGCAGCGGAGTAAATTTAAATCCAACAAAGGAAATCACAGATTCAATTGATGATAAAGAAAATTACATTCTGCAGCGAAAAGTAAATTACGAACCTGCGTTTGAAGATATCAACGGGGATTTTTCAAAAGCTGAAATCCGTCTGCTTTATATCTGGAGAGAACAGGATGAATTTCCTATCCTGCTGGAAAACCTGGGACGGATGACCAAAGCTTCGATGGTCAACGTAGATTTTAATAAGAAAGATGCCATCTGGATCGGAAGTTCCAATGCTTTTTTTGCGGAAGAATAAATCAAAATGATCATAAAAGTCAGTTTTTATTTTAAATCTGAGGTCAGTAAACTCCAATTTCTAAAATTGAAATCATACTTGTAAACAGCAAAAACCTCAGAAAATTCTGAGGTTTTTATTATTCTATGAATTTAGGCCTGATTAAAACTTATCACCTTCGAGTAATTCTCTCGTCTGGTACTCCTGTACTAAATCAATGGCATTTGAAATCACATCACTCAAAGCTGTAATGAAGGTTCCTTCTTCTGCCATCCCCATGGCATGTTTCAACGCTTCTATTTCTTTAGGAATGGTCTCGTAGCTTACGTCTCTTCCCGAAGTCTGCATTCCTTCGATGATCAATCCGTTGATCTCTTCTTCAGTCCTTCCACGAAGGTGCTTCTCATTTCTGATAATGATATGATCAAACATTCTGCCTGCAATTTTTCCGCAAAGCCTGATATCTTCATCTCTTCTGTCACCCACTCCGGAAATAATACCGATTTTCTTGGTCGATTCTACATTTTTAAGATAATCTTCAATCGCTTCATACCCTGCCGGATTATGGGCGAAATCAATTAGGACCTTAAAGTTTTTGAAATTAAATATATTCAACCTTCCGGGAGTTAGCTGTGCACTGGGAATAAATGTTCTCAGAGAATTCGAAATATCTTCTATCCCAAATCCCTGTAAGTAGCAGGCCAAACTAGCTGCCAGAACATTATCGATCATGAATTTTGCCTTTCCTTCCATGGTAATCGGGAAGTCTTTCGCTTTTCCTATTCTGATTTTCCAGTCCCCTTTTTTGATCGTTACAAAACCTTCTTCATAGACACAGGTAATCCTGCCCTCTTTTGCGAATTTTTTAATGTGTTCATTGTTTTCATCAATACTGAAAATGGCAACATTGCTAGGTAAATCATTGATGATCCTCATTGAATATTCATCCTCTGCATTCAAAACACTCCATCCATTCTTCTTTACACTGTCCAGCACTACTCTTTTTACTTTGGTCAGATCTTTCAGATTGTGAATATCATTCAGTCCTAAATGATCTTCTTTAATATTGGTCAGAACGCCGATATCACATTGGGAGAAACCTAAACCTGAACGGAGGATTCCTCCTCTGGCAGTTTCAAGAACAGCAAATTCGACTGTCGGATCTTTTAAGATAAATTCAGCAGAAACGGGACCTGTGGTATCCCCTTTCGTCAGCATGGTATTCTGAATGTAAATTCCGTCAGAGGTAGTAAAACCTACACGGTATCCATTATTTTTAACAATATGGGAGATCAGTCTTGTAGTCGTTGTTTTTCCGTTGGTACCGGTTACCGCAATGATCGGAATTGTGAACGGTTTTCCCTGAGGATATAACATATCCACAACAGGAGCTGCTACGTTTCTCGGAAGACCTTCACTTGGCGCAAGGTGCATTCTGAAACCCGGGGCAGCATTCACTTCAATGATTGCTCCTCCGCTTTCTTTTAAAGGCTGGGTAAGATTCTCAGCCATAATATCAATTCCACAAACATCCAAGCCGATGATTTTCGAAATTCTTTCTGCCATCGTAATGTTTTCCGGATGCACCATATCGGTGACATCAATAGAAGTACCACCTGTCGAGAGGTTGGCAGTTGATTTCAGATAAACCACTTCACCTCTTTGAGGAACAGTTACTAAAGTATAATTCAGTTTGTCCAGTAATTCGGTCGTATCTTTATCTACAGCGATCTCTGTCAGGACGTTTTCATGCCCGTAGCCTCTCCTCGGATCCTGATTTTCCTTATCAATCAGCTGCTGAAGATTCATCTCGCCATCTCCCACTACATGAGCAGGAACGCGTCTTGCTGCAGCCACCATTTTATTATTGATGACTAAAACTCTGAAGTCATATCCGGTAATATATTTTTCAACAATAACTTTGTTCGAATATTTCTGAGCATGCTCCAAACCGATTTTTGCAACTTCCCAGTCGGTCACATTAATTGAAGATCCTTTTCCGTGATTACCGTCAAGGGGTTTGATCACGACAGGATATCCAATTTTATCAATGACACTCTGTAATTCTTCTTCATTGATAATTACGTCACCCGTCGGGACAGGAATTGCTGCATCATTCAGCATTCTTTTGGTCAGTTCCTTATTGCAGGCAATATCTACTGCTATCGAACTTGTATTTCCTGTAATGGTTGCCTGGAATCTTTGCTGATTAACACCATATCCTAACTGAACCAGAGAGTTTGTTCCCAATCTGATCCATGGGATTTTTCTGGAAACTGCCTCCTGTACGATACTCCCTGTAGAAGGTCCGAGACGTACCCGCTCTCTGATTTCTTTTAAACGCTGTATACAGCCTTCGATATCATAATCATCCCCATTGATCAGTGCATGGGCAATTTCAACAGCCTGTTCAGCTGCGTAAATTCCTGTGTTTTCTTCTATATAATCAAATACGACATTATAAACGCCGGAAGTTTTTGTTTCACGTGTTCTTCCAAAACCGGTTTCCATTCCGGCTAAAGTCTGAATTTCCAGCGCTATATGTTCAATGACATGCCCCATCCAGGTGCCTGTTTCCACACGGTGAAAAAAACCACCGTGTGTGCCTTCAGAACATCGGTGGCTGATAAGTGACGGAATCAGTTTTTCTATTCTTTCACGAAAGCCTTCAATTTTATTGGTAGGAAAATTTTCCAGCTCTTCAAGATCCAAACGCATCTGTATCAGCTTCTTTCTTCTAATACTCCAAATATTAGGACCCCTCAAAGCTTGTATCTTCTCAATTTTCATATTTTAATAACGTAATTTTTATTAGTAAAAAATATCTTTTAGAATCAAAGATAATGCAAAACATGAACAAAAACCTCAGGGTGTTTAAAGATTTATTAAAAAAGTTCATAATTTGTAATCAATTTAGAATCAAAGCAAATACGTTAAAAAACCCTCAATGTTTCGTAGACAGGTAATTATTTTCTAACTTTGTGGGATATGAAACCTGTTGGAAAATTAATTATTATCGGTGGAGCTGTTAATAAAGGCAGTTTCTCAGAAACCGATTACGATCAGAATATTGAAAAAAATCTTAACTTTTTTGAAAGAGGAATTTTAAGAAAAATCATTACTGAATCTAAAAACAAAGAAAACTCTGTGATCGAAGTGATTGCTACAGCATCACAAATACCACAAATCGTAAGTGCAGAATATAAAAGAGCTTTTGAATTTTTAGGAGCTAAGAATGTCAATATTCTCAATATTCAAAACCGTGAAGAAGCCAATTCGGATGCCGTCGTCGCCAGAGCAAATGCAGCGGATGTTGTGATGTTCACCGGTGGTGATCAGCTGAGACTGACCTCTATTCTTGGTGGAACCCGGTTTCATGATACGATCCTTCTGAAATATATGGAACAGGATTTCATTTATTCAGGGACTTCTGCAGGTGCTGCTGCAGCTTCAGAAAATATGATCTATCAGGGAAGCAGCTCTGAAGCTCTCTTAAAAGGAGAAATAAAGACGACCCAGGGATTAGGGTTAATCGACAATGTGATTGTTGATACTCATTTTGTACAGCGTGGCAGAATAGGACGTCTGTTTCAGGCTGTAGTAAACAATCCGAGAACTTTAGGAATCGGCTTAGGAGAAGATACCGGACTTTTTATTTACAATGATACCATGACAGCAGTAGGATCGGGACTTGTGATTATTGTAGACGGACGGTTTATCAAAGACACCAACCTTACCAACATTAATCTGGGAGAACCTATTTCGATTGATAATCTTACCGTTCACGTCATGTCCATGAATGACCATTATGATTTGACCACAAGAAAATTAACGATCGAAAATTCTCAGTTTAATCCGGTTCCACACACGTAAAAACAATTTTGTTATCTGATGATTATTGACTGTCTAAATCACTCGCTACTCCATCAATCATCCACTTATCAATTATCATTTATCAATCATCAATTATACCTAACAGCTATATGAAAATCATCATTCACGGAGGTTTTTTCTCTGAAAGTGACCAGAGCCATGAGGTGAAAGTTGCCAAGCAAAATTCTTTAAAGGATATCGTCAGTAAATCTTATCAGTATCTGGAATCTCATTCAGCATTTGAAACCGTGGCTTATGCAGTTTCTCTTCTTGAAGATGATGTACTGTATAATGCAGGAACAGGTTCACAAATTCAGGGCGATGGAGTTATCCGGATGAGTGCCGCCATCATGGACGGTACTACTCAGAAAATGAGTGGAGTTATCAATATTGAAGATGTGAAAAATCCTATTCTCGTTGCTAAAGACCTTATTTCTGAAGATGACAGGGTTTTAGGCGGAAGCGGTGCAAAAAAATACGCTTCCGAACATGGTTTTGAAAACTTTTCGACAGAAATTCCTCAAAGAAGAAAAGAATATGAAGCCAAATTAAGTAATGGTGGAAAAGGAACGGTAGGCTGTGTTGCCTGGGATCAGGATGGAAATTTAGCTGCTGCAACTTCAACCGGAGGCAAAGGTTTTGAAATTCCGGGAAGAATTTCTGATTCTGCGACCGTGGCCGGAAATTATGCCAATCAGTTCTGTGCAGTGAGCTGTACAGGTGTAGGTGAAGATATTGTAAGTAATGCCACTGCAACAAAAATTGTTACAAGAGTCAGTGACGGAATGAATCTCGAAAAAGCATTTACAAAAACTTTCGATGAACTAAAAAAAATTGACGGTTTTGCAGGTGCTATTGCTATCGACAAAGACGGAAATTTCTATCATCAGAATTCTTATCCAACGATGGTATTTGCCTCTTTCGACGGAGAAAATTTTGAAATATTTAATTAAAGTTTAACATATTTTTATTAATCCCTTATATTTTTTGGCACGTATTTTACATAGTTATTGGTATAAATAATTTAATATAACTTTTAAAATCAGAAATCATGGGAAATAAGACAAACGGTATTTTAGCTTTATTAGGATTAGGTGCTTTAGCTTACTGGAAATACAAAAAATCAACTCCTGAAGAGCAGCAGGCTGTAAAGGATAAGATTAACAATGCAAAGGATAATTTCAACAAATGGGGAAATGACCTGAAGTCAAAAGCAAATGATGTAGCTTCACAGGCTCAAAATAAATTTGACGAAGCAAAAACCAAAGTTGAAGATACTGCATCCAATATCTAAGACCTAAACAAATTTTAATATTTTTACATTCATATAAAAGAAGTCATCATTACGATGACTTCTTTTTTGCATGTACTGCATAGACCATTGGAATTTTATTGCCAAACTTTTCTATTCTCCACTTTCCTTTTTCAAATTCTTCCAGATGTCTGAAACAGGGATAAGGTGACCAGTCAAATTCTCTGAAGTTTCTTATAATCAAATCTTCATCGATCAGGTTTTGCAGAACGTCACACAGCGGATGATTCCATGAAATATACTCCTGAACAATAGCTGCTGAAGCATCAGCATAGGTTCCTTCTGAAGTTTCAATAATTGGCTTTTCATTAAAATAATTATAAATAACCCCATCAAAATTGTCATCATACATCCAGACTACAGGATGAAATTCTGCCATAATAAATGCTCCTCCGGGTTTCAGAAAATGATTTATCACCCCTGCCCACTGTTTTAAGTCCGGAAGCCAACCGATTGTTCCGTAACTTGTAAAAACAATATCAAATTTTTCATCCAAAACCTTTGGGAGATAATACACATCAGTACAGATAAATTGGGTATCAGTTCCACATTGATGAGCTAACTCTTTGGCTTTATCAATGGCTTTATCCGATAAATCAATTCCTGTAACTTTTGCTCCCATTCTTGAAAGCGAAACAGAATCCTGTCCGAAATGACATTGGAGATGCAGAATACTTTTTTCTTTTATATCTCCCAGTAAATCCAGTTCGATAGAATTAAGCGAATTTCTTCCTTTTAAAAACTCATCGACAAAATAGAAGTCAGACTCAAAGTGCGGATCTACTCTTGCATTCCATGAATTTTTATTGATTTCCAGATAATTTTCCATTGGTATTTATTTTCTGTAAATATATTTTTTTTGAACCAAATCTTCAAATTGAGGATTCCCGTAAAAAAGTTTTAAATAGCTTATGTAGGTTTGCAGCAGGTAATTAATCAAATATTAAGTAGGGCACTGATCAAGGTTTAAAACTGTTCTTTTTTGATGCAAAACTTATTTACAGAGAAAATAAAAATTAATAACAATTATAAAAATGAGTAAAAATTCTTCTTTAGGAGCACCGGACCTATTTTTAGGCGTGCTTGCCATAATGCTGATAAGCGTTAGTTTTTATCAGACCTGGCTTGGGCTTGAACAAATTTTCGGAAATGCTTCTTTTGTGATCGCCCTGGTTCTTTCATTACTTCTGTTATTTCTCTGCTGGATGCTGAGAGCTGCCAAACTGGAGGGAAAACCAACAGGAAGCTTAGTGGGTATTTATATTTTTATTGCTTCATTCTGTTTCATTGCAAATTTTAATGCTCTGTACACCAGATTTATGCGTACTGATATTTATACCAACGAACTGCGAACGATCAATGAAGATTTCAACACATTAGAAAGTAATGTAGAATCTAAATTAAATTATAAATACCCAAAAGAAACGACCAGAAATATTGAGATTAAGAAAAAACAGCTGATGGCTCAGATTATTGATCCTGCCAACCAAGGAATCGGCAGCAGAGCACAGTCGCTGATAAGAGATATTGAAAAAATGACGGGTCAGAAAGTTGATCTTTTAACTCCTGTCGGAAATGACTATGATGATTTAGCCGTAAGAATGGGAACTCAGATTGACAATATGGTCATGGATCTGTCTCCGGATGAGCGGAATTTAAAATCTGATATCAACAATTCTGTTCTGAAATGGAATAAAAAAGTACAGGAATTTTTATTGCTTCCTAAAAAAGACAAAGATGATTTTGCACAAAGCCTTATTGACAATGCCCTGACTGATTACAATAAGTTAGGAAGCAGGGGAACCAATGTTCTGGGCGAAGACAAATTTAAATTTGAACCTTTACTTTCTAAGACACAGGATGTGGGAAAAATTGGTTATGCTTTTGAACATGCTGTCAAAAATTTCGGAATGTATCAGTTTGTTGTTTTAGCAGGATGTATTTTGCTCGATTTTGTGATTGTTATTATAATTCTTCTGGTAACAAACCCCGATCGCAACAGCAATAATGGAAGTGTATTAAACAGAAAAAAAGGCAGAACATTAATCCCTAACAGATAAAAAGATGACCAACAACGACAAACCATTTTCATTTGATGATTATGAAGATAATTATCCGGAAATAAATCACGAAACAATTGAGCATCCTGTCACTTATACAATTCCTGAAATAGAAGATGACGGCTTTGTTCCTACTTCCAACGGAAGTTCAACGACCGTGCAGAATAAAGACAGCAACTTCATCTTTTTCTATGGCACATCAGCATCAGGAAAATCCGTAATCCTGTCTGCAATTTTATATTACATGAATTCTGTTGCCGGAGTTCTGAGGCCTAAACTGGGAAGTCCAAACTCAAGAGAAGCTCATGTTTTGCTTGCAGATTTCTTCGAAAATATAAAAAGAGGCATTCTCCCTAACAGAAGCACAAGAGATCAGGTTACACGGTTGGATTTCGTATTTGATCCCAATAACAAATCTAAAAAAGTACCGCCAGTAAGTTTATCGTTTCTTGAGACCAACGGAGAAAACCACAATGAAATTTCCAGAGGTGGTAAATACCATGACAGTATTGACGCTTATCTAAACTCTGACATTCCGCTGAATTTCATTATTGTGACTAGCTATGACAGAGCTCACAGTGAAGATTCCAAGATTGTTGAGTTTTTAGATTATCTTGAAAGAAAAGGCAAAAACCTGAGCAATGTCAATGTCCTGTTAGTCATTTCCAAATGGGATAAATCCGGGAATATTGGTATTGATAATGAAGAGCAGCTTGAAAATTTTATCAGGCAAAGATTAAGCATGACCAATAACAGACTTGACACCTATAATCTTAATAAAACGTACTTTACCATAGGAAATGTACAGAATCAGGATGGAATGGAAAAAATAACCCTGCTGAATCTTGACTCTGCAGGAGTGATTGCCAAATGGCTGTATCATAACATCGCAGGCTATGATCTGGATTACGAAGGAACATTCTGGGAAAAAATAAAATTCAGCATCTCTAAATAATGAAAAACATCAATGTATTCGGATATGCAACCTTTGGAACTCCAAATGGTTTTACCCAGTCCTGCATCTATGGAAATCAGGGATTGGAAAAAGTTTTAAAAACATTTGACCTCAAAACAAATGCTATACAGTTACTTTCACCTAATGACCGTATTTACTCAATCAGAAAAGAATCTTTGCAGAATACAGTTATCGTCTCCTATTCTGTCTACACGTACGCAAAAGAAAAAAGTTCTAACAGAAGCGGAACTTTTATAGGGACAAGCCTGGTCTTTACCAATGAGATCATTCCTGAGAATTCAGTTTTAACTGCCCTTCACGATATCCATCAAAAGCTGAAAAACAATAATGTCAGTCAGAATATTTTAAATATCAACCATTCTAAAGATTTTAATATTCAGAATATTTTTTCAAAAGATTTTGAAAAACTGGAACATCAGAACGCAAAAATCAGCTTTCCTGATTGGGAAAATTCCGGGAAAAACCTGGTCATTTTTACATCAAAATTTGAAAATAGTGAAATACAGAATTTGTTTAAAAAGTCATTACAGATACTCTCTAAATACGATACCCTGTTTTTTATTGACAGTAAAGAAATAGCTGATTTTGTATCTCAGAAAAGACTTTTCAGGTTAATTGATATTACCGGACTCGATCAGGAAATTCAAAGCCTGCAGGAGGAAAAGAAGCAGAATGCTTTAAACATCCTGAGGAATTTTAAAAATCAGAAAGAAAAAATGACGGAGGAAGGCAAAAAAGAATCTGAAAATCTTAAAAGGCAGATTGATAAAAATACGGAGAGACACCGTGAAAACAGTGCAAATATTGAAAAATCTAAAAACAGTTTAACTGCTCTGCAACAGCTTTATCAGAAACATTCTGAGGAATTTGATGTCATTATTGCCGGGTTGGAGTCCGGAAAACAGCTTGGAGAAATGAATCAGTCTTTCGAACAGTGTGAGAGAAAATTTAAGGAAGAAAAGAAAAGATTAAGTACAACCGTTGAAATTTCATCTTTAACTGGCCATAAGCCTGTAAACAGTGTAACTTCTTATATTGATCCGTATCGTAATCGTTTTGATGATGAAGATCCTGAAACAACCCAAAAAAGTTCTAAAACCGGAATCTTAACAATTATATCTGTAATTTTAAATATACTTTTAATCGGTGCTGTTGTATATCTGTTTATTTTAAATGATCCGACAGAGAAAAAAGTCGCCGTTACAGAAACTGCCGGCTCTGTTGGAGAAGAAGAACCTATTTTGGAAAAAGACACCATAATTATACAGAATCAGCTCAATCCACTCCCCAACAGTTTTGCCAAGGATGAAAAAAATAAAATCCTGGTATTGGATCAGCTGACGGACAATATCACCAATATTGATAAGGCAGTAGAAATCATTTTTGAAAAGAATGAAATTATCAAAAAATATTACAGGTTTCAAAAAGAGGATTACGGTTTACTTCTTATCAGGGAAAACCCGGATGCGTTCGATTCGAATAAACTTTTAGTAAAAAAATCTTATCTACAGAAAATTCCGTCGTATTCGTCCGATTCCTTAAAAAATAACCCTTCACCTGATTCTGTATTGAAGACCAACCCATGAAGCTACTATTTTCTTTTTTCATTCTCATCTTACTCTCAGCCTGTAAACATCCTGACAGTAAAGGTGATGAAAGAAAAATCGTTTCTGTTCAAATTCCTGAGGAAAATTATCCTGAAGAAAATACTTTTATTTCCACCGACAGTGCCGTAACTTACGAGGAAATAACTGAAGAGTCATCTGTTTCTGAAAATATTCTTCCCATGGAAAATGAAAACGGTGTAAAGTACGTTTGGATTGAAATCAACGGGCTGAAGCTTAAATTTATTTTTGATACGGGAGCAAGCAGCATCTGTATTTCATCAGCAGAAGCCAGTGTGATGTACCGACAGGGGACACTGAGAAAAGAAGATATCGTAGAAACCGAATATTTTCAGGATGCGACAGGAACGATCTCTGAAGGAACAAAAATCAATCTGAGAACAGTAAGGGTTGGAGACATTACCTTACATGATGTAAAGGCTACTGTAATTGACAATGCCGATGCACCCCTTCTTTTAGGACAGTCTGTTTTAGAAAAATTCGGAAATATTGAGATTGATAACAGCAATAATATAATTATTTTTAAATGATCCTCAAAACGTTTTTACTCCTCATCTTCCCTATCCTGTTTTTTTCGCAGAGTAAGACCTACAAAGTCATTGGCATCAAAGATGGGGATACGGTAGAATTATTCATGGACGGAATATCTCAGGTCGTACGGTTGTCAGACATTGACTGTCCTGAGAAAAAACAGCCTTACGGTAATAATGCGAGACAGTTTATCTCTGATCTGTGCTTCGGAAAATATGTGATGATTAATGAACATTTTAAGAGGGACCGAAATAAAAGAATCATCAGTGAAATCATTCTGACAGACGGAACCAATGTTAATAAAGAACTCGTCAGAAACGGACTGGCGTGGCATTATAAAAAATATTCTAAAGACCCGTCTTATGAAGAACTTGAATCCAATGCGAGGAGAGAGAAAATAGGACTATGGAAAGAAGAATATCCTGTTGCTCCCTGGGAATGGAGAAAGCACTCACGATCTCCCAAACGCCTATCCTCTTACTCTGTTTTCTAAATTCTATTTCAGTTCTTTTTTTTTATCTGTGTTAAACAGCTGTTGTAAACATAGGTCAAGGGAAGTAAAGAGATCATAAGAATCACAATCATACCGTTCAGTCTGTCATTATACTCACTTACCTTATAAATATACTCATTGTATTTTTTCAGGTAATAAACATTAATGTAGGATCCCACAGGAAATTGCAGACAGATATCATAATTAAGTTTTACTGAATAGTCCCTGTCAATCACATGAATCATTACCCTTGAATTTGATCTGGATCCATTCCTACAAAACTGTCTGATAACCGTCTGTGAGCTCCTCATCCCGTCTTCAGTAGTTTCGTGATATTTCTTATCAGAATACCATGCATATATCAAAATAACAATCACCATTACTGTAAAGAAAAGGTGATTGTTACTGTAATATTTTTTATACGGTCTGAAAGCAATTAAAGTAAAATGGTTAACCTAAAAATTCCTCTAAAGAAACTGTTTTCTGTTCTCCGGCTTCAAGGTTTTTGAAAGTTACGGTTCGATTTTTAATTTCTTCCCCGCCTAAGAACACAAGATTTTTGATTCCTTTCTTTTCTGCGTAGGTGAATTGTTTGTTGATTTTTGCATTTTCGGGATACAGCTCAGCAGAAATTCCTTTTTCTCTTAGCTGAATGATTAGTTTCAAAGCTTCGATGGTTTCTTCACCTCCAAAATTAGCAAAGAGATACTCAACGTTTGATGTTGCTTCTTCAGGGAATAAATTAAGTTCTTCCAGAACAAGGTAAATTCTGTCCAGCCCAAAAGAGATTCCGATTCCCGGAACGTTTTTAACACCGAAAACTTCAGTCAGGTTATCATATCTTCCACCGCCGCCGATGGAACCCATCTGCGCCTCATCAGCTTTCACTTCGAAAATCGCACCTGTATAATAATCTAAACCGCGGGCCAGTGTAACATTAAAGACTAAATTCTGAATATCAACACCTAAATTCAGTGACTGGGTAATTACAAATTCCAATTCTTCAACTCCCTTTAACCCGATCTCATTTCCGACAAATTTTTCTTTCAGCTGGAGAAGGTTTTCTAAGGCATCGCTGGACTGATTAAACAGGAAGTCCAGTTTATCAATAGATTCCTGAGCAATATTTTTTTCTAAAAGTTCCCTGACTACTCCATCCTTCCCTATTTTGTCTAATTTATCCAAAGCCACGGTGAAATCAATCAGCTGATCTGTAATGTCTGCATATTCTGCCAGACCTGAAAGGATTTTTCTGTTGTTGATATGGATGGTTACAGAAGTTTTCAGTTCTGCAAAAGACTTTAGGTACAGCTGTACCAGCTCAACTTCCTGCCAAAGGCTTTCACTCCCTACAACATCGGCATCACACTGATAAAACTCTCTGAATCTTCCTCTCTGAGGACGGTCTGCCCTCCAAACCGGCTGAATCTGGTACCGTTTATAGGGGAATGTCAACTTTCCGTGATTCATGGCAACAAATCTTGCAAAAGGCACCGTTAGATCATAGCGAAGGGCTTTATCGGTAAGGCTTTCTGTGCTGAAAGGCTGATCCAAAGCTTTTTGGAAATCATTCAGCATCTGATTTTTTTTGTCCTCTTTCGCTTCATTGATACTCGAATTCAAAATCTTAAAAATCAAACGGTCTCCTTCTTCACCGTATTTCCCTGTTAAGGTGGATAGGTTTTCAAAACTTGGTGTTTCCAAAGGCTGAAATCCGAACAGTTCGAAATTCTTCTGTAAAATATTGATGATGTATTTTCTTCTCGAAACTTCAAGTGAGGTAAAATCTCTCGTTCCTTTTGCTAAGCTTGGCTTCATTTTTATAAATGATAATTGATGATTGATAAATGATATGAGATGCAAAAATAAGGAATTGAAAGGACTTTTAAATCAATAAAAAAGCCGGAGATTGATTTTCCCCGGCCTTATTAAATCATTTGTGTTTTCTGCTTTATATCCTTTTCATACGTTCTCCAGGATTTCGAGGATCTCTTCACCATAATTTTCAATTTTATGTTTTCCGAAACCTTTTATATCCAGTAATTCTTCTTTTTTCGCAGGTTTATATTTAGCGACCGAAGCAAGTTCTTTATTGGTTGCAATAAAATAGGTCGGAAGCTTTTGATCCCTTGCTTTTTCAGAACGCCAAAGTTTTAATGCGTCTAAAATTTTAATCTCGTCATCACTGAGCATTTCATCTTCTGCCGAATATTTTGTTGGTTTAGCTTCCTTCACCGAATTCTTACCCAACGATTTTTTTTCATTAAAATAAAGTACTACAGACCAGAACTGATCTTCACTGACAAAAGCGGTTTCCACTTTTACAATGTCATTATGTTCAAGGAAATTATCTATCATTCGCTGATCATCATACAGAAATTCTTCTGCTATTCTTACTTTTAAAACTTTTATCTGCATCATTTGTAATTTTAGAATCTGACATTTATTTTCCTCCTAACAGTAAAAGTTCTTCCACTCTGATCTCGGTAATGTATCTTTTCACCCCGTCTTTATCATCATACGATCTGTAGGTAATTTTTCCTTCAATGGCAATTTCTTTTCCTTTGGGAACATATTTCTGAAAGATCTCAGCCGTTTTACCAAAAGCGACCAGGCTGTGCCATTGGGTCTCTTCTATTTTCTCACCCTTTGCATTAGTGTAGTGATCGTTTGTAGCTAATGATACCGTTGATTTCAGAGTTCCGTTATCGAAAGTCATTATTTCTACTTCTTTTCCTGTGTAACCGATTAATGTTACTTTGTTTCTTAGTGACATAGCTTTATATTTTTTAAAGATTAATAATTCAGATCAGAGACGTTCACTGGTTTCTCAAATCTCTGTTGCAAAGATTCATCAGTCTTGAAAATTTAATCGGTTTAAAACTATTTAAATTCGTTTGTAGTCGTTTGAAAACGGATAAAACAAGTCTCAAATTGTTCACAATGTCCCACTATTAAAGGAAAAACACCCTCACTACCTATGAAAGCCTTTTATAAAAATAATTTTGAAATTTTTAACCGTTTATGAAAAAATTGTACCCATTTTGAAAATCAGGTGTAAAGTTAGCGTGCTGGGTTGCGGTAAAATAATCACAGAAAACCTGATATAATTCAGAGTCTGTATGGGTGGCTTTAATTCCTGACTGAAAGTAGATTTCTAAGATATGATGAGATAAATTCCTGACTGTTTCCGTCGAAAAACTGTGAATTTCTGATTGTTTTTCAGGAGAGATTATTTTAAAATCATTCAGTAAATTTTCAATTTCTCCGGCAACACGAAACAGTTCTTTTCTTTTCTGATCTATCCTTTCATCAAATGCATTTAGATTGAGCTGTAGACGAATCTTAAGTGCTTCTTCTGAAAAATGACAAGCCATCCCGAGATAATTGATCAGCAAAGTCAGATTTGCAAAAATCCTGAATGGAATTCTGTCAATAGGGTCATCAGTGAAAAATTCGTCGTAAATAAAACTGTAATCTTCTGAAACTCCCGCATTATTAACTTTAAAAGAGTACGTTCCGGTAGCTTTCATTCCCATCGATTTCCAGTTGGGAATGATTTCTGCCTGGTCTCTAGAAATAACAAATGAACGAATGATTTCAGAACCCGATTCATCTAATAATGGATTATTATTTTCAGTCAGTACAGCATTTAATGTAAAATGGCTTAAGTGTGGTGCTCCGGTTGCAAAATGCCAGAGTCCGTTGATAACAAAAGTTCCGTCGTTATTCTTTTCAGCAGTTCCACCAATCATTCCGCTTCCGCCAAAACAGGTTCTTGAATTGATGAAGAGTTTTTCAGCAATATATGGTTTGAGATTTCTTGAAAAAAAATTCGCCCCTGAACACAAGGTGAGCAGCCAGCCCAGACTTCCGTTTATTCTTGACCAGTCAAATAAAACGGACAATCCTTCTTTCAAGCGAAGTCCCAATCCCCCATATATTTCAGGAACCCAAATCTGAAGCAACCGCTGCTCATGAATGATGCTGATTATTTTTGGAGAAATCTCAGAAGCTCCTGACATCTCTTGTCTGATTTCTTCAGACGTAAGCATTTCTTCTTTCATTAATTATTTTCCTCCATTTTAAATATCCTGATATAGCAACGATGAACAGGAAAGCCGTTAATGCCGCATATAGATACAGGCTCTTATGGATCAGTAGTGGAATAGCAATGATATTACTGATATTCAGCAATATCCAGTTTTCAATTTTCCTGCGTGCCATCAGCCACATTCCCGCCCATGCAAAAGCACTGACTACAGAATCTAAAATCGCAACGTCAGAATCAGTATGATGGGTCAGAAAATAGTAAAAGATAAGGAAAGACACCACTACAATCCCAATGGTGATCATTTTTTCCTGACCTGTAGTTTTTGAAATCACGGCTTCTGATTTTTGCCTGCCAAATTTCCAGTAAAGCCATCCGTAGATGCTCATGACCAGATAATAAAGGTTAAGGGTAAACTCTGCATACAGTTTAGCCGTCACCATGACATAAAGGGTGAGCGAAATCCCTGCAATTCCGAAGAGATAATTATTAGAATTATTTTTCCGTGCCAACAGCACCTGAATCACTGAAAAGAAAACGCCAAACCACTCCGGCCAGGTCGTATGCTGTAAAAATTCCTGCATCAAATTAACTTGTATAAATTAAATGATGAGATGATAAATCAAATTCCCTACGCCGGCATTATCCGGATCAGGTGTGGAAGATTCCCGGGTATCATCTCAGCTGCGATTATGCAGCACCCCATTGATAGAGCAAAATTGATGTTTTTTTTCTGAAATAAAAAATTAAACTGTCATATTTTAAATCAAAAACAGACCTGAAAAATGACTGAAAAATTTATAGACATTTTCAAATTTTCCGGCTGTCAGCAGTTTGTAATCTTTGAAAAAACTTCATAAGTTTATAATTAGGTCAAAGTCTCAACCAGATTAAAAGACTTTGACAAAACTGAAAGCAGTTATTCAGCAAAAACATGTATCTACTTTGGGTTGAAGCAACAGCCGTTTGTAAACGGATAATTTTCGTATATTTAATTTTTAATACCAAAGCATTGAAGAAGACCTTACGAAGAACCTACCGTGTATCAAAATATGTGATTTACAAAGAAACTCTTGTTGATTATAAGGAACATTTCTGGTCGTTTGTCGGCGCATTTTTCGGTATAGGAATTATTGCTTTTTTACAGTCCCAATACTTACTTCAACAGGAAAATGTATTTCTCATCGGGTCATTCGGAGCTTCAAGCGTTTTGATTTACGGTGCTATCCAGAGTCCTTTGGCACAACCGAGAAATCTGGTGGGCGGTCATGTGATCTCGGCCATTGTAGGTGTTACAGTTTATCAGATTGTTCCTGATATTTTATGGCTTTCAGCGCCATTGGCTGTTGCCTGTTCGATCGTACTGATGCAGTATACAAAAACATTGCATCCTCCTGGTGGTGCAACGGCTCTTATTGCGGTAACCTCACCGGGGAAAATTGCAGATTTAGGATACTGGTATGTTTTGTCTCCTGTTTTATCCGGATGTATCATTCTGCTCTTAGCAGCTTTATTCTTTAATAATATCACTAAAAACAGAAGTTATCCAACGAGTTCAAAATGGAAGAAACTTCTGCATAAAAAACACAAACACACTTTGAAAAATTAATTGCTATGAACTGTCTTGAGTGCGGCGAAAAAATCATTGGAAGATCAGATAAAAAATTCTGCAATGACGCCTGTAGGAATTCTTATAACAACAAACAGAACAAAGACTCCAGTAATCTTATGCGGAATGTCAACAATAAACTCCGCCGAAACTACAGGATTCTGAGTGACATTAATGTGGAAGGCAAAACGAAAGCCGCCAGATCCAAACTTGATGGCTTGGGATTTGATTTTAATTATTTTACACAATTTAAAGTCTATAAAAATGGTTCTGAGTATAAATTTGTCTATAACCAGGGCTACAAAATTTTGGATGATGATTATATTCTGATTGTTAAAAATTGAGGGAATTAAAGACTATACTATAAGGTTGATCGAAATTTGTTTTAAACCGGTTTTTTCTTCCCTATATGAAAAGAAGCCAATTTTAAAAAGATAGAATACCCTAATTTAACAGTTACGTCAGCATCATTAACTAAGTTAAAGTAAATCAATACATGAAAGAAATTGTCTTAATCACCGGAGCCGGCGGATCTGTTGCAAAGGTTTTAGCAAAGAAACTGGAAAACGAATATTTGGTTCGCTTTCTGACCCGAACCCCCAAAAACGAAAATGAGTTTGAGTTTGAGTGGAATATCAAGAATGGAACTGTTGATGAAAAAGCTTTTGAAAACGTCAGTCACATCATTCATCTTGCGGGTGCAAATATTTCTGATCAGCGGTGGACTGCTGAGCGAAAGAAGGAAATTGTCTCAAGCCGTATCGATTCGGCACAATTGATTTTAAAAACTTTACAAAAGAAAAACATTCAGTTGAAATCCTTCATTTCAGCATCTGCCATTGGAATTTACGGTGCAGTTACTTCGGAGAAAATATTTAAAGAAGAAGATCAGAAAGGGAATGATTTCTTGAGCGAAGTCGTGATTCTCTGGGAAAAGGCAGCAGATGAATTTTCAGAAAAAGGAGTGGCTGAAAGAGTCGTGAAAATCCGGATATCCATTGTTCTTTCCGAAAAAGAGGGTGCTTTGAAAAAAATGGCTGTTCCTGTAAAATTGGGGGTCGGATCACCACTCGGAACAGGAAAACAATATATCCCATGGATTCATATTGATGATCTTTCTTCTGTTTTTGAATTTGCTATGAAAAATGAAGACATGAAAGGTGCCTATAACGCATCAGCACCACAACATACTGATAATGAAAATTTCACAAAAGAAATTGCAGAGGTTTTAGAAAAACCTATGTTTATGCCTAATATTCCCGGATTTATAATGAAACTGATTTTTGGCGAACTGTCTGCAGCGTTGTTAGAAGGCTCAAGAACTTCATCTGAAAAGCTCCAGAATGCAGGCTTTCACTTTAAGTTTCCAAATCTGAAAGATGCATTGGGAGATCTTCTGAAAAAAAATTAATCAAAAAAAACATCATTTAAAAAGACTGCCTCATCTATGCAAAATAAAAATGTACATATCGAAAAGACCGAAATTCTTTCCCAAAACTGGTACACATTAAAAAAGATCACCTTCAATATCAGGAAAAAAGACGGTACCGCTGAAACCCAGAGCAGGGAAGCCTATGACAGGGGTAACGGGGCGGTGATTTTATTATACAATACAGATAAAAAAACAGTAATTTTAACCCGGCAATTCAGGATGCCTACCTATATCAACGGAAATGAAACAGGAATGCTGATTGAAGCCTGTGCAGGTTTATTGGATAACGACCATCCTGAAGAATGTATAAAAAGGGAAACTGAGGAAGAAACGGGGTATAAAATAAAAGAGGCTCACAAAATTTTTGAAGCGTATATGTCACCCGGATCCGTTACCGAAATCCTGTATTTTTTCATCGCTGAATATTCTATTGAAATGAAGATGAACAATGGTGGCGGCCTTGAAGAGGAAGGAGAAGATATCGAAGTTCTGGAGATCAGTTTCGAAAAAGCTCTTGATATGATTGATACTGGTGAAATTAAAGATGCAAAAACCATCATGTTACTTCAACATCTGCGTATCAAAAACTTAGTATAGATTTATTTAAAATAAAAATTATGAAATTTCAATTTTTGATTATCCTTTTTCTTGTTTTTTCTACTGCGTTACCGGGTCAGAAAAATGAAGTTTTGAGTACAAAGGATCAACATGCTGTTGAGCATTTTAAAAATAAATATAAAAAGAAAAATCACAAGAAATTTGAAGGTAAGATCAGCTTAAAAGACAATCAGATCAGTTATGATGATAAAGTGATTTTTTTTGACAAGTCTGATAAAACATCAATTTCAATACTGCAGCAGGGACTCATCTATCCGCAGCTTCTCACAGATTATCAGATGCAGAAATTTCTGGATGAGACGACGGATAAAACTCAGAAAAGATTTTTAAAATTACAGAAGGATCCGAAAGCTTCTTTTGATGTTAATAATATCAATGTAAAAATTTCTGAACTTCCTTTTTTACAGTTTAATGAGAAAGTCAAAAGATTCAGGCTTATTACAAGAAACAGAAACCTGCCCAATTCGATTAATTATCTTATCGAACTGACCAATTCTAAAGCGGTCAAAAATCTGAGCATAGAGGAATTTGTAAAAGATGCTAAACTGACGTATCTTGATCAGGAATAAGGTGAAGAATGAAGATCTTATTAAATTAAAAAAGGATGTATTACCTGTCGAGAAATCTTAGTGTAAGAGTTCTGCTAATTGATAACATTTATGATTTAGCATTTTAGGAAGTTATTCTCACTATTTTAAATTTCTTAAATACTTAATCCATGTGTATTCTTCACTTCAGCCATTACAAAAGTGCTGTGTGTACTTCCTATAGAATCAACGGAGCCGAGTTTATTAAAGACAAAATCCTGATAATGTTTCATATCTCTTACCTGAACTTTCAGTAAAAAATCAAAATCACCTGAAATGTTGTAACATTCTGCAACCTCATCTATATTCAGAATATCTTCTACAAACTGATTCCCCACGGAACGGTCATGAATTTTCAGTTTTACCTGGCAGAAAACCGTAAAACCGCGATTCAGTTTTTCAGCATTCAAAACTGCTGCATAATACTGAATGTAGCCATCCTGTTCAAGTCTTTTGACACGCTCAAAAACAGGTGAAGTAGACAGGTTAACAGCAGCTGCCAATTCCTTGACCGTTAATTTCGCATTCTTTTGCAGGATTCGAAGCAACTGAAGATCCTTTTCATCAAGTCTTTCCACAGAATAATATTCTTTTTAAATTTACAATTTTCAAATATACAGAATATTTAACTTTTAAAATAAATTAGAAAAGAATTATATGCTTAATTTTTAGTTTAAATCCAATGATTCAGCTTCAATTTATACCTTTGACACATAAATTGTTCTTTTACATACTTCATCAACGGAAAAGGTTCTGTATAAAGCAGATTAATAGGGAATCGTGTGCAAATCACGAGCTGTCGCGCAACTGTAAGTAATATACCAAAAGTTTTTGTCCTTGAAATATCCACTGTTAAAACGGGAAGGATGGCAAAAACTGTTACAAGTCAGGAGACCTGCCTGTTCCGAATGATCAATGCTCCCGCGACTGGAGTTTTTGGATTTATAGATGATACATTTTGGTTTATTTGATTTAATATTTTGTGGAATGTAAACGCAAAGATTTTGTTGCTGATGCATTGATTCAGAAAGCAAAGAATTGCGATAAACAGCTTATGAATACTGTTAAGCTTTGAAATCAATTTATTGATTAACTCTTTGCCTTTATAACTGTTTTCAAGTTTAAATTAAATTTTGCAATGAAAAGTTACAGCCATTTAAAATTTGATTTTATGTCAGACTTAACTGGGATTTTTAAATTTTAAGTCAAAAACCATTTCCAAGTGTATCTAAAATTCTAAAAACTCTTTAAGCAAAAGCATTACGAAGCATCCTAAAAGAACTTTATGATTATTATTTAATTAAAAGTTAAAAAAAATGCAAACACACTTACTTGGCTACCCGCGTATTGGCAGCAACAGAGAACTCAAAAAAGCCTGTGAACAGTATTGGTCAGGCAAAATAACTTCAGACGAACTGCTGGAAGTTGGGAATACCATCAGGGAAAATAATTGGAAACTCCAGCATGAAGCAGGAATCGATCTTATTTCCTGTAATGATTTCTCCTATTATGATCAGGTTCTCGACATGACGTTAACCGTTGGAGCAATTCCTGAACGGTATGAGGAAATTGCTTTCAAAAAATCTGAAACTGATCTTTATTTTGCAATGGCCAGAGGCATCCAGAAAGACGGTCTGGATATTACTGCGATGGAAATGACCAAATGGTTTGATACGAATTACCATTACATTGTCCCTGAATTCCGGAAAAACCAGGAGTTTACATTATTCTCGAATAAAATCATTCAGGAATACATCAGTGCAAAAAAGACAGGGGTGACTGCAAAACCTGTGATCATCGGATTACTCACTTATCTGTTACTGGGAAAAGAAAAGGGAGAAGCTTTTGACAAATTGGATTTAGTGCAAAATTTACTTCCTGTTTATATCCGGATCTTAAAAGAGCTTGAGAATCACGGAGCGGAATACATTCAGTTTGATGAACCGTTTTTAGCATTAGATCTTAGCGGAAAAGCAAAAGAAGCTTATCAGCATGTCTATACTGAAATCAGAAATCATTTTCCCAATCTGAAATTTATTGTTGCTACTTACTTTGAAGGATTAAAAAACAATCTTTCTTTAGTATTTGCTCTTCCGGTCGATGTTTTACATATTGATCTTGTCCGTTGTCCTGAACAGCTGGATGAGGTTTTGGATACGATTCCAAATACGCTTAGCATTTCACTGGGAGTTGTTGACGGAAGAAATATCTGGAAAAATGATTTCAGCACGTCACTTGCGCTGATCAGAAAAGCTGTATTGAAGTTGGGTACAGACAGGGTGTTCATCGCACCTTCCTGTTCACTCCTCCATACTCCTTTTGATCTGGACTCTGAAAGAAATGAAGCCATTCTCTCTCCTGAAATCAAACAGTGGATGGCTTTTGCCAGGCAGAAAGTCTATGAAATTGTCAGTTTAAAAAAACTGGCTTCAGAAAATCCAAATTATACTGTTTTACAGGTTTTAGCAGAAAACAAAAAGGCCATTGAAAATCGTAAAACTTCTGAATTAATTCACAATCAGAATGTTAAAAACCGCAGTAAGGAAACAACTGAAAAAAATGCCCGGAGAAATTCGTCTTTCAGTATAAGAAAAGAAGAACAGCAGAGGATTCTTCAGCTACCCCTGTTTCCTACTACAACGATCGGTTCATTTCCACAGACGGCAGAAGTGAGAACCTGGAGAGCAAAGTTCAAAAAGGGTGAACTGAATCCTGAACAATATGATCTATTATTGAAACAGGAAACTGAAAGAACAATTCGCTGGCAGGAAGAAATTGGAATTGATGTTCTTGTTCATGGAGAATTTGAGCGGAATGATATGGTGGAATACTTCGGCGAACAGTTGGAAGGATTTGCTTTCACACAAAATGGCTGGGTTCAGAGTTACGGAAGTCGCTGCGTGAAACCTCCTGTGATTTTCGGAGATGTTCACAGACCAAAACCTATGACCGTGTACTGGTCGGAATATGCCCAATCTTTGACAAAAAACTGGGTAAAAGGGATGTTAACGGGACCGGTAACCATTCTTCAATGGTCTTTTGTCCGTGATGATCAGCCACGTTCGCTAACCTGTAAACAGATTGCCCTCGCCATCCGTGACGAGGTAAAGGATCTTGAAAAAGCGGGAATCAGAATCATCCAGATTGATGAACCGGCGATTCGTGAAGGACTACCGTTGAGAAAATCTGACTGGCAAAATTACCTTAAATGGGCAGTGGAGGCTTTCCGGATTTCGGCAAGCGGTGTAGAAGATGCAACACAAATTCATACGCACATGTGCTATTCTGAATTTAATGACATCATTGAGAATATTGCCGATATGGATGCCGACGTCATCACGATAGAATGTTCCAGAAGCCAGATGGAACTGCTGAATGCTTTTGCCGATTTTAAATATCCGAATGAGATCGGACCGGGAGTGTACGATATTCATTCACCAAGAGTTCCGTCAAAAGAAGAAATGGTGGAATTGCTGAAAAAAGCACAAACCGTCATTCCCGCAAAGCAGCTTTGGGTAAATCCTGATTGCGGCCTGAAAACCCGTCATTGGGATGAAACGGAAAAAGCACTGATTGCAATGGTAGATGCTGCAAAAGAAGCTGCAGAAACTTTCAATAAGGAAATAAACCTGGTTTAGTAAATATATTCAGGCAGGAGTTTCTAACTCCTGCTTTATATTTTAAACATCAAAAAAAATCATTTTATTTTTATTACAGCTTTTCCTTTTGCCCGACCACTTTCTACATATTTCAGAGCGTCACTGGTCTCTTCGAATGAAAAAACCTTGTCGATGACCGGTCTTATTTTTCCAAATTCTATCAGTTTTGTAATTTCTGCCAACTGCTTCCCATCAGCTTTCATGAAAAGAAAAGAGTAATTGACATTTTGTTTCTTTGCTTTCCTTCTGATTTTACTGCTCAGCAACTTAGTGGCAATTCTCACGTACCAGGGCAGATTAAATTCTTCGGCAAATACAGGAGTTGGAGGACCGGAAATCGAAATTATTTTACTGTTAGATTTTACAACATTAAAGGATTTCTCCAGAGTCTTAGCATCCTGACTGTTTAACACGAGATCATAGCCATTCAGGAGGTCTTCAAAATCCTGCGTTTTATAATCAATAAGCAGATCAGCACCAAGACTTTTCAGAAGTTCAAAACTTTTTTCGCTCGCAGTTGTTGCGACTGTGGCACCAAGATGTTTTGCCAACTGGATCGCAAACGTTCCCACTCCACCAGATCCCGCCTGGATAAAAACCTTATGACCTTTCTGAACATTGGATTTTTCGACCAGAGCCTGCCAGGCTGTTAAACCCACCAAAGGAATTGACGCCGCCTCTTCCATTGTTAGGTTTTTGGGTTTCAAAGCAATATCTTTTTCATTAACAGAAATAAATTCTGCAAAAGTCCCGATATGAAAATCGGCTGCTCTTGCATAAACTTCATCCCCTACTTTAAATTTTTTCACTTTTTCACCAACTTTTACGACAACTCCTGCAAGATCATGACCTAAAACCAGCGGCATTTTGTAAGGTAAAATTAGTTTAAATTCACCACTCCTGATTTTGGAGTCTAAAAGATTCACGCTCGCAGCATGAATTTCAACCAAAACCTCACTATCTTTTATCGTTGGCTCAGGCAAATTTGCCAGTTCTATTTCGCTCTCTTTGCTGTAACGGCTGATACTGAATGCTCTCATATCTTAAATTTTATTTTATAAATTGATTAGCTTTTTTCGGATTGATAAGCCTGAAAGCTGTTTTCGGAAAGAACCTTCTGATGATATTAACGGTTTTGGCATCTCCCACACGGATGGTTTCCCGGTTTCTTTCTAATCCTCTGATAAGACCTCTGACCATTTCTTCTGTAGATATTTTCTTATCATTTCTTTCAGCGGTCATTTCAGTAGCGACAAGCGGTGGAACCAATTCGAAGATTTTAACCGTACTTCCTGTAATTTTTAAGTGTTCACGAAGGGAAACTGTATAAAAAGCGAGGGCAACTTTTGAAGAGGAATACGTTGCTTCAATAAGTGACGGAACCATACTCAATATTGATGTTGTATTAATAATAGCCGCTTCTCTTCTTGATTTCAACATATCCATAAAGATATTATTAATTCTGATGACACCAAGGTAATTAACGTCCATTTCGTAGGTTGCATTGTCGATATGTTTGTCATTAGCAACGCCCAAATTCAGCGGAGAAGTCAAAACAGCAGCATTATTATACAAAATATCGATTCCACCCAATTGTGAAATGGTGTTGAAAAGTAAATTCACATCTTCTTCTTTTGAGACATCACTTTTTATGGCAGTAAGATTGGGATGCAGACTTTTTGCTAAGTCAAGTCTTTCCTGACTTCTTCCGGTGACGATGACTTTTGCTCCTATTTCTAAAAACTGCTTTGCAGCTTCCAATCCGATCCCGGAAGCTCCACCGGTGATTAATATTGTTTTTCTTTTTAATTCCATGAGATTATATTTTTTAATTACTGATTTACCTGAAGACTATTTTTAATGTTTTTTGAACACAAAGGGCACTGAGCTTTATCCTGCTTGTCGCTTTTCAGTTCACAGAGCCGTTTCACTTATGGAAGTTCACAGGGTCTTTCAAAAATTATTCACTATGCGAGTTTGACATTTTGCAGTTAATTTCAAATATTATTGATTAAGCAGGTTCATTTGGAAAAAAACTGTTTAGAATCGCCAACAGGAACATCAAACTGGTTTTTTGAAAGTGCCAAAAACAATTCGTCAGCCACTTCGGAAGGAGGAATTCCTTCTGCACCACCAATTTCTGCAGAAAATTCTGTATTGACCAATGGTGGATATACTTCGAAAATATGAATATTCCCCTGCTCTTCATAAGTCTGTCTCAAAGCTGCCGTATAACTGTGTAATGCCGCTTTTGTTGCACCATACGTCGGCAGCATTTTATGACTTCCGAAAACTGAAATTGAAGAAATATTGATCACCGCTGCTTCCGTTTTCTGAACCAAATGAGGAATTAACAACTCTGTAAAATGAATAACACTGAAATAATTGGTATTCATTTCAACAGCTGCTTTTTCATGTGCATTCTGCGTTTCATTCAGTAAATAAGCAAATGCTGACCCCGCATTATTGATGATGATGTTAATTTCCGGATGATTGGTTTTTAATTCTTCTGCGATGCGTACCCGGTCTGTTTCAATAGAAAGGTCACCCTGAATGGCTACAGCATTTTCCAATTGTTGCAAGGCACCCTGGAGACGTTCTTCATTTCTTCCGTTGATGATGATTTTGTTACCTTCTGTGCTTAATTTTTTAGCGATGGCTAAACCAATTCCGGCACTTCCGCCACTGATGAATACTGTATTTGCTGTTGTTTTCATTTTTTCTTTGTTTAAATGTTTGTGTATTGTTATGATGGTCAGGTTTGCGACAGGGATTGCAACGGCATCCTTTTGTGAAACAAAAGATAGAGTGGAAAGCCCGGCCGTTCGCCCTAATTATTTTAATTGTTTAGCATGGGATAATCGATATACCCTTTTTCCCCAGGCGTGTAAAAAGTTGACTGATCCGGTTGATTAAGTGGTGCGTTGGTCTTAAAACGCTCAACCAGATCAGGATTGGCAATGAAAGGGGTTCCAAAAGAAACCAGATCTGCATCGCCATCCTGCAAAACTTTTGTGGCAGTTTCTTGGTCAAAACCCCTGTTGATGATAATCGTTCCGTCATAAATTTTGCGGAAATGTTTTGCTACTTCCTGAACAGCATCAGAATTACCTGAAACATCCGTAAATGGTTCAATCAAATGAAGATACGCCAGATCATAACCGTTGAGACGGCTGACGATATAATTGTACAGTTCAATTGTTTCATCATCAACTAAAATCCCCATAATTCCGTTGAGCGAAGGATTTAGACGGATGGCCACCTTCTTTAAATCTGCAACTTCTCTGATCGCATCCAGAATTTCGAAAAGAATTCTGGCTCTGTTTTCTACCGAACCACCATATTCATCAGTGCGGAAATTTGAATTTTTACTGAAAAACTGCTGAAGCAGATAACCGTTTGCCCCGTGAAGCTCTACTCCATCAAAACCAGCTTCAAAAGCATTAACTGCAGCCTGCCTGAAATCATTTACAGTCTGTTTAATATCTTCTGTAGTCATCGGTTGAGGTTCTTCACTATTCTGAAAACCTGTTGCTGTAAAAACCTGTACCTGAGGATTGATATCTGAAGGCGCTAAAGGCTTCTTACCGTTATGTAAATCAGGATGAGAATAAGCACCTGTATGCCAAAGCTGGGCGAAAATTTTGCTGCCCTCTCTGTGAATAGCGTCTGTAGTGATTTTCCAGCCTGCTATTTGTGCTGAACTGTAGATTGCAGGAACGTTAATTACGCCAACCGCTTCAGGACTGATGAAAGTACCTTCTGTGATAATCAAACCTGCGGTAGCTCTCTGCCGATAATATTGTGCAGTTAATTCGGTTGCTTTATTTTCCGGATTGTCTGAACGGCTTCTGGTCATTGGAGCCATCACAATACGGTTTTTAAGTTCTAAGTTTTTGCTCTTATAAGCATCAAAAAGAATGTTTTCCATTATACTTTAAATTAAATTCTGTAAATTTGCTTGCGTTTTGCAAGTGCAAATCTATAACATTACTTTCAAAATGCAAGTGTTTTTATTTAATTATTTAAAATAATTTTATGTCGAGTTCAAAAAAAAGATCGGATTGCCCTATCAGCAGCTCATTAGACGTGTGGGGAGATAAATGGTCACTGCTGATTGTGAGAGATCTTATGTTTGCCAAACAGTGTACGTATGGAGAATTTCTTAAATCTGATGAAAAAATAGCAACCAACATTCTGGCTTCGCGTCTTTCAATGCTAGAAGAAAACGGCATTATCAGCAAGCAGGATCATCCTGACAGCAAAGCGAAAGTTTTGTACAAACTCACAGAAAAAGGGATTAATCTACTTCCTCTGTTAATAGAAATTAATCTTTGGGCTGAAAAATATTCAGAGATTCCTGAAAGCCAAAAGATGATTTTGAATGCGGTGAAAAATGATAAAGCCGGATTTATTGAGGAGAAAATCGGGGAGTTGAAGAGGGAGGTTTTGTAATTTCTGGTTAGGAAAACATTTTAACAAATGAAAAGTCCTACTTAATTAGATCATTACATTATAATATATCAGTTTCATTATCATCAATGCAAATCAGATACATAGATATTATCGTTTTAGTTATTTATGTAATAATAATAATAATAATAATAATAATAATAGATTTCGGCTTATCAAACAAATTAAAAATCAAAAACTTACGCTATTCTCAATTAAAAAGCATAATTTTGCATCCCGTAAAAAGGATCATCCATTATGACATCGCAATTGCATATGGCCTTTAAAAATTTGATAAATATCTTCTTATGAAAAGAATAGGCGAACACAGAAAACTTCTTGGAGTAGATAATACTGCTACTTTAAAAGATTTAAAGACAATATACAGGAATACGATGAAAGATACGCATCCTGATAAATTTGTCAATGATGAAGAAGGAAAACTGGCAGCTGAAGAAAAAAGCAAATCGATCATTGAAGCTTATCATTTTCTGGTAAGCATCAACCCGGAGACCCAGGAAAAGTACAAAGAGGAGTATACTGAAACCATCACAAAGTCAAATATCCAGGATTTTTATCTTGAAAAATCGATTCTGAAAGTTCAGCATCTGAATGGGAAAATGTTTGAATATATCGGAGTTCCAAGAAATACCTATATCAAAATGGTGAATGCTGATTCGCCAAGCCGTTTTGCAAGAAGACATATCTACGGAAATTTTATCTTCAGAAAATCAGGTGAAGTAATGGCAGATTAATCTCTTCATTAAAGAAATAAACAGAGCTTCCGGTTTACTCCGGAAGCTTTTTTTTGGAACTTTTTTGATTACTGAGATTCTTTCATAATTAAAATAAGATTCTGATAGTTTTATAAAATTTCAGAATTTTGCAGGCTGTATCATTTGTAAACCTTACATTAGTTTAGATTTAGCTGATGACGTATTATTTTAATTCCATCTGTGAATTCAGACAGATCAATCCCGTAGTAAAAGGACAGTCTATGAGAGTTAATGACCCAGGTTTAGGAAATATCCGGGATACTCTTCATGATTTTAAAACCTTCCTTGAAAATCAATATCCTGATTTCGAAGGTCATGATCTCTCTGTTAGTATTTCAAAAGGCTTCAGCAATTTCCCCAATGTATTATATGCCTGCATACTTCCTCCCGGCCAATATGTTCCTAATGGAATCTATACCGCCCTGTGCTTTGACATTCTGGGAAGAGGAGCTTTAGTGGGATGTGTTGAATCTAAAATTGTATCTCAGGGACTGGTTACTGTACAGCGGAAAAATGGAGGTCAACCGCTTCTTATTGATGTCGACGGCGCAAGTGAAAGAACCAGGTACAACAATGTTTTTGTAAATCCTAAAGAATTTTACTATCCATTGGAGGACAGCCAACTACTCGATCAGCATATCAAAAATTCACTCAAAATATGCTTTGACTATTTACAGGCTGACTGATTCATTACAGATTAATCAATTAAATAATTAAATTCCTTTCTGTACTGAGAAGGACTTTTACCTGTATATTCTTTGAAGGTCTTATTAAAATAACTGAAATTATTAAAACCGGATTCAAAGCAGACATTCGTAATACTTAAGGGTTGCTCAGCAAGCAGTTTCAAAGAATGGGTTATTCTATATTCATTTACAAACTGAGTAAATGTTTTATTGGTGATCTTTTTAAAATAGCGACAGAATGATGGTACTTTCATACTTGCCAACTGAGAAATCTGCTGTAAAGTAATCTGTTCCTTAAAATGATCTTTTACATAGTTGAAAATATGGTTAATTCTTTCATTATCTTCTACCTGTGTCTGAAGATAATATTTTCCTGCATTTAAAATTCGGTATTCCTGAGTTGAAGCAAGCTCATCCAAAATTTTAATAAACTTCATAAGTTTATCCAAAGAAGATGATTCATGCATTTCCAGAATTTTTGATCCTATTTCCTTTTTTATATTTTCCGAAAATACAATGCCTGCTTTTGCCTTTTCCAACAGATTGGCAATTTTCTGCATTTCGGGTAAGGCCCAGATCTCTTCGCCTAAAAAATCAGGTTTAAACTGGATGACCATTTCAGAATCGTTATTGGTATTTTCATTAGTCATTCCACAATGCGGCAGATTGGTTCCCATTAAAACCAAATCACCATCAGAAAAATAAGATATATTACTGCCGATCTGCCTTTTTCCTGAACCTCCACAGACAAAAATCAACTCAATTTCAGGATGATAATGCCATACATGAGACTTGATATTTTCATTTTTTAAAAATTTTAAACTCGTAAAACTACTTCCCATATTGGGTTTCACAGCTTCGAAAGATGGATGAGAGTGCTTCATATCAGACGGTTAAATTATGCAATTGAATCATACACAAAATTAACAAAGATTATTCATATAGTTAATCTTAAAGTTAAAATAAAACATAAATAAGAAAATTGTGCAGTAGAACAGCGTTATAATGTATAGTAGATTTGCAGTGTTAACAAATGAAAAATCAATATTATGAAAAAAGTATTTAAATCAGTTCTACTGATCGGTTTCTTATCTATTTCAATGAGTGCCATGAGTAAAGAAAAGGACTTTTCTCTTTCATTTGGAAAAACTGAAGCAGAGACGGTCAGTTTTGAGGTATTAAATGCAAAGAATGTTTCTATAGCAATTTACAGTGATAAATATGGTGAACTACTTTTCGAAGATTTAAATTCAGAAAAGAGTGTAATTAAATCTTACAATTTTAAAGATCTGGATTCAGGAGTTTATTATATAATTGTAGAATCTGATCAGAAAATACAGAAATACAAAATTAATGTAGGAACTGATAAAAAGCCTTTGATTGAAGAGAAACCTGTTTCAGAAATCATAAAGCCTGAATTTTTGATAAACGGAAACATGGTTAAATTACATTTATCCAGTTTAAAAAACACTGCCAGGATTTCAGTTACCGATTTTAACGAAACGATCTATTACGACGCAACAAAATCTGCAACGAACGGCGAGATTGAACTTACTTTTGATTTCAGTAAAAAAACAGCCGATACTTATATCATCACTGTGGAAGAAAATGATCATGTTTTTAATAAAATAATCAGTCTGAAATAATTTTCTGTTTTAAACTGACAAAAATATTTTTATATAGTTTCTTTTTAAAGTTGGATTCTTACTGAAATTTTTCAGAAGAATCTAACTTTTTTTTATTTCATAAACTGAAGTATCTGCTTTGGCTTTGGCTTGGTTTTCAACTTACAATTTGAGTTTGTAATGGAAACTGGTGACTTCGAGAGCCTCAGTCACCGGTTTCCATTACAAAATCTGTTTATAGTAGAATAGTACTCAATTCAAGCCAAACCATTCCCATCAACTCTTCTTTCTAATTTGGTTATTTAAGTAAGACTAGGACGTGTGTTTTTGTCTGAATCAAAGCGTCGGCAGAAATCAACAGTTTTCTAATATTCGAAAACCGATAATCACAGAGCCTCAGTCACCGGTTTCGATTACAAAATCTGTTTATAGTAGAATAGTACTCAATTCAAGCCAAACCATTCCCATCACTCTTCTTTCTAATTTGGTTATTAAGTAAGACTAGGACGTGTGTTTTTGTCTGAATCAAAGCGTCGGCAGAAATCAACAGTTTTCTAATATTCGAAAACCGATAATCACAGAGCCTCAGTCACCAGTTTCCATTACAAAATATGTTTATAGTAGAATAGTATTCAATTCAAGCCAAAACATTCCCATCACTCTTCTTTCTAATTTGGTTATTTAAGTGTGTTTTTGCCTGAATCAAAGCGTTGGGGTCATACCACCAGTTTATTACATTTACATACCGATAATCATAGAACCTCAGTCACTGGTTTCCATAACAAAATCTGTTTATAATAGATTAAAGCCGAACCATTCCGATTCCTGCTTCTTTTTAGTTGTAATGATTTAAATAGGGCATCACAAGATCTGTTTTTATAGATCAATATCATTTGGTATTAAAAAAA
>NZ_JBXUGI010000009.1:0-195490 GCF_057180465.1 Chryseobacterium sp. HNCC26DJ238
GTATGGTATATCTGAGTGCCTCAACCTATAAAGAATGTATGTAACTGATTTGGTAAATGCAAATTATTGAAAGTGAAAATTTTATAATCGGTCAGACTTTCTGAGCCAGATCGGAGTGACATCCCTTTTTGTTATCAAGGCAAGCCTTGGCACAAAAAAGATATAGCGGAGAGCTGGAATAAGCTCCTGAAAACTCATTATGCTTTAATTTGTAATTGGTTCAAAAGTAATTTTATTTGATGTTGAATTCTTGCAATGGATAAATTCACTTTCTAATTCGATTTTACCAAAACAAGATATTGCCACGGTTGGATATCAAAATGAGTTTTATCCTGAGTAATGTTGATTTCTTTACCTGAGAACAACTCTTTATATTTCCCTTTATAATATTTTGTTTCCAGATTTACGGATGACTCTTGATCTGAAAAATTAATTACAGGCAAAACCGCATCATTATTTTTTTCTCTGTAAAAAGATAAAATATTTTTCATGTTATCATTCGAGACTCTGATCATTTCTCCTCCCCATTTGCCATTCCATAAAGCCTGGTTTTTATGCTTAAGATTAAAAAGGGTTTCATACATTTTCGAAAACCGGTGTTCATTCCATTTGATTAAATCTTTTTCAAAGAAAGACAGGCTTCTGTTAAGTCCGGCTTCCTGTCCGCTGTATACCAATGGCATTCCATTAACAGTACTGCAAAAAACCATGGCAGCTTCAAGACCTTTTCCAAAGTTTGAATATTGATTTCCTTCCCAGGAGTTTTTATCGTGATTATCCGTAAAAGTCATTCTATAGGAATTGTAAGGAAAGCTGTTCACATCATGAGCCATATATTCAAAAAGTGCCGGAGCGCCTTTCCCTTCTACAGTTGCCGATTTCATTTTGTCCCATAGTGACCAGGAATAGGTCATATCAAATGATTTTCTGTACAGATCTCTTGATTCCCACTCTGCCAGCATAAATACTGGTTTTATAAGATCAAGCTCAGTTCGAGCATTTTCCCAGAAATCAACAGGAATAAATCCGGCTACATCACAGCGATAGCCATCAATATCAGCCTCTCTGATCCAATATTTCAATGCACCGGTCATGTATTTTCTGAAATCAGGATTGTTATAATCAAAATCAATAACGTCATCCCAATCGTACCATGGCGTGGGCTGAAATTTTCCTTCTTTGGTTTTTGTATACCATTCGGGATGCTCTTTTGCCAAAGGATTGTCCCATGCAGAATGGTTACCCACCCAATCGATGATGACATACATTCCCATCGAGTGGATTTTGTCAACCAGATTTTTAAAATCTCTCATTGTACCAAAGTCAGGATTGATCCCTTTAAAATCTTTCACTGAATAGTAACTGCCCAATTTGCCTTTTCTGTTGAGCTCACCAATAGGATGTACAGGCATAAGCCATAGAATATCAATCCCCATTTTCTTTAATCTCGGAAGGTGTTTTTCGAAAGCCCTGAAAGTTCCTTCGGGAGTATATTGACGGATGTTAACTTCATAAATGGTCGCATTTTTTGACCATTCCGGATGGTTGATTTCCACGTACTCTTTTGGCTGATATCTTGGATCTTTGTTTTGGGAATGTAGATTGATGAAATAAAGTAACAGAAATATAGAAAATATTTTTGATCTCATAAGTATTATTATTTCATCCTAAGTTAAATAAAAAAAGCGTTTCAAAATGAAACGCTTAATTGATATTGATAAGAATATATTTTAAGAATACATTTTCTCTCTTAATTCTTTAATTTTCTTGTCAGCAAGATATTCATCATACGTAGTTTCTCTGTCGATGATTCCTTTTGGTGTCAGTTCAACAATTCTGTTACATACCGTCTGAAGCATTTCGTGGTCATGAGATGACAATAAAAGGTTTCCTTTGAAATTAGACAATGAATTGTTTAATGTGGTAATACTCTCAAGATCTAAATGGTTTGTAGGCTCATCCAACAGCAATACGTTGGCTTTCTGGAGCATCATTCTGCTGAACATACATCTCATTTTTTCACCTCCGGAAAGCACCTTACAGGACTTTAAAGCTTCATCTCCTGAAAATAACATTCTTCCTAAAAATCCTCTCATAAATTCTTCGTGACGTTCCTCATCATTTTTAGTAAACTGTCTTAACCAATCTACTAAGTTGATGTCTTCCTGGAAGAAAGTAGTGTTATCTAATGGCATATGAGACTGATTTGTAGTAACGCCCCAGGCTACTGATCCTTTGTCCTGTACATTATTCCCAGCTAAAATTTCGAAAAATTCTGTGATCGCAAGAGAGTTTTTAGAGATGATGGCAACTTTATCTCCTTTTTTGAGATTCAAGTCAATATTAGAAAATAACAATTCTCCATCTTTTGTTTTCTCAAGACCTTTAACATCTAAAATCTGATCGCCTACTTCTCTTTCCATTTCGAAAATGATTGCAGGATATCTTCTTGACGAAGGTTTAATATCGTCGATATTTAATTTGTCGATCATTTTCTTTCTTGCCGTTGCCTGTTTTGCTTTTGCAACGTTTGAACTAAATCTGGCGATGAAATCCTGAAGTTCTTTTTTCTTTTCTTCAGCTTTTTTATTTGCCTGTGCTCTCTGTCTCGTTGCTAATTGTGAGGCTTGGTACCAGAATGAATAGTTACCTGTATAAAGATTTAACTTAGCATAGTCTAAGTCACCGATATGTGTACACACGGTATCCAGGAAGTGACGGTCGTGAGATACTACAATTACTGTATTTTCGTAATCAGCAAGGAAATCTTCCAGCCATGCGATGGTATCAATATCAAGATCGTTGGTAGGCTCATCCAGGATCAGTACGTCAGGATTTCCGAACAGTGCCTGAGCCAAAAGAACCTTTACTTTATCCTTGTTCTCCAGTTCGCTCATCATCTGCCAGTGCATATCATCTTTAATACCTACGTTTGAAAGCATGGTCTGTGCATCAGATTCTGAATTCCATCCACCCATTTCTTCATAGATAACTCCAAGTTCACCCGCTTTTATTCCATCTGCGTCAGAGAAGTCTTCTTTAGCATATAAAGCATCCATCTCTTCTTTTATCTCAAATAATTTCTTATTTCCTCTTAAAACAGCATCAAGAACTGTAAATTGATCATATGCGAAGTGATCCTGTTCCAAAACTGACATTCTTTTCCCCGGTTCCAGAGATATGTGTCCTGTAGTTGGATCCTGCTTTCCTGTTAGTATTTTAAGGAATGTGGACTTTCCTGCGCCATTTGCTCCGATGATACCGTAGCAGTTTCCTTTCGTAAACATAATGTTCACCTCGTCAAAAAGGACTCTTTTCCCAAATTGTAAAGATAAGTTAGATACTGTTAACATATTAGTTTGTAAATTTGGCGCAAAATTACGAAAAGAAATCGGGTATTTATAATATTGTAATACTCAAGTTTTAATGTAAGGTAATTTTGTATATTACAGTAAGGAAATTTTAGATATGAAGATCGAAAAAACAGTTAATATATTAAATAGAAGAGCACGTTTTGAGTACGAATTTATTGAAGAACTGGAAGCCGGAATGGTGCTTACAGGGACAGAAATAAAATCTTTGCGCTCTTCTAAAGCATCCATCACAGAAGCCTTCTGTCAGTTTATTGACGGGGAATTATACATCATTAACATGATGATTGATGAATACAAATTAGGAACTTTTTATAATCATAAAACAAAAAGGGAACGAAAGTTGCTGTTGCACAAAAGAGAATTGTTAAAACTCGAAAAAAAACTCAAAGATGCAGGTAACACGATTATACCTTTAAAATTATATATCAACGACAGAGGCAAAGCTAAAGTACTGATTGCGTTGGGAAGAGGTAAAAAGCTTTTCGATAAAAGAGAAGCAATAAAAGACAGAGAAAGTAAACGGAGCCTCGATAGAATATTAAAGAAAAGTTAAAAATCATCCTGAAAACTTTGTTTATAAAGAAAAATTATATTTATTTTGCAATATCAATTATTTAATCATTTAATTCTATGAAAAATCTAAAATTAGGAATTTCAGCATTGGCGCTTACTGTTGCCTCTACTGTGTTCGCTCAGACTACCAACAATCCGTGGATGATCGGGGTTGGTGCTCACGCAGAGAACCATAAAGCACAGGCAGGTAATTTCAGTAATACGTTTTCTGCTAACAATTTGACGAAGACTATGTTCAATATGAACAACTTCTCTATCACTCCACCATTGTCTAAACTTACTGTTGCAAGAAACATCGGTAAAGGTTTGGTATTGGACTGGCAGACTACTGTTGGAAACGTTGAGAACCAAAGATTCAACATGGGTAAAGAATTCATGTTAATGACTGGTCTTGGTTTCCAGGCTAAAGCTGCAGGTTTACTATGGGACGAAGAGTCTTGGTTTGATCCGTATTTAAGAGTAGGTGCTAACTACCTTAGACATGATTACACAGCTTTGACTTTCCCTAGAACAGATTTCAGAGGTGAAACAGTTTCTAACGGAGACAACGGTAACGAAAGCGGTAAAGCTAATCACTTTGCAGTTGCTACAGGTGCTGGTGTTAACTTCTGGTTAACTAAAAACTTTGGTCTTGGTGTACAGGGAGATTATGTTTCAACTCCAGGTGATAAAGCTAACTATGCTAACTTCTGGCAGGCTTCTGCTTCTTTGAACTTCAGATTCGGGAACAGAGATAGAGATAAGGATGGTATCCTAGACAAAGACGATTTATGTCCTGATACTCCAGGTTTACCTGAATTCCAGGGATGTCCTGATACTGATGGAGATGGAGTTCCAGACAAAGACGATCAGTGTCCAGATGTTGCTGGTCCTGTTGAAAACAATGGTTGTCCTTGGCCAGATACAGACGGTGACGGTGTAATCGACAAAGATGATGCTTGTCCTACTGTTGCAGGTCCTGCAGAAAACAACGGTTGTCCTTGGCCAGATACAGACGGTGACGGTATCTTAGATAAAGATGATGCTTGTCCTACTGTTCCAGGTCTTCCAGAATACAACGGATGTCCTAAGCCTAAAAAACAAACTGCAATTGAATTAGAGCAAAACTTTGGAAGTGTATTCTTTGATTTCAACAAAGCTACAATCAAAGCTGATTCAAAAGGTGCATTAGATGCTGCTGCTGACTTGATCAAGAAAGACGGAGGTAACTATCTATTAGAAGGTAGAACTGATGCTAAAGGTGCTGAAGCTTACAACTTGAAATTATCTAGAGAAAGAGCTGCTGCTGTAGTTGCTGCTTTAGATGCAAGAGGTGTAGATGCAAACGCTCTTAAATCTATCGGTGTAGGTAAAGCGAAAGCTACTGTTCCTGCTACTGCTTCAGATACTGAAAGACAAGTTGACAGAAAAGTAGTTGTAACTGCTATTGAAGATGCTGCTCAGTGGAATGCTCTTAAAAAGAGAGATTATGAAGATCCAGCTCCAGTAAAAGTTAAGAAAAAAGCTCCAGCTAAGAAAAAAGCTCCAGCTAAAAAAAGAAAATAATTAATTTTTCTAAATAATAAATACCTCCGGATTTTCCGGGGGTATTTTTTTTATTGTTGATTTTGAGTAATTTTGTGAAAATTAAAATATAAAATGGGAAGAGCATTTGAATATAGAAAAGCTTCGAAAATGGCACGTTGGGACAAAATGGCCAAGACTTTTTCTAAAATAGGTAAAGATATAGCATTGGCTGTTAAGGCAGGTGGTCCTGATCCGGAAGCCAATCCAGCACTGCGTCGATGCATTCAGAATGCAAAAGGGGCCAACATGCCAAAAGATAATGTTGAAAGAGCAATTAAAAAGGCAAGTGGAGCAGATGCGGAAAATTATGAAGAAATCAATTATGAAGGATACGGGCAGGGTGGTGTAGCTTTTTTTGTCGAGTGTACTACAAACAATACGACCAGAACTGTAGCAAATGTAAGAGCTGTTTTTAATAAGTTTGACGGTAACTTAGGGAAAAATGGTGAACTGGCATTCATTTTCGACAGAAAAGGTATTTTCAGTATTGATCTTGCACAAATCAAAATGGATTGGGATGATTTTGAAATGGAGATGATTGACGGAGGAGCCGAGGATATTGATAAAGACGACGAAGAAGTGATGATTACGACAGCTTTTGAGGATTTCGGTTCTTTATCACATAAGTTAGATGAACTTGGAATTGAAGTAAAAAGTGCAGAACTTCAAAGAATCCCAAATAATACTAAAGAAGTAACAGAAGAACAGTTTAAAGCCAATATGAAAATGCTTGACCGCTTTGAAGAAGATGATGACGTACAGAACGTTTATCATAATATGGAAATTACTGATGATCTGTTAGAGTCATTGTAAAATAAGATTAATATCAGTTAGTGCTGATCACTTTTTTGCCACGAATACACATAATGTCAAATCTTGAGCCACCTGAAATTCTATTAACAGGAAATCAAGAAATGTATTTTCGTATTCGTGGCTATTTTATATTATTAGTAGCTGGGAGGCAAAAAATAATATTACATTCATATATAATTCATTTTCATGTAGTTTCTTTGCAAAAATCATATATTCAATCTTTTCAGCATGCAGTTTAATATGCGAAAGGTTGTGTAATTTGTTAGAAAGAAAAAGATCTGTAAATGAAAAGAAACGTAGAATTGGTTGTCATTTCGGATATACATTTGGGAACTTACGGATGTAAAGCTAAAGAACTGCTTAGATATTTGAATTCTATTCAACCCAAAACATTAGTTTTAAACGGTGACATTATTGATATCTGGCAATTTAAAAAATCTTATTTTCCTAAGCCTCATCTGAAAGTGATTAAAAAGATCATTTCATTTGCCACAAAAACGACTGACGTTTATTACATTACAGGCAATCATGATGAAATGTTCAGAAAATTTACCGATTTTGAATTAGGTAAGCTAAAAGTCATTAATAAATTATGCTTGACTCTGCATGGAAAAAAGACATGGATTTTTCATGGGGATGTCTTTGATGCATCTGTACAACACTCAAAATGGATCGCTAAATTGGGCGGAAAAGGATATGATCTTCTGATTGTTATTAATAATATGGTCAACTGGTTTTTAGATAAAATGGGTAAAGAGAAATATTCATTTTCAAAGAAAATCAAAAATAACGTTAAGAAAGCAGTCAAATATATTGGAGATTTTGAATTAACAGCCTCTGAACTTGCTATTGACAATGGATATGATTTTGTAATATGCGGACACATTCATCAACCACAGATACGTGAGGTGACGACTAAAAAAGGTTCCTGCACTTATCTGAATTCCGGAGACTGGATTGAAAATCTTTCTGCTTTGGAATATAATGATGGAGAATGGAAAATCTTTCATTATGAAGATCATCAGCACCTACTTTTAGATGACGAATCTGAAGAAATTCAGGATATGAATAATTCTGATCTCCTGAAAATAGTAACTCAATTCTCTTAGGATGAAAGCTCTAATCCCATTTTATGGTGTGGAAAAACTGTTGAAGTGCTTCACTCATCTATCTAAAATGATAAATATTTACCAATGAAAGTATTGTATGCATTTCAGGGAACAGGAAACGGTCATGTTGCGAGAGCTCAGGAAATCATTCCCATTTTAAAAAAATATGCGTCCGTAGATACTCTTATCAGTGGACATCAATCCCAGTTGAAAACTGATTTTAATATAGATTTTAAACATCGCGGTGTATCCCTTCTTTACAACAAATCAGGCGGAATTTCATATAAAAAAATTATTTTTGAAAATAACTTTCTCAAAGCGGCTTATACAATACGGAATATTGAATTAAATCATTACGATCTGATTATTAATGATTATGAACCATTAACTGCCTGGGCCTGTAAACTGAGAAACCTGAGAATGCTCGAACTCAGTCATCAGGCTTCAATGAGTTTCAAAGAAACTCCAAAACCGGATAAAAAAGATTTTTTAGGTGAATTGGTTCTTGAACATTATTGTCCAAGTACAGATAAAATAGGTTTCCATTTCAATAATTACCATCCACAGATTAAAAAGCCTGTGATCAGAAAGAAAATCAGAAATTTAAATCCTGTTAAAAAAGGATTTTATGTGGTCTATTTACCAAGCTTTTCAGATGAAAATATCACTAAAGTTCTTAATCAGATTCCTGTTGAATGGAAAGTGTTTTCAAAATATACCAATATTCATAACCAAATAAAGAACGTAGAAATTTATCCGATCGATGAAACTCATTTTCTGGAATGTTTTGAAAGTTGTGACGGTATATTATGCAATGCAGGTTTCGAAGGTCCGGCAGAAGCTCTGTTTATGGATAAAAAACTGTTTGTTATTCCTATTCATAATCAGTATGAACAGGAATGTAACGCATGTGCATTAGATAAAATGGGGATTCAAAGTTCAAAATCCCTGAATATAGAAAAAATTAGAGATTGGGTTCATCGGGATCTTCATTTCAAAGTAAATTATCCAGACAATATTGAAGACATCATTTTAAATGAGGTTTTAACGTTCTAAAAAGATGTCTTCCACATCGGTCATTCTTCGCATCACAGCTCTGGCATACGAACAGTGGGGATATACATTCCATTCGTTTTCTCTTGAGAATTTGATTGCTTCTTCAACCAAATATTTCCCCATTCCACGACCTTCAAATTCGGGATGAACAAGAACAAATGAGATAATAAGTTTATTATCTTCAGGAAATATAGTATATGTCAGTCTTCCGACTTCTTTGATTTCGTTATTAAGGGTAATAACCCCACCGTTGTCGGATCTGTTATTTTCGAATTTCATAGGTAAAGGTTTATGTGATACGTATTTAATATTTTTGTATCAAAAATAATTAAAGTAAGACTTGTTTGCTGTTAGAAATGATACAAAATCTGCACCGAATGTGATTATCAGATGCAAATTGTGAATCTGTTATGTTCTAAGTTTAAATAATTATCTCACGTTATATTTAAAATAAAATTGAGGATTATCCTTAATCACTCTTTTCCTGTGTAATAATTATAATCTTTAATTACAACTCCGATAAACTGTCTTTCAGTGAATTTTGTAGGGTCAACCTCCAGTTTTAAAATGCCTTTTATTTTATCTGAAAGTTTGCTGATGATCTGACGGTCATCAATTTTTAAAGCTTTCAGATAATTATCTTTAATAATCCTCATATCATTATCGCTTAAACCAATTACCTGTGGAAAGGTAGGTATGTAATCACTTTTTAAGTTTTCTAAAATGGTATGCGAAATATTGATATTGTTTTTAAGAGAGATAACAGCCGTTCCTGCAGCAATATCTCCAAAACGCTGATTGTTTTTTGTTATAATCATGGTAATGAAACCAATCATCAAAAAAGATACATCAATAACCCGAAAGACCCACCGAATCAGATAATCTCCAAAACCTGCCTGGTAGCCATCAATTTTTACGACACGGATTTTCATTACTTTCTTTCCAAAGGTCTGCCCTTCCATGAGGCTTTCCAGCACTACCGGATAAATAATGGTGGGAAACAGAAGAATACTGTAGACTGCACCAATTGACCACTCGTCAAGACCGTTTAAGATATATCCCAGATCAAAAAAACCAAAAAAAAGATAAAAAATCACGATTCCATATGCAATCTTAATTAAGGAATCAATGATAAAGGCAAGAAATCTTTCACCCACACTTGAAATGTTAAAATTAATATTTACATTTTGTGAGGTATTAATCGCAATTTGAGACATAATTTTTATTATTTTAGCCTTACAATTATGAGAGAGGTTTATTTTATTAAACAAAATAAAGAAAAATGGTTGGGAATCGAACAGGTTATTCAAGGGAAAATCAAAAAAAATCCTGATGACCTGTCTTCATTGTACATTAACCTGATCAACGATCTGTCTTTTGCCCAAACTTATTATCCTAAAAGTAATACAACCGTTTATCTTAATCATCTGTCATCTCAGATATTTCAGAAAATTTACAAAACCAAAAGGGTTGAAGAAAACAGGCTTTTGTATTTTTTCAGGACCGAAGTTCCGCTTCTGGTGTATCAATACAGAAGATACCTGCTGTATGCCTTTATCTTTTTTCTTCTTTTTACCTCCATGGGGGTTCTATCTGCAATTTACGATAAAGATTTTGCCAAAATTATTTTAGGTGAAAGCTATGTAAACACGACAATAGAAAATATCAAAGCAGGAAATGCTGTCGGAGTATATCAGAGTGGATCAAATTGGGGAAGTACTATAGGAATTACTTTAAATAACATCGGTGTTGGTGCAAAATTATACATCTATGGGATTTTTGGCGGCGTAGGATCACTATATGTACTTTTATCCAATTCTGTTATGTTAGGCTCATTTCAGTACTTTTTCTATGATTATGGAGCATTGAAAGACAGTGCAAGAGGAATTTGGCTTCACGGAGTATTCGAAATATTTGCTATGGTGGTGGAAGCGATGTGCGGTCTGATTCTTGGGACATCACTGCTTTTTCCGAAAACACTTTCAAGATTTGAATCTTTAAAAATAGGATTAAAAGATTCGTTTAAAATATTTTTAAGTACCGTTCCATTCACAGTTTGTGCAGGAATTATTGAAGGCTATGTCACAAGACACGCTTTGAAAATGCCGGAATTTTTAAATTTAATCATTATCTTCGGATGTCTGTTCATTATAGGATTTTACTACTTTGTTTATCCATTTATTGTTAACAGGAAAATTAATAATACACCTTCAATCACCCATGATGCAGTTTTATAAAAAAAGAGATTTCGGAACGTTCATCAGTGACAGTTTCGGATTTTTCAAATTATACGGTAAAAATTACTTTAAAAATTATATTCTCCTGAACGGGCTTCTGCTTATCTTGCTTGTAGTAGTGGTGATATTTGGCTACAGAGAGATTTTAATGCAGGTTTTCGGGTCTAATTTAAGCGGAAATGGTTCTTACATGGAAAGTTATTTTGAAGATAATTCAGGGATGCTTATCGCTGTCGGACTGATAACCTTTATGCTTTTCGCCGTTCTGACGATCGTTAACTATCTATACCCTGTTTTTTATCTTAAAAGACTGGCTGAAGGCGAACAAAAAACCGGCACAGAGAATATATTAAACGATTTTAAAAATAATGCAGGACGGATTGGAATTCTCTGTATAGGAATGATTTTTATTATAACTCCCATATCGTTTATACTAATAGGGATTTCTTATGCTCTTGTATTTATTATTATCGGGATACCCATTCTCTTATTTGTATTTCCAACTGTATTTAATGTAATTACATTCCTGATGTATGATTACTTTAACAGTAGCAAAGGTTTTTTTGAAAGTTTAAGCTATGCTATACGTTCACAGTTTTCTTACCCCAACGGGAGGGAATCATCTCCTTACTGGAAATATTGGGGATCCACGACAGTGATATCAATTATTCTTTATGTAATTACCACCATCTTTACCATGGTTCCGATGATTATATTTTTCGGAACGATGATGACCACAGAACCGGATGGTAACTTTGAGCAGAATCCGTTCGTGGGAACGATGGGTATTTTGTTTTTTGTGATGTATGGAATTTCGTTATTGGTGTCATTTTTCCTGTCAAATATAATGTATATCAATTCAGGACTTATGTATTATGACAGCAGGAGAGACCTTCACCAGAAAGTGGAATTAAAAGAAATTGACACGATAGGAATCAATGAATAAAATATTTTTTATCACAGCACTCCTGCTTTTTTCCGGGTTTTCTGATGCTCAGTACGTTGACAGTACAAGTGTTTATGATGATTACTACGAAGAAGTATATGAAGATTCTCTGAATACGTCTCATTATAAAAATATGTACCGTGCTGATTCTGTTTTGCTGAAAAATCCTGTTTCTGAAAACACTGCTCATCCGAAAAGTTTCAAAGAAAATATCAGATCAAGATACAAAGGAAATGAATTTGACTATTCCACTTCAAAACCTAGGGAATCATTTTGGAATAAGCTGATGAGAAAAGTTTTAAAACTGATTCAAAGTATTTTCGGTGATACGAGTTTAGAAAGTTCAGCGCAGGTTACAGTTGTTGTTATACGGCTGTTTGCCATTATTCTGGTTGGATTCCTTTTGTACTTCATCGTTAAATTTATAATTGGAAGAAACGGAAACTTTATTTTTGGAAAAAGAAATAAAAAAGTGATTATTAATGATGAAGAATTACATGAAAATATTCATGAAATTAATTTTCCTGAAAGTATTTCCGCTTTTGAAAGATCAAAAGATTACCGGTCAGCCATACGATATCACTTTTTATTTCTCCTGAAAAAGCTCAGTGATAAAAAGCTCATTATCTGGAATCCTGAAAAAACAAACAGGGATTACACTGCAGAATTAAAAGCTCTGAATATAAAGAATGAATTTTCCGGTCTTTCCTATATTTTCGATTATGTATGGTATGGAGAGTTCAACATAGATGAGGATAGTTATTTGAAGTTTAAAGAACAGTATCAGTCATTCAAACCCTAATTTAAATTTTCACAATGAATAAAACTTTCAAAATATATGCTTTAATTTTCATCATCATCATGGTGATTCTGGCATTGTTTGAAGTTAACAAAAAAGAGGTTGTCGACTGGCGGAAAAATTTTGATGTCAACGAAAAGTCTCCTTTCGGATTGTTTGTTTTTAATCAGGAGGTTAAAGAGCTGTTTAAAAGCAATCTTACAAAAGTTGATGTCACTGCATATAATTACTATAGTCAGAATAGAAAGAAGGCTCATAATATTTTAGTCATCGAAAATGAAATAGATATTCAGTCATGGAATAAAATTCTTGATGAAGTTTCAAAAGGTTCTGATGCCATGTTAATTATAAGCAGAATGCCGAAAGAAATTTCAGACAGCATAGGGTTTTATGATTCGCAGATTTCTTTTGAAGATCAGAATGTTCTGAAACTGACGGACAAAAAATATCAGAACGATTTTATCAAATTGGATAAATTTCCGTCAGGACGTGGATTTTCGTATATCAAACCGGGAGTTCAGGTTTTAGGAAAAACAGTTGAGAATGAAAATACTGATCAAGCCAATTTTATAAAAACAAAATTTGGAAAAGGAACTGTTTATGTACATTGTGAACCTCTCTTTTTAACAAATTATTATCTTTTACAATCAGGAAACACAAAATACGCACAGGATGTTTTTTCTTATCTGGATAATAAAGAAACACTGTGGTTTGTAGAAGCAAATACGAAAGAATCCCGTTTTTTCATGAGATTTATATTGGGGAATCCGGCGTTAAAATATGCATGGTGGATTTTCCTTGGAGGTTTGGTCTTATTTATTTTTTTCAATGCCAAACGAAAACAGAGGATTGTTCCGATTATTGAAACATTGAAAAATACGTCGGTAGATTTTGTAAAAAGTATCGGGAACCTTTATTTGCAGGAAGGTGATTTTCATGATATGATGGCGAAAAAAGCACAGTACTTTCTGAATAAGGTAAGACTTGATCTTTTAATTGATACCCAAAATTTAGATGCAGAATTTGCTAAAAAACTTCAGCTCAAAACGGGTGAAAATATTGAGATCATCAACGAAGCAGTTGATTTACTCAGTAAAGCTCAAAACCCTTACGCCAATGTAATGAAAGAAGATCTGGTCAGAATGAATAAGCTGCTGGATGATATTATTAAAACATAAAGATCAGAGTATAAAATATACCATCCCTGAATTTTAAATTTTTAAATTACCCACAGAATAAACTGTTACATTGAATAGATTTCTACATTGTTACATTAAATATATTGTTACATTAAATAAATTGCTACATTGAATAAACTCTTACATTGTTACATTAAATAAATCGCTACATTAAATTGTAAAAATAAACACTATGGAAAACCAGGAACATCATAATACAGAACAGGTATCTATTAATTTAGAAAAAAAAGATGCTGGATTTGAGTCGAGGATTGATATGATTGAACTTCGCGAAAGTATAGAAAAAGTAAAAGCTGAAATTTCAAAAGTAATCGTTGGGCAGCATGATATGATCGAGCATCTTCTTGCGGCGTTGCTGTCAAACGGGCACGTCTTAATTGAAGGTGTGCCGGGGGTTGCAAAAACCATTACGGCAAAACTTTTGGCAAAAACCATTGATGTTGACTTCAGCAGAATACAATTTACCCCGGATTTGATGCCTTCTGATATTTTGGGAACATCCGTTTTCAGCATGAAGAATTCTGAATTTGAATTTAAAAAGGGTCCGATATTTTCACACTTTGTTTTGATTGATGAGATCAACCGTTCGCCTGCTAAAACTCAATCTGCCTTATTCGAAGTGATGGAAGAAAGACAAATTACAATGGACGGAACACGATACGAAATGGAAGCACCATTTTTGGTAGTTGCAACACAAAATCCAATCGAGCATGAAGGAACTTACAGACTTCCGGAAGCACAACTTGATCGGTTTTTATTTAAAATAAATGTTGGATATCCGAATCTTGAACAGGAAATTGCCATTATCAAAAACCAGCATGAGAGTCGTCAGGAGGAAAAAACTGATGTTGTTAAGCCCGTTATCAGTGCTCAGCAATTAAGTCGCTATCAGACCTTGGTAAAAGAAATCATCGTTGAATCTCAACTAATAGAATACATTGCCAAGATCATCATCAACACAAGAGAAAATCAGTTTTTATATTTAGGAGCTTCGCCGAGAGCGAGTTTAGCTTTGCTGACGGCTTCAAAAGCTTTTGCTGCTCTCAGAGGAAGAGATTTTGTTACTCCGGAAGATATTAAAGAAGCGAGTTATGCAGTACTGAGACACCGAGTAATTGTGTCGCCTGAAAGAGAAATGGAGGGATTGACCGCAGATGAGATCATCCGTCAGATTTTAGAAGGAATTGAAATTCCGAGATAGGAAATACAATAGATAAAGTTAAAATTTTAACTATATTTATTCTAATGACTTTCATTTTTAGTTGTGGCGATGGTTATGAACAAAACTATGAGACATTTGGTGAGTTTAATGAGAAAAATGAAAGAAATAAAGGATAGTTTCCTGCAATTATTTATTCTGATGCAACTGAATTAAAAAAGATTTCATATTTAGATTCCGGTAGTGCTTTTGGAAGATTTGGTTATATTAACTCAAGATTATAAAATAAGAGAAGATATCAAAAGAAAACCAGATTGGTTTTTAGATTTAAAAAAAACTTTACAAATCAAATCTTGAGATAATCAAAAATCGGAGATTTTATATTTTGAAAAATAAAAATGAAAAAAATGTATACTTTATACTTTCTAAATAATTGAACAGGTAAAGTATAAAAATAAAAAATGAAAAATTTATACATCAATAACCGCTTTTTTTTCATGCTCATCGGAGTGGGGATTCTGTATGTTTTTGCATTTTTCTTTCCGTTTTTACTGATAGTTGGTCATGTTGTTTTATTGTTGGTTTTTTTAGCAGGAATGGTTGATTACCTGCTTCTGTTCAGAGAAAAAGATAGTGTTCTAGCTCAAAGGATTTTGCCTGAAAAATTATCTAACGGCGATGAAAATCCGGTGAAAGTTGATATAAAAAATAATTACAGTTTTAAAATCTGTACGAAAATTATTGATGAAATACCATTTCAGTTTCAGAAGAGAGATTTTCTAATCGAAAAATATATTGAGCCAGGGAAAAATACTTTATTTCAATACATTCTGGAGCCGAAAGAAAGGGGAGAATACAGTTTTGGAGCTTTGAATATCTTTGCTTCATCGCCTTTGGGTTTGGTATCTAAAAGATTCACTTTTCAGAAAGATGCTATGTTGCCGGCGTATCCCTCATTTGTTCATCTCCGTAAGTATGAATTAATGGCTTTGCAAAATGAATTTTTGCTTGGCGGTATCAAAAGAGTCAGAAAGCTGGGACATACAATGGAGTTTGAGAAAATTAAAGAATATGTTCCGGGTGACGACATTAGAACCATCAACTGGAAAGCAACTTCCAAGACAAATCGTCTCATGGTGAATCAGTTTCAGGATGAAAAATCACAGCGTATTTTTATGCTGATTGACAAAGGTCGTACGATGAAAATGCCTTTCAGGGGATTAAGTCTTCTTGATTATTCAATTAATGCAAGTATGGCATTATCCCACATTATTCTTAAAAAAGGCGACCGTGCCGGAATGATGACTTTTTCCAGAAAAACCGAGAATAAAGTTGCAGCAGATAATAAATCAGGACAGCTCAGGAAGATTTCAGAATCACTATACAATATCAAAACAGATTTTTTCGAAAGTGATTTCAACAGGCTTTATCAGGATGTAAAATATTCTGTGAACCAAAGAAGCCTGGTTTTGCTTTTTACTAATTTTGAAACTTTAGACGCCTTGAACCGTCAGATGAAATATCTCCGGGGGATTGCCAAAAACCATTTATTGGTTGTTGTTTTCTTTAAAAATTCTGAATTACAGACTTTACTTCAGAAAAATCCTGAAAGCATGCAGGAGATCTATGATGAAGTTATTGCAGAAAAATTTGAATTTGAAAAGAAACTGATCATTCAGGAACTTAGGAAATACGGTATTTATTCGGTTTACACGCTTCCGGAAAATCTCAATGTTGAGGTGATTAATAAGTATCTTGAGATCAAAGCAAGAGGGATTCTGTAAAATATGAAATTTATGATGCGAAGAATTTTAATGATGGCAGGTATTTATTTACTTGTAGTGAGCTGTGAGAATAAAAGGGAAAGAGTAGAAAGAGATGGGAAACAGGAAGTCGTTCTTGTTGAATCAAAGGATGGTGAAATGAATGCCGCTATTGAGAAGGCAAGGAAAACCTTTAAATCAGATTTTCATCAGGCGCTTTTAAGCGAAAATCCAAATTTTTCAAACTTTACAGTTAAACAGCGATTTGATACTCCGAATGGTGGTGGTGAACATATTTGGATTGGAGATATTATTTTTCGTGACGGAAAATACCATGGAATTATACAGAATGATCCAGTAGAACCCATTAATGTTAAGCTTGGTGATAAAGCAGTGGTGAATAGCGATAATATTTCAGATTGGATGTATTATGATAAAAATATTGTGAAAGGAGCATACACAATAAAAGTTTTAAGAAAAACTCTTACAGAGGAAGAACTACAACAGATGGATTCTGAAGGATTGATTTATGAATGATTGGTGATGAGTCATTTACTAGTGGATCCGTAACGGGAGATTTTATAATTTTGCAATAAGCAATAAGCAATAAGCAATAAGCAATAAGCAATAAGCAATAAGCAATAAGCAATAAGCAATAAGCAATAAGCAATAAGCAATAAGCAATAAGCAAATGAAAATTACATTAAACAGAATCAACGACGATTTTTTATTTGAATGTACCAATTCACAGGGGAATTCTATACTTTTGGATAATACTTCTCAGCCTGGCGCAACAGGAGTTTCTCCCATGGAAAGTATATTAATGGCAGTTGCAGGATGCAGCGGTATTGATATTGTTTCAATTTTAAAGAAACAAAGACAGGAAATTACAGATTTTAAAGCTGAAGTTGAAGGTGACAGAGTACCTGTTGAAGATGCAAAACCATTTAAATCCATTACTGTAAAATTCTATTTAGAAGGAAAAATCGATCCCAAAAAAGCTTTAAAAGCATCAGAATTATCATTTGAAAAGTACTGTTCAGTTTCAAAAACTTTAGAACCTAATGTTGAAATAGGGTATGAAGTGTATGTAAATGGTGAGAAATTTTAGGAGACCGAATTGAGGGCATAAAAAAAACCGGATACTGCTATCCGGTTTTGTTTTTTAATTTTTTATTTCTTAATTACTTTAGTACTTTTTAATGTACCGTCTTTCATCATAAATGTCAGAATATAAAGTCCTGCTTTTACACCTTCAAGGCGTAATGCAGACACAGGATTTTCAACGGTTTTCACAACAATTCCTGATAAATCTGTAACAGTTAGTTTCTTAATGTTTTCAGGCTTATCAATAGTTAAAACATCTTGGAAAGGATTCGGATAAACCAGTATTTCTTTAGTATTAGAATTACTCTCATTTACTGCTAATGATGCAGGTACTAAAGTTACTGTTACCTTCCATGTATTATTATCTACTTTATTGTAATCGGCATTACAGTCAGAACCGCCATAAGTACGCCATGCCCTAAGTTCAAAATTTACACTTCCCGTAAGATTATTGGCAATGGAAAGTCCTGATCTGTTATACGAAAATGTTCCTGTATTTGATCCGGATCCTGAAGAAACAGAAGCTTCTGATGTGTTATTCGTTGTGCATACAAGTATACTTTGTTGTTCTTCCATCCAGCCGTTTGATACTGTAGACATCGTATAAGATACATTGGTAGAACTGATTTTGTATCCTGCAGGAACATTTACAGTAAGAGTTCCGGGACACGTAGTCGATGAAGTTATGGTAGGATCTGATTCATACATCGTATTGATATCACCTGCAGTATAAGTGGTTGCTACCTGTCCTGTAGAAAATTCAATCATTTTCCAGAAACCTTTTACGGAGCCGCAATTTGAGCGTATCCAGAAATAGTAGTTTTGACCTGTTGTAAGCCCACTTAAAGTTACTGTGTTTGTGCCGGCAGGAACTGTTCCTGATAATGGAGTAGTAGAAGTAGGCGGAGTGGATGAGGTACTGTAATAATATTCATATCCGGATGACGGAGCAGTTGCAGGAGCAGTCCAGCTTACTGTCGCTCCCTGTATGGCGGAGGTGTATGTAAGATTTGAAGGAGCCGGGCATGAATTATACAAATCGGCAGATATTGCAAAAATATTCGGAATACCGCCAGTTCCTGTTTTTGTAAAAGTTACACTCTGGATGTTTTTTGATTGATTTGCAGCAGATATAGCTAACGGTATCTGATACAATCTTGGATTGGTTCCGTTACCTGATTCAAGAATATTGTTGTTCAGGTTTATTCGTCCTATTCCCTGAATGGCAAAATTGCTCCCTCCATACCAGTCTGATATGCTTAAAGAAGGAAAAGTCTGGTTTGTACCGTCTGAAAAATTAACCACTGCATCTACAGCGGTATCACCACTGCCGCCGGTAGCTAAAACATAGAGGCTTATCGCTGGAGTTGGGGTGGAAAAAGTCAGAGTGCCAGAATTACCGGCAGCAAGTAATCTCAGTGAATTGTTAGAACTGTACGAAGCCAGTGTATAACTCAGACCAGAGGTAGATCCGACAGCTGAATTGATAATCCGGTTAACCGGTAAACCATATGTAAGTGCTGTGCTGGATGCCGTAAGTTGAAAGTCACGCGATAGAAATGCATAACTCACACCATCTACATCATTATTGGTGGAAGTTGATCCTGCACCCACTCCATTAGCAATCACGTCAGCATTAAAACCGCCTTGAATGGTAACAGGCTGGTACTGCTGTGCGTTAATTTGATTAAATACTAAGGCAGCCATAGCAGCGACTCCCTTAAAAAGTAGTTTTGTTTTCATAAATGTTTATTTATTATTTATACTGCGAATATAGTTAATTTGTGAATTATAGTTAATTTAAACTAGTGTTTTTTGTCAAATTTATGTTTGATTGCTGTTTTGGATGTTTCAGTTATATTTTAAATAATAATCTGTCTTTATGTGTTTTTTATAATGGTGAATTCTCTGTTTCATGTAAAAGATAAAAAATGCAGGAACCAAAAAAAACCGGGATATTTAAATCCCGGCTTAATTATTATCTTAAACTTATCATCACGCCAGTCTAGGCTTCATCAGTTTTGCTACTGTTGCAGTCCATCCTGTTTGATGAGATGCTCCTACACCACGACCATTATCTCCATGAAAATATTCAAAGAATGTGATATAGTCCTTAAAGTTTGGGTCGTAATTAAATTTGTAATTTCCTCCATTGAAAGCTCTTTGTCCACTTTCATCTTTTAAGAATATGGAACAAAGTCTGCTGCTGATATCAGATGCAACCTCATCAAGATTTTTATGTTCACCGCTTCCCGTAGGGAATTCAATTTTCAGACTGTTTCCGTAATAAAAATGAAAACGCTGCAGGCTCTCTACGATTAGGAAGTTAATAGGAAACCATATCGGTCCTCTCCAGTTACTGTTTCCGCCAAACATTCTGCTGTCACTTTCTGCAGGTGTGTAGTGAACCACATTTTTATTACCATGAACAGTGAATACAAAAGGATTTTCTTCATATACTTTTGACATTGCACGGATCCCGTAAGAACTTAAAAATTCTTTTTCATCAACCATCCTTTTCAGAACTTTTTTAAGCCTTGTTCTACGGAGAATGCTCATCAGATGTTTTCTTCCGCTTCCCTCTTCATCCCAATGTGAAACCAAATTTGCCAATTCAGGCTTATTTTTGAGTACCCATTCCATTCTTGCTTTAAAATTGGGCATTTTATCTAAAAGATGATGATCGATAATTTCTACAGCAAATAAAGGGATCAGACCTACAATACTTCGTAAACGTAAAGTCACACTTTCTCCGTTTCCAAGTTGTAGTACATCATAAAAGAATCCATCTTCTTCGTTCCAAAGACCTTCTTTGTCTTCACCCATGCTTTCCATTGCTTCAGCGATATAAAGATAATGTTCAAAGAATTTGATCGCCATATCTTCATACACCTTATAATACTGTGCCAGCTCCATAGCAATACGCATCATATTCAGGGCATACATTGCCATCCAGCTTGTTCCGTCAGCCTGTTCCAGATGCTCCCCGTCTTTCAGTTCCATATTTCTGTCAAATGCTCCGATATTATCAAGTCCGAGAAATCCACCGCCAAAAATATTTTTGCCATTCTTATCTTTACGGTTAACCCACCAGGTAAAATTTAGAAGCAATTTCTGAAAAACCTTTTCTAAAAACAACAGATCGGGTTTGCCGTTCGTCTTCTCATCAATTTTAAAAACTCTGAAACATGACCAGGCATGTACGGGAGGATTGACATCGCTTAAATTCCATTCGTATGCCGGCATTTGTCCGTTCGGATGCATGTACCATTCTTTCGTAAGAAGAAGAAGTTGGTTTTTGGCAAAATCACCGTCGATGATTGCGTAAGGAACACAATGGAATGCCAGATCCCATGTAGCATACCAGGGATATTCCCACTTATCAGGCATTGAAATAATATCTTTATTATGAAGATGATCCCATTCAGTATTTCTTACATAATTATTAAAATCTCTAGGGGCTTCAAGATTAGGATCGCCTTTCAGCCATTTACCTACATTATAGTGATAAAACTGTTTGTTCCAGAGAAGTCCTGCAAAGGCCTGACGCTGTACATTTCTTTCATCCTCGTTGCAGACATCCTGCTGGATTTCTTCGTAAAATTCATTGGCTTCAGAAATTCTGGTATTAAAAAGAGTTTCAAAATCATGAAATGCATCATCCATTTCATGAGGTGCCAGTCTGAATTCAAATACTTCACACTGTCCCGCTTTCACCTCTGCTTCAACAACAAATGAAGCTTTCGAACCTCTTTTATCGGGATTTACAGTATTTTTCTGATGAACAATATAATCATTAATTCCGTCCTTGTAATAACTGTTTTCAACTTCCGGACTTCCGTAAAGTTTAGGATTATTGGTTTCATTGTCACAAAATACCCTTTGAGCATCCTTTCTTTTAGAATAAAACTTTTTTAACGGAACGCTGTCATGATTGATATTGATACATCCATCATGAGAATCTTCCAACTGCCCCATATATTCATTATATCCCCACTTCCAGTTGTTTCTGTACCAGCCTGTAGGTATTACAACGATGGGAGCATCCTGATTACTTCGGTTACAGACAGTCACCCTAACTAAAATATCATCTATATTACTTTTGCAGTATTCAATGAAAATATCAAAATACTCATCATTATCAAAAATACCTGTATCGATGATTTCATATTCAGGATCCTTCTTGCTCCGTCTGCCATTTTCTGACACCAGATCTTCATACGGAAATTGATTAATAGGATATTTGTAAACCAGCTTCATATAGCTGTGTGTCGGCGTATTGTCCAGATAATAGAAGATTTCTTTGATATCTTCCCCGTGATTTCCCTGAGGGTTGCTCAATCCGAAAAAACGTTCTTTGACTCTTTCATCATTCTTATTCCAGAATGAAAGTGCGAAACAAAACAGCTGCTTGGTATCAGAAATTCCGGCAATACCTTCTTCTGCCCAGCGATAGGCGTAGCTTTCGGCATTGTTATGATTTGCAAAACGCCAGGCATCACCATTTGTGCTATAGTCTTCACGTACATTTCCCCACTGCCTGTTACTTACATACGGACCCCAATTCAGCCAGTTTTTATCTTTTAGTCTCTGTTTTTCAACACTCATATAACATCATTTTCATAGCTAAGGTAGATTTTTTAGCAAAAAGAAACAATTTTTTTCAGCTTAATAATTCTTAACATGCTGCTAAAATGCTTCTGATGAAAGAAATTTTGACGGAAAATATTTTTTTTAATATTTAAGAGAAATGTTATATATTTGCATCACTCGTTCATTTACATATTGAAAATGTTATCAAGAAAGGTTGAGGGATAGACCCTGTGAAGCCTTAGCAACCCTTTGTGCAAACAAAGAAGGTGCTACGTTCTACCAAAAATTTTATTTTGGACAGATAACTTACTGAAGTTCTTTCAGCCATTCCTTTATGGCATTTTCAAGTTTATTTTAATAATATAAAATTGAAAACAGAACTGCTACATATTAATTTTTTGTATAAAACCGATTCTCAAAAAGAATATCAGATCCCATTAAGCTATCAGCTTTTTGGGAAAGAACTGTTTACAGCACCTTTAATTTTAGTAAATCATGCTTTAACCGGAAACTCTAATGTTACAGGAGAAAAAGGATGGTGGAAACAGCTGATCGGTGAAAATCAGGTTATTGATACAACTCAATATACAGTGCTGTGTTTCAATATTCCAGGAAACGGATATGATGATTTTTTTATTGAACAGTATTCAGACTTTACTCCTTCAGATATCGCCAATATATTTCTGAAAGGTCTTGAAAATTTGAATATCAAAAATATAAATGCTATTATAGGCGGTTCACTGGGAGGAGCGATCGGTTGGGAAATGCTGTCTAAAAATCCCGGTTTAGCAGAGCTTTTTATTCCAATAGCCTGTGATTCTAAAACACACGATTGGTTGCACGCCCAATGTCTTGTTCAGCAATTTTTGCTTAGTGGAAATGAAGAACCACTAAAGAAAGCAAGAATTCATGCAATGCTGTGCTATAGGACCCCACAGTCTTTAAATGACCGGTTTAAAAATAAATTCAATCAGGAAAAGCAGCAGCTGGAATCCGAAGAATGGCTGAACTATCACGGAAATGTTCTTGCGGAACGGTTTAATTTAAAATCATATCAACTGATGAATCATTTGCTTATGAATATCAATACCGATGATAAATCTCTAAATAAGATCAAAGCACGAATGCACATGATCTCTGTAGATACAGACTTATTCTTTCCTGCTTCCGAAATACGGATGTGTTTTGAAAAGCTGAAAAGTAAAAAAGAAGACGTTTTCTACCACGAGATCAAATCAATTCATGGGCATGATGCCTTTCTGATGGAATATGAACAGTTAAATTATATCATAAAAAATATTTTATAGAATACAGCTTTACGAATTGTATCCTATAGTAAATTAAATAAATACATAAAACATGAAAAAGATTAATGCAAACGAAATTAAATTTTTTAAAAACAGATCAATCATTAAATTTGAAGGAGCAGATTTTCTGGGTGAAATAGGGATCGACGGACGTGTTTTTAAAGCACTGACTTTAGCGAGGATCAGTGTGGGAGTGATTTCTCAGCAGGCAGTTGAAAACGGTCTTTCAATACTTGTACACGAAGATGATTCTGAAAAAGCAGTGACCTGTCTGATTGAAGAATTTGCAGACGAAAGAAAATCCGGTAAAGTTTCACAGATTTACAGCATCAACAATGTTTCTGTCATCGGTTTTATAGCCGATGATTTGAATAAAATACTTACAGAGTTAGCAAGAAACAATGTTTTTCCTTTGATCCTAAACCAAAATTCAAGTGAGAAGAGAATCAATATTGTTGTTACTTCTTCTCAGGATGAGAAAACTAAAAATATTATAGAGTCCGAAATTTTTAAAAAACCTAAAACGGTGCACCTGGCCATTATCGGGCATGGAAATGTAGGGAAAACCCTAATTGAACAGGTTTTGCATTCTTCGGAAGAAATAAAAAGAAGGAAAAATATACACCTGAAAGTGGTGGCAGTTGCCAACTCCAGAAAAATAGCTTTCAATAAAAAAGGATTTGACAGCCAATGGAGTGATGAGGTTTTTGCATCTGAAAAATCTTCAAGTGTTGACGAATTAATTAATTTCTCAAAAGAAAACCAACTTGAAAACCTGATCGTCGTAGATAACACAGCAAGTGCAGATTTTGTAAAAAACTATCAGGCTCTTGCGGAAAATGGCTTTGATCTGGTTTCATCGAATAAAATTTTCAATACGCTTCCTATAGAGGAATATCGGAAATTAAGATATATATTGAATAAAAGTAATAAACGTTATCTGTATGAAACTAATGTGGGGGCTGGATTGCCTCTAATTGACACCATCAAGCTTTTACACTTGTCAGGAGAAAATATTACCAGGATCAAAGGGGTTTTTTCAGGAACATTGAGCTATGTTTTCAATAACTTTTCCTTGAGGAATGATAAGTTTTCGGTTATTGTTAATGAAGCTTTGGAAAAAGGTTTTACGGAACCTGATCCGAGAGAGGATTTGTCAGGAAACGATGTGGCCAGAAAACTGTTGATTTTAGCAAGAGAATTAGACTTAATTAATGAGTTTAATGATATTAATATTCAAAATTTAGTTCCCGAATCCCTGCTTTCTGTTTCTAAACAGGAATTCCTTTCACGATTGGAAGAATTGGATGATAAGTATGATAAAATTAAGAGAGATCAGCAGCCCGATCACGTATTAAGATACGTAGGTGATTTGCATGGTGACTTACAGAAAGAAAAAGGTGAACTTGATGTAAAATTGATTTCAGTACCCGCAACTTCTGCTTTAGGACAGTTAAAAGGTTCAGATTCAATTTTTGAAATTTATACCGAAAGCTACGAAGAAAATCCAATTGTTATTATGGGAGCGGGAGCCGGAGCTAAAGTTACGGCAAGAGGAGTTTTCGGAGATATTTTAAGGTTAAGTGAAACTAAATAAAGAAGAGATTAATGTAACAGTATAACAATCTTACAGTTTAACAATGAGAGTTTCGGGTATTTCCTTAAAACTGAATTGTTACCCTGGCAGATTGATAAATTTAAATTTTTATGGAAAATTTTGAAACCCTCGCAATAAGAACTCAGACTGAAAGAACTCAGTTTGATGAGCATTCTACTCCGCTGTATCTGACCTCAAGTTTTATTTTTGAAGATGCTGAAGACATGAGGGCGAGTTTTGCAGAAGAAAAAAGCAAAAATCTGTACAGCAGGTTTTCAAACCCTAATGTCACAGAATTTACTGATAAAATAGCACTAATGGAAGGTGCTGAAGCCGGTTATGCTTTTGCAACGGGTATGGCAGCAATTTATTCAACTTTTGCTGCGCTTCTCAATGCGGGTGATCATATTGTAAGCTGTCAGTCAGTTTTCGGTTCTACTCATACATTGTTCACAAAATATTTTCCAAAATGGAATATCGAAACTACTTATTTTAAAGCAGAAGATTCTGAAAATGTAGAAAATTATATTCAGCCCAATACAAAGATTTTATATCTGGAAACACCTACAAACCCGGCAATCGAGATTTTAGATCTGGAATTTTTTGGAAAGATTGCCCAAAAGCATAATCTGATTTTCATTGTTGACAACTGTTTTGCTACACCATATCTGCAACAACCAATTAGGTATGGTGCTGATATTGTTGTGCATTCAGCTACGAAATTGATTGATGGTCAGGGAAGGGTTTTAGGCGGGGTAGCTGTCGGAAAAGAAGATCTGATCAGGGAAATTTATCTTTTCGCAAGAAATACGGGCCCTGCTATGTCGCCGTTTAATGCCTGGGTACTGTCAAAAAGTTTGGAAACTTTGGCAATCCGTGTTGAAAGACATTGTGAAAATGCATTAAAAGTTGCAGAATTTCTTGAAAGTCATCCGAACGTAGATTTGGTAAAATATCCGTTTTTAAAATCTCATCCAAATTATGAAATTGCAAAGAAGCAAATGAAATTGGGAGGAAATGTCGTTGCTTTTGAAATTAAGGGCGGTATTGATGGCGGTAGGAATTTTTTAGATAAAATAAAAATGTGCTCACTTTCTGCCAATCTGGGAGATACGAGAACAATTGTAACACATCCTGCATCAACAACGCATTCTAAACTGTCTGATGAAGAAAGGAATGAGGTGGGAATTACCGCGGGATTGGTCCGTTGTTCCGTAGGCCTGGAAAATGTGGATGATATCATTGCTGACTTGAAACAAGCTTTAGGTTGATATTATCATTCTAAGCAGAGATTTGTTTCAGGAGCAACAGAGAAAGTCTTCAAAACAAACTTCTACCCGCTGTCCGCTATATCTTTTTTATTTTGAGAAAACAAAAAAGGATGCCGCTTCCATCGGGGCTATGTTGAAGATTTGTACTTCAATTCATGAATGAAAATGATTTGGAAAACTTAAAGATTTTCAGATCAAAGTCGCAATGGGACGATTTTATAAAGTATAGGATGCAATCCTGTTAAAATAGGTCATAATAAATAAAATGAAAAATTCAGAACAACTATATAAAGTATTACAAGAACGCATTCTCATTCTCGACGGAGCTATGGGAACCATGCTTCAGAGATATAAATTTCAGGAAGTAGATTACCGTGGCGAGCGTTTCAAAGATTGGGAGCATCCGGTACAGGGGAATAATGATCTTCTTTCGCTTACGCAGCCTGAGGCTATCGAAGAAGTTCACAGAAAATACCTTGAAGCCGGAGCAGATATTCTGGAAACCAATACATTTTCCGGAACAACCATCGCAATGGCAGATTATCACATGGAAGGTTTGGTTTATGAGCTCAACTATGAATCAGCAAAAATTGCCAGAAAAGTCTGTGATGAATTCACTGCCAAAAATCCTGATAAACCAAGATTTGTTGCGGGTTCTATTGGACCAACTAACAGAACGGCAAGCTTAAGTCCGGATGTGAATGATCCGGGATATCGGGCAATTACCTTTGACGAATTGAGAACTGCCTACAAGCAGCAGTCTGAAGCTTTGCTTGATGGAGGCTCAGATATCCTTTTGGTTGAAACCATTTTTGACACCCTCAATGCAAAAGCAGCCCTGTTTGCGATTGACGAAATTCAGGAAGAAAGAGGAATAGAAATCCCGATCATGGTTTCGGGGACAATTACCGATGCTTCAGGAAGAACGTTGAGCGGTCAGACTGCTGAAGCATTTCTTATTTCAATTTCACATTTAAATTTATTAAGTGTAGGATTTAACTGTGCTTTGGGAGCCAGTCAGTTAACGCCATACTTAGAAACTTTAGCACACAATTCAGAATTTTGTGTCTCAGCATATCCCAATGCAGGACTTCCTAATGCATTCGGTCAGTATGATGAATCTCCGGAACAGATGGCTGGTCAGATCAAGGAATACGTAGAAAAAGGATTGATTAATATTATCGGAGGATGCTGCGGAACAACTCCTGAGCATATAAAAGCAATTGCTGATCTGGTAGATAAATACGAGCCAAGGAAATTTAATGTATCAGTATAATAATTTTAATAATGTAACAATTGATGTTATTATTATGAAATCAAAAAAACGAATTGTTGCCTGTTACGTCGATACATTACTAAATTAAATTATGAAATATTTAAGATTATCAGGCCTTGAGCCTTTGATTATAACCCCGGAAAGTAATTTCATCAATGTTGGTGAAAGAACCAATGTGGCCGGGTCTAAAAAATTTTTAAGGCTAATTAAAGAAGAAAAATTTTCCGAAGCTTTGGATATTGCGAGGGATCAGGTAGATGGGGGAGCTCAGATTCTTGATGTTAATTTTGATGACGGACTGATCGATGGTAAAGCCTCGATGATTAAATTCCTTAACCTTATCGGTTCTGAACCTGACATTTCCAAGATTCCCATCATGGTTGATTCTTCAAAATGGGAAATTCTGGAAGCTGGTCTGCAGGTTGTTCAGGGGAAATGCGTGGTAAACTCGATCAGTTTAAAAGAAGGAAAAGAAGAGTTTGTAAAACATGCAAAAGCAATTAAAAGATATGGTGCAGCCGTTATTGTTATGGCTTTTGATGAGGTCGGACAGGCTGATAATTATGAGCGAAGACTGGAGATTACAAAACGGTCCTATGATATTCTGGTTAATGAGGTAAAGTTTCCCGCAGAAGATATTATTTTTGATTTAAATATATTTCCGGTTGCTACCGGGATGGATGAACACCGCAGAAATGCAATTGATTTTATTGAAGCAACCAGATGGGTGAGACAGAATCTTCCTTATGCTTCTGTAAGTGGCGGCGTTTCTAACGTCTCTTTCTCTTTCCGTGGAAATGATACTGTGCGTGAAGCCATGCATTCAGTTTTTCTTTACCACGCCATCCAGGCAGGAATGAATATCGGAATTGTAAATCCTGCAATGCTGGAGGTCTATGATCAGATCAATAAAGAACTTTTAGAGCTTGTAGAAGATGTTATTCTTGATAAAAGAGAAGATGCTACAGAGCGTTTATTAGATTATTCTGAAAGAAACAAATCGGTTAAAAAAGAAAAAGTTGAAGAATTAGAATGGCGTACGTATCCTCTGCAGGAGAGAATTACACATTCTCTGGTCAAAGGAATTGACCGTTTCATCGAAGAAGATGTCGAGGAAGCCAGATTGCAATCTGAAAGACCGCTTCATGTAATTGAAGTCAATCTGATGACAGGGATGGGAGTTGTCGGAGATTTATTTGGTGCCGGAAAAATGTTTCTTCCGCAGGTAGTAAAATCTGCGCGTGTCATGAAAAGAGCTGTTGCCTATCTGCAGCCATTTATCGAAGCTGAAAAAGATGTGGCTCAGAAACCTAACGGAAAAATATTAATGGCTACTGTAAAAGGAGACGTTCATGATATCGGAAAAAATATTGTAAGTGTAGTTTTGGGTTGTAATAATTATGAAATTGTCGATTTGGGAGTAATGGTTCCTGCAGAGAAAATTATTCAGGCCGCAATTGATCATAATGTAGATGTTATTGGCCTAAGTGGATTGATTACGCCTAGTTTAGATGAAATGGTGTATATCGCATCTGAACTCGAACGCCAAAATCTTAATTTTCCACTGCTGATCGGTGGTGCTACGACTTCAAAAGCGCATACTGCAGTCAAGATCGACTTAAAATATAAAAATGCAGTGGTTCACGTTAATGACGCTTCAAGAGCGGTAAATGTTGTAAGTTCTTTGCTTGGTGACAGAAATAAAGAATACGTTGATGATCTGAAAAGCGATTATTCAGATTTTCGTGAGAAGTTTTTGAACAGACAAATTGATAAGGATTACGTTTCGCTTGAACAGGCGAGAGCGGATAAATTTAAAATCGATTGGGACAACGAAGAGATTTTTACCCCAAACCAATTGGGGATTCAGGTTTTTGAAAATCAGGATTTAGAAGAGTTGATTCCTTTCATCGACTGGTCTCCATTTTTCAGAAGCTGGGATCTGCACGGTAAATATCCTAACATTCTTCAAGACGAAGTTGTAGGTGAACAGGCCAGAGAATTATTTGAAGACGGAAAGAAAATTTTAAAAAAAATTATTGATGAAAAGCTGTTAGTGGCAAAAGCAATATTTGGAATTTTTAAAGCCAATGCTAACGAAACCGATGATATCTTAATTTATGATGAAGATGATCAGGAAAAGGTTAAGTTTTTAACTCTGAGACAACAGGTTCAGAAATCAAAAGGCAAAGATTATATCGCATTAAGTGATTTTATTGCTCCAAAAAGTCTTGGAAAAACTGACTATATGGGTGCATTCTGTGTATGTACAGGTTTCGGAACAGATGAATTATCGGATCAGTATGAAAAAGACAACGATGATTACAACGCCATTATGGTAAAAGCAATCGCTGACCGTTTTGCAGAAGCTTATGCGGAATTTTTGCATAAAAAAGTGCGTACAGAATATTGGGGGTATGCGAATCAGGAAAATTTAAGCAATGAAGATCTGATTGCTGAAAAATACAAAGGAATACGTCCTGCTCCCGGTTATCCTGCATGTCCGGACCATTTGGAAAAGCATGCGATTTGGGATCTTTTAAAAGTAGAAGAAAATATAGGTGTTTACCTTACTGAAAGTTTAGCAATGTTTCCTACTGCGGCCGTTTCCGGATATTATTTTGGAAGCCCGCATGCTAAGTATTTCGGTTTGGGAAAAATAACAGAAGAGCAGGTAAAAGAATACTCAGTGAGAAAAGGGATCTCTTTGAGAGAGGCAAAGAAATGGCTTTCACCCAATTTAGCAGACGGAATTTAGGGCTTTTATCTTCCTCAAAAGCGATGAGTCATTCAGAAAAATTAAACTTACTATTTATTAAATGAAAATCACAGACCATATAAAAAATGCCAATGGCAAAACTCTGTTTTCTTTAGAGGTTGTTCCGCCTCAAAAAGGAATAGGGATTGAAGATTTATATACGAATATTGAACCTTTAATGGAATTTAAACCTCCGTTTATTGATGTTACTACTTCAAGAGAAGAGTATATTTATATTGATAAAGGGAATGGTTTGATGGAGCGGAGAATTACAAGAATGCGTCCGGGGACTTTGGGAATCTGTGCAGCGATACAGCATAAATATAATGTAGATACTGTTCCCCATCTGCTTTGTGGTGGTTTTACCAAGGAAGAAACAGAGTACCTTTTGGTAGACTGTATGTATTTGGGGATTGACAATATCATGGCACTTCGCGGTGATGCGATGAAAGGGCATCAGTATTTTGAGCCAACTCCCAACGGTCATGCAAGTGCTATGGACCTTGTGCGTCAGATCAGTGATTTGGGGAGAGGTAAATATCTTCATGATGAACAGGCGTGCGAGGAGCACAACAAATTCTGTATCGGCGTGGCAGGATATCCGGAAAAACATATGGAAGCTCCATCCATGAATTATGATTTGAAGTGGCTGAAACAAAAAGTAGATGCCGGTGCTGATTATATTGTTACACAAATGTTTTTTGACAATAAAAAATTCATTGAATTTGTTACCAAAGCAAGAGAAATGGGTATTACGGTTCCTATTATTCCAGGAATCAAACCAATAGCCACCAAAAAACATTTGAAATTATTACCGCAGGTTTTTAATATAGATCTGCCTGAAGACTTAATTAATGCAGTAGAAAATGCAAAAAATAATGAAGCCGTAAAACAGATTGGCGTTGAATGGGCAGTCAGTCAATGCCGTGAACTTCTTGATTTTGGCGTTCCGGTCCTGCACTTTTACTCGATGGGGAAAAGTGATAATATTAAGAAAGTGGCAGGGGAATTATTTTAGATAGTTAGTAATAATAAAAAAGTAGGGCTTTAGAATATTCTAAAGCCCTACTTTTTTATAGTTCGTTTTGGTATTGTATCAATCTGTCAAATACACTTTTGGTTGTCGGTTTTGAGGAGTTCGTATTAAAAATAAACATCCCGCTTTCTATATTAAAAAAATATTTTTTAGAATTATCACTGATTGAAAACCATTTTAATAAGCCGTTGACCAGATTAACATCTTCCCATTTAATTGTCGATTCATCTGCAATAAATGTGTGTGGGTTAAGATTCAAAGTATCCCTGAAAATAATTTTGCGGTCTTCGATATAAATAATTCCACTTCCCTGAAAAGCCTTTAATTTAAAGAACTGATCCTGAGTGTTTCCCATATTATAACGAACGAAAGCATAGTATTCAGGAGTACCAATCTGTTCTAAAAGCACATTTTGTTTTTTCTTTCTGCTTTTAGCGGCCAAATAGGCAATTAGGAATATAATTGCAGGGATAGATAAAATAAAAAGAACGAACAGTATCAATACGAAAATTAATGAATCCATAAAATTTATATTTTAGATTAAACAACCGGATGTTTCTCAAATTCCTTATTTCTGTCAAACAAATATCTGTAAGTTGCCAGCTTTCTGGTAACTTCAGTGTCAAGATGTTTAGCAAGACCAAGCATCTTAGGGTTAAAATCGCCAATCCACTGCATTTCGAAATCTTCGAATCTCGTGGCAACCTGAAAATGTTTAGCTGCTTCTACGATAAGGTAGCCTTCTACTCCTTTGTTCTGCCACTCTGGGAGAACTCCAAAAATCAAACCAACAAATTTAGAATTATGCTTGAAAGTTTTATAATATAGAAATTTCAGTTTTCCCCATATTCCGAATTTCCCATTAAGATATTTAAACCACTGATTAAGATCAGGGATGTTAATCCACATAGCGATCGGATTGCCGTTTTCATAGGCAAACCAGGCTATGTGTTCATTCATGACCGGTTTCATATTGTTGAAAAGCTTTTTTACTTCATTCAATGACATTTGTTTTCCTCCTCCGTGACTTTCCCATGACTTGTTATAAATGGTATAAAAATCTTCTGCAAATTTATTAATATTCACTTTCGTGACAGGCTTAGCTGAAAATGCTTCATTCTTAGAATGCTTTGCATGCATGATATTAAAGATTCTTGAAGTGGGAGCGTGAGCTTTTCTGCTGAAACATAACTGATTGAAATAAATTTCAAATCCGTAATTTTCAAAGAGTTCCCTGTAATAAGGGAAATTATAATTCATTCCATACAGAGGCTGGGAAAAACCTTCAATCAGCACGCCCCAGAATTTGTCCCGTTCTCCGAAATTGATTGAGCCGTCCATTGCTTCCATTCCTTTTTCCTGAAGCCAGTCTTTGCAGTAATCAAATATGAAATTGGCAGTTTCCTGGTCATTGATACAGTCAAAAAAACCAATCCCTCCTGTTGGCTGTTTTTCAATATACTGGCTGTTAACAAAAACAGCTGTTTTTCCTATGGTTTCACCTTCACTGTTCTTAAACAGAAAACGTTTGCTTTCGCCATGGGCAAAACATTTATTCTTACTGATGTCAAATACATTTTCGATATCTTTATCCAAAGGACGGATATACGCTTTGTCGTCTTGATAGAGTCTTGCAGGAAACTCCAGGAATTCTTTTTTATGTGCGTCACTCAGTACTTCTTCAACGGTAATCATAAATATTTAAGATAATTGATGGGAAAGGTAATTCAAATTTGAGCTAAATTAAAATATAGAATTAATTTTATCCGTATTTTTGTTGCAAAATAAATAAAATGGTTGATTTTACCGATAACGATGATGATATTTTTACTGGAAAAGAGCATACGCCTATCCGTGAAGATGCTTTTGAGAAATCGCCACAGGAGAAAATAGAAATTATCACGAAGCTTTTCGGAGAAATTATGGAAACTTTGGGGTTAGACATGGATGATGATTCTTTAAAAGATTCTCCGAAAAGAGTTGCTAAAATGTATGTTAATGAAATTTTCGGTGGACTTCTACCTGAAAACAAACCCGGAATTTCTACGTTTTCAAATAAATATAAATACCGCCAGATGTTGGTGGAGAAAGATATTACCGTATATTCCTTTTGTGAACATCACTTTTTGCCGATTATTGGAAGAGCACATGTTGCCTATATTTCCAATGGTGATGTTATAGGGCTTTCAAAGATCAACAGAATCGTAGATTACTACGCCAAACGGCCACAGGTTCAGGAAAGGCTGACAATGCAGATTGTTGATGCTCTGAAAGAAGCTTTGGGAACACAAAATGTAGCCTGTATCATTGATGCAAAACATCTTTGCGTCAACTGCAGGGGAATCAAAGATACCGCAAGCTCTACGATCACAGCCGAATTGAGCGGGATTTTCAGAACCAATCCTATTACAAGACAGGAGTTTCTACATTACGTAGGAAGCCACGCCAAACTTGATTATTAGAATAAAGAAATGATAAAATTTAGAAAAGTTTCAAACAAGATTTTTTTCATAACAGTTATTTGTTGTGGATAATTTTGTCATGAATTAATTTCAAACCTCAAATTTCAAATCAAATAATGCAGCTAAAAATATACAATTCGCTTACAGCGGAAAAAGAAATATTCAATCCGATTTTAGAAGGAAATGTCGGGATGTACGTTTGTGGACCTACCGTCTACAGTAATGTACATTTAGGAAATGTGCGTACGTTTCTATCTTTCGATTTTATTTACAGAAGTTTAATGCATTTAGGCTATAAGGTAAGGTATGTAAGGAACATTACTGATGCCGGTCACCTGACGGATGATGGAGATGTAAATAACGACAGATTCGTAAAGCAGACCCGACTGGAAAAATTAGAACCCATGGAAATTGTACAGAAATATACAGTCGATTTTCATAAGGTTTTGGAAATGTTTAATCTTCTTCCTCCCAATATTGAGCCTACTGCAACGGGGCATATTGTTGAGCAGATAGAACTGACACAAAAATTAATTGAAAAAGGTTTTGCTTACGAGAGCAACGGATCGGTTTATTTTGATGTTCTTGAGTACAACAAAAGGGGCCTGAATTATGGTGAGCTTTCAAAACGAAATATAGAAGAACTTTTTGCCAATACCAGAGATCTTGATGGACAGGGAGAAAAGAAAAACCCACAGGATTTTGCTTTATGGAAAAAAGCATCCCCCGCACATATTATGCGCTGGAACTCTCCATGGGGAGAAGGTTTTCCGGGATGGCATCTAGAATGTACTGCCATGAGTACAAAGTATTTGGGAGACAGATTTGACATTCACGGAGGTGGAATGGATCTTAAATTTCCACATCACGAATGTGAGATTGCCCAGGGAAAAGCATGCAATGATGTAGAGCCGGTTAATTACTGGATGCATGCCAATATGCTGACAATGAATTCCCAGAGAATGAGTAAGTCTACCGGAAATTATATTTTACCGAAACAGTTAGTTTCAGGAGAAAATGATTTCTTTGAAAAGCCTTTTCATCCCACAATTGTTCGCTTCTGCTTTTTACAGGCGCATTACAGAAGTGTTTTGGATATTTCCAATGACGCCATGATTGCCAGTGAAAAAGGCTTTACCAGATTAATGGACGCATTTAAAATATTAAATTCAGTATCTCCAAATGACCAGAAAGAATCTGGGTTTAACCTGAAAGATTGGAAAGTCAAAGCATATGATGCATTGACGGATGATTTCAATTCTCCGGTTTTGATTGCGCATCTATTTGAAGCTGTAAAATTTATTTTTGCGTTAAAAGATGAGAAAGAAACAGTTTCCACAGAAGATCTGAAAGATTTGAAAGCAACTCTGAGTGCGCTTATATTTGATGTTTTGGGTCTTCGGACGATTGAAGAAAACAATAATGAAAAATTAGACCAGACATTGCAGGTTTTGATTGAATTGAGAAATCAGGCAAGAAAATCTAAAAACTTTGATCTTTCTGATCAGATCAGAGATAAACTTTTAGCTGAAGGTATTGAATTAAAAGACGGAAGAGACGGAACTTCTTATGTTTTAAATTAAAAATAAATTTCCCTAAGCTTAACAGAGCTCTCGCAGAATGAACGGACTATCCAGATTTAAATATAATTATCTGCTTGTCCATTCAGTCTTCGGGAGTTTTTTATACAGCTGAATGTCATAGGAAAGATGTGAGATCGTTATGAAAACTTGAATTCAGACAAACAGATCAATTTTAATTCTAATTTTTTTAAAAAGCAATTTGAAAATTGTTTAACTTAGTAACAATAAAACAATTACAAATAAATTAATACCTATGAAAAAACATTTATTCCCTATTATTCTATTAATACTTGGAAATACAGTCAGTGCACAGCAGGATTTTTTTGCGCTTACAGGAAAAGATTCTCCCGGAATTGAGTTCAGTGATTTTCGTGCGATGAATGCAGACGGAACTTCTGGTCAAAGTGTTTTTGGGGTATCATCAGAAGCAAAGGTGATTTCCCAGTCCAAAAAAACTTTAATTACTGAAGATAAGACTTCGTTCGGTCATGCACAGTCTGCTTCTTTAGCAGCTTTGGCGTATGATTATTCAGGTGATAATCTGGTTTATATGCCGATGTTTTCACCCAATATTTATGTTTTAAACCGGAAAACAAAAGAAATTACTTTAGTTGAAAATACAGTTGCAAGAGTTACATCTTGTGATATCAATTCACATATCACCAGAATGACTACAGGTTATGACGGAAATATCTATGCTGTCAACAATTCAGGAACGCAGTTTATTCAGATCATTAAAAAGAACAATCAGTTTGTAGTTAACGACCTTGGAATTATAGAAGATGATGTCTCAAACGGCAAGAATTCTTTCACATCATTGGAAACAGGTTTTGGTGGTGATATGATTGCAGATGCAGATCATAATTTTTATGTTTTCGCAACATCGGGAAATGTCTTTAAAATTTCACCCAAGGAGTTAAAAGCGAAATTTATAGGAAAAATATCAGGACTTCCGGAAAATTATTCAGTGAATGGAGCGGCTGTAAATTCGCAGGGTAAAGTGGTCATTGCAAGTGCTAAAGGTGCAGCGTTATATGAATTAGGTCTTGAAAATCTTGAGGCTAAACAGCTTCCGGGGAAAACTAATTTACATATTTACGATTTGGCAAGTAAATATTTTGCAAATGACAGAGCAGTTTCTGCAAGTGTTCTTGCTAAAATAGATGTTTATCCGACACAGGTTGATGAACATTTTATTTACGTGAATGCCAATGATCAGTCGGTTAAAGGAAATATCAATGTCAGCATCTTTGATATTTCAGGAAAGATGGTGCTGACCCAGAAACTGTCAGTGAAAGAGGGACAGCTGAATCAAAGACTTGATATTAAAAACCTGATCAGCGGTTCTTATATTGTTAATATTACTGAGGAATCAGGTAAGTCTTTACTGAATAAAAAAATTCTGGTAAAAGAATAATTTTCGCCTTTAAATAATTAAAACAACCTTTTTTCAAACTTGAGAAAAGGTTGTTTTTTTAATGATTATTTGATACTGTAACCGTTTGCAATTCAATTTTAAAACTGTATTTTTATAAAAAAAAGATAGATGAAGTTATATTTTAACGTTGGATATCGGGCAAATGCTGGTGAAAACCTCCAGTTGATAATTAATGAAGAGGATAATGCAGCTCAGAAGCATACGATGTTTTACACAGAGGATGGATACTGGAAATGTGAGGTTGATTATTTTTCAAAATCAGTTTCTTATCATTATCAGCTTATTGACGATAAAAATAATATTTTGAGACAGGAATTTGTTTCACATCAACTGAATTTTCCCCATAATTATAAAGAATTTTTAATTTTTGATGAATGGAACAGTAAGAATTTTCCTGAAAATTATCTCAATAATAAGATATTATATAATAAACTGAATCAGTTTAGACCCAAAAAACTGGCGGTACTTAAAAAGCACAGCCATTTATTCAGAATCGAAGCGCCAATATATAATCAGGACTGGGAAATTGTGTTGTTTGGGAACGTGGAGTCCTTAGGAAATTGGGATCCTGATAAGACTGTTCGTCTTTCTCAGACAGATTTTGGGATTTGGGAGGCATCTGTTGATATTTCTGAAAATAATTTAATTCAGTATAAATATGCAATTTTTGACAAATCCGCAGGAAAAGTAATTGACGTTGAAAGTGGAGATAACAGATATACAGTTCCTAATCTTCAAAAAGATGTTCTTCAGATTTCTTCAGATCATTATTTCCGTTTTAAGTCTTACCAGATGTACCATGATGCGGGAGTAGCAGTTCCTGTTTTCTCCTTGCGAAGTGAAGAGGGTTTTGGAGTTGGTGAATTTTCTGATTTGAAAAAACTCGCAGATTGGGCTAATGAAGTCTCACTTGGGATTATTCAGATTCTTCCGATTAATGATACTACGGCAAATTATTCATGGACAGATTCGTACCCGTACGCAGCAGTTTCTGTATATGCTTTACATCCACAATATATTTCTGTTCAGAATTTAGATTTCAAATTACCGAAAGAATTAGTTGAAGAGTATCAAGATGAAAAATCTGAATTAAATTCATTAGATTTAATTGATTATGAAAAAGTCATTTCTTCCAAATGGAAATATCTGAAAGCTGTATTCAGTTCTGAAAAAGAGAATATTTATAAGGATAAGAATTTTAAGAAATTTATTAAAGAAAATGAAAAATGGCTTTTGCCTTACTCTGCGTTCTGCGTGCTCAGAGATAAATATAATACGCCTGACTTTAATAAGTGGAAAACTCATAAGAAATATATTGCCGGCAAAATTTCACCCTTTTTCTCGCCGAAAAATAAAGATTATGACAGCTCTATGCTCCATGCTTGGGTGCAGTTTCAGCTTCACAGGCAGTTAAAGGATGCTGTAGAATATCTTCATGATAAGAGAGTTTCCTTAAAAGGCGATCTGCCGATTGGAATTTACAGATATTCTGTAGAAGCATGGGCTGAGCCTGAACTGTTCGGAATGGATTTCCAGGCTGGTGCACCTCCGGATCAGTTTACGGAGATCGGACAAAACTGGGAGTTTCCGACATATGATTGGGAAGCCATGAAAGCTGACGGTTATCAATGGTGGAAAAACAGGTTCAAAGCATTAGAACAGTATTTTGATGCGATGCGGATTGATCACATTTTAGGGTTTTTCAGAATCTGGAGGATGCCTGTTTCTGCTGTTCAGGGGATTCTCGGATATTTTTATCCTGCTGTCCCGGTTGTGTATGAAGAATTTAAGGCAAGACACATTCCTTTTCATTTCGACAGATACTGCAAACCCTATATCAATGATCTGATTCTATGGAATTATTTTGGAGAGCAGAGCAATCAGGCTTTAGATTTTTTAAATGATAATCTTGACGGTACGTATTCATTCAAAGAAGAATTTGATACACAGAGAAAAATTTCAGATTATTTTAAGAAAAAACCTGGTGGCGTAGTCGAAGAACAATTGATTACATTATGTGCGAATGTGTTGTTTGTAACAGAAGAAAGAGATGGGGAAACAGTATTCCATCCAAGGTTTGATGCTTTTAAAACCGCATCCTATCAATATCTTTCAGATTGGGAGAAACAGTCAATCTATGAATTGTATATTGATTATTTCTTCAAAAGACAGGATTACCTGTGGAAGGAAAAAGCGATGGAAAAGCTTCCTATAATATTAAATGCTACAAAAATGTTGATTTGTGGGGAAGATTTGGGGATGGTTCCGGATTGCGTGCCTGAAGTGATGAACGAACTGGCAATTGTTGCCCTTAAAGTTCAGCGTATGCCTTCAGAGAAGATCCTTTTCTATGATCCTAAAAATGTGGATTATATGAATGTAGTGACAGCATCATCTCATGACAGTTCAACATTAAGACAATGGTGGAAAGAGGATCATCACCTCACACAGCAGTATTATAATCAGCAGCTTATGCAATATGGGAAAGCACCTGAAAATCTCGAACCGCATTTGGCAGAAATTATTATGAAACAACATTTATATAATGATGCTATGTTAGCCATTTTCCCCCTTCAGGAATTTTTAGCAACCGATGAACATTTGACCAATCCCAACATGGATAATGAAAGGATTAACAATCCTGCAGTATTCCCACACTATTGGCGCTATAGAATGCATGTAAACATTGAAAATTTAAAAGAAAATTCAACATTTAATCAGAAAATAGCCTATTGGTTAAAAGATAGCGGTCGCGCATAATGAAAATAATAGAATTGATAATCAATTGATTAATGATTTAATGAAAGAAGTTTTACTTTAGGGTTTAACTTCTTTTTTGTCTTTATATCCAAAAGACAGGAATGAGAGTTCTTTTGTATTAACCAATTAATGATTATAGAAATGAAAAAAATACTTTTGGGATTTGCTTTGACTTTATCGATTTTGTCGTTTGCTCAGCAATATCCTGATAATGGATATCATGATGGATATGGAAATAATGACGGATATTATTCTGATCAGGATGATCAGAATTATTTTCCTGACGACTATTATTATAATTATCCTCAGGATTATTATCCCCAGGATTACTATCAGAGTTATTATAATGATTACAAAAACAGTATTGTCAATGTTAACTGGAATGTTTTTTTTCAGCAGAATAGGTTAAACCGTTGGCAGATAGACCAGATTCTATACCTGAATAATCTGTACTCCAGTTTTTCAAACTGGAACAGCTTTTACAGATATAATCCGGACCGTTGGTACTACGACAGGTTTTATGCAATGGAGAGAATCCTGGGGCCCAGGGTATTTGTAGTTTTTCAGAATAATTATTACCAGGGACACAGGCCGATCGCTTATTTTCAAAACTACAGAAGGTCATATTATTCGCCGAGGTTCAGAGTAATGCCAAGATACCGAAATGTAAATATCAATATTTACAGAGTCGACAGAAACAGTTTTCGTAGAAATGATAATCCAACATTGAATGTAGTCAGAAATTCAGGTTTCAGAAATTCTAATAGCAATTCATCAGGCGGATTTAGAAATCAAAATAATAATGCTGTACGAAGAAATAATGGAAATTCAGGAGGATTCAGAAATTCTGATAATGGAATTCGTAGCAACAGTGGAACACGGGAAAATAATGGGATCAGAAGAAATGAAAATGCAGGAGGAGGGTTCAGAAATAATAACAGGAACTCTGAGGCTGGTATCCCGAGACCGTCTGCTCCCAGAACTGAAAATAGCGGAACGAGAGGAAACGGCGGATTTAGATCCCAACAGAAAAGTGAAAGTTCGGGTCCGAGAATTCAAAACAGTTCTCCACGAGAGCAGAACAACAGAGGGGATGGTAGAAGTTCAGGCGGTTTTAGAAGCAGTTTAGTTAATAATTAGTTTTCATATATTATATTTGAGTGGTGTAGAGATCAGGTTTTTTGCCTGATCTCTTTTTATTTTTAAATAATGTTGATGAATTAATAATTAAAATTAACATATTTTATGAATTTTGTATTTTAACTTCGTCTTTTATTATGTATCAAAAAGACATAACAAAACAATTAATTAAAGTAAAAATGAAAAAATTAGTATTAGCAATAGCATTGATCGGAGTAGGAAGTTTTGCAATGGCTCAACAGGTTCCGCAGGACAAAAAAGTAAACAGAGCAGAAATGGAGCAGAAAATGCAGCAGAGAGAACAGGAAAGAATAACTGCGATGCAGAAAGATCTGAACCTGAACCAGAGTCAGGTTGCTCAAATTAAAAACCTGCATGAAAAAAGAAAAGCCGAAATGAAGAATGAGTTTGATAAAAACAAAGAGCAGAGACAGGCAAGGATGGAGCAGATGAAAGCCAAAAGGGAACAGATGGATAACGATATGAAGAAAATTCTTTCACCGGAACAATATGATAAATGGCAGGCTGGCAAGAAGGCTAAAATGGAGGAGAGAAGAGCGATGATGAAAGAAAAGGGAATGAAGGGAGACCGAAAGATGAGACACGGTTTGAAGCCGGCTCCTCAGCCTCAGGTGAACTGATTGTTTACGTAATTTGATTTTTAATGTTGGAGGGTGGAAGTAGTTCCACCCTTTTTATATTCAATCTAAATCTAAATTTCTGCGTAAATTTTTCAATTTGTGATATAATACGTATTTTTGAGTATAAATTTTTTATTATGGTAAGCGAAAAAATTGCACAACTCATCAACGAACAAATAGCTCACGAGCAATATGCTGCTCAGTATTATCTTTCCATGTCTGCATGGTTTTCAGCAAAGGATCTGGATGGGATTGCTAATTATTTCAGAGTTCAGAGCAAAGAGGAATTAATGCACGCAGATAAGATGTTTGACTATCTTAACGATGTAGGAGGCGAAATTATCGTTGGCGAAATTCCAAAACCGCCGCATGTATTTGACAATGCAGTAGATATTTTTGTAAAAGCGCTAGAGCATGAAAAAACTGTAACAAGAAGTATTTTTAATATTGTTAAAAATGCCAATGATGAAGGAGATTTTGCAACGACTTCTTTTCTGCAGTGGTTCATCAATGAGCAGGTAGAAGAGGAAGCCAGTGCATCACAGTATGTCACTAAAATTAAAATGGTGAGTGAAAATCCTTCAGCATTATATCTGTTTGATCAGGAATTGGGACAAAGAGTATTTGTGCCGGATACAAAGGCTTAATAATTCTAACACTATAATACATAGTAAGGCGGAACTGTCAGTTCCGCCTTACTTATTTTTAAGTAAATAAATCAATCCGACAGAATCAGAAAAAATAGATTACCCCGATTCTGTAAACATCTCTTCGGGCTTCATAGTAGGTTAATGCCAATTGATTAAACTGTTTTGTAAATCCTTTTGAAAAAGTACCTTCAACAGTAAAATGCTCAGATAGCTTATAATCTATACCTATATCTGTGCTGATACCAAATCTCTTTGAGAAATAGTTGAAATTATTATATTGTTCGTCAGGAATGTAATTTAGTTTTCCTCCTGCCAATAACGAAAAACGTTTGTAAAAATTATATTTGTAATAAACAGGCAACTCTATAAAGGTAATATCGTCAGTGAAAGAAACTGTAGGTGAAATTTGAATAAATGATTTTTTGGATATTTGTTTTTCAAAGACGAAGCCTCCATAAATTTCATCAATGATCCCACTTAAATAACCTGAAGGTTGACCTGTTTCATCAATTGCATTGACACTGGAGTAATTCCAGCCTGCCTTGATTCCAAATTTGAGGGGATCGTTCTGAGAATATAACATTCCTGCGAATAAGAGGCAGGAAATCTGAAAAATTACATTCCAAATTTTGGTAATCATATTAATATATTTTATCTTCAAAATAATTTCTTTTCTATTGGGCTATACCGAAATACTTCTTTAGGTTTCTGAATTATTATTGAGTTTTAGAGGCCTAAAAATTTTAGAATAATTTTTAATACAGTTATTTAGTCCCTGACGAATCAGAAAATATAGATTATCCCGATTCTGTAAACATCTCTTCGGGCTTTATAATATGTTAATGCCAATTTATCAAACTGTTTTGTAAATCCTTTTGAAACAGTACCTTCAAGGGTGAAATGATCACACAGTTTATAATTTAAACCCATATCTGTACTGATGCCAAATCTCTTTTTAAAGTAGTAAAAATTATTAAACTGTTCATCTGGAATATAATTCAGTTTTGGGCCCGCAAGTACTGAGAATTTTTTATAAAAATTATACCTATAATATACAGGCAGTTCTATAAAAGTGACCGACTCCGTGAAAGAAACGATAGAAGAAAGCTGGATAAAAGACTTCGATGAAATTTGTTTTTCTATTAAAAAGCCTGCATAAGCTTCATCAATGAGATCACTTAAATAACCTGAAAGTTTACCTACTTCATCAATTGCATTGATGTGGGAATAATTCCAGCCTGCTTTTATTCCAAACTTCAGTGGATAGTTCTGAGAATATAATATTCCTGCTGTGAAGAGGCAGGAGATCTGAAAAAAAACATTCCAAATTCTGGTATTCATATCAATATATTTCATCTTCAAAGTAATTTCCTTCCTGTTTATGGATACTAAAAAGTCCCTTTGGTCTGAGTTTTTTACTCTGCAGGTTGCTGCCGGGATCATTTAGAGATTTTATATTTTTTAATCTTTTTCTCCTTTTCTCTTTAGTAGAAGTCAGAGATTCTTCAGTACTACAGTTGGAGTATACTACACCTTTAAGATCTGCTGTGATCTTAGCTCTGTATTTTTTCCATTTCCCATTTTTTTTTCTGTATGATTTTGTTACAGATTTTCCTTTTACTGATGAATTTGAGCCAATTCCAGCTCTTCTCACAAATTTATGTTTCCACTTGATTCTTCTGTTGCTGTTAAATATTTTTTCTCCCTTTTCCTTTGCATATTCTTTACAGCCATCACTCAGCGGGCCAAGCTGCCCTATAACAGCACCTATATCTTTGATGTCTACTTTGTAATTTCTTTTGATGGAGTTTAAATACTGAGTAACCTGCTGGTGAGTCGGACCATCAATATGTGATGGGTGTATTATATGATTAAGAGAAGTAATTGTATTTGAAAGTGTATTAAGGTCTTCAATATCTAATTCAACAGTACCCCAGCCAAATTGTTTAAAATATTTATATCCGTCTGCACAGTTGCCTATTATGTATTCTGCCCCGATGCTTAACAGGGCTCTTTCCGTCTCATCATCAATGTAGTGACTGTCCGGACTGGTATTCAAATTCCAAGCGCCATCACCTTGCTGGCTCAGCCAGTCTTTTTCTAGGGTTTCAACATAATTTCGGTGAGAACAGAAATTTAAATCCTTTTCAAAATCAAGCAGGGGCTGATCTTCATTAAATCCTAAACTGTCAGCATAATCATCCGCTTTAACATCTGTCATGTTAAAGGTATTTTGGTCAAAATTATCATTATGACTGTCAATAAGTTGATCTAATATTGTTATTGCGTTTTCATAAGACTGGGCTGTCGGAAAAATCAGAATATTATTATCACATTTTGTTGAAATGCCATTGTCCACATGTACACCTTTTACACCTTGTATTATAGAGCTTTCTACAGCGTTATGGAAAACTTTACAGATGTCCATATTACGTTTGAGTATTAAATTTTCTTTGTTGTGGGAATTTTCAGTTTCAGGTTCCCTTTCCGTTGAACATGAATACATCAACAACGAAGCAATACTCGCTATTGCAATAGCGTTAATTTGTTTCATAATTTTTAAACATCATTTTGAGTTTTTAAAATTATAAAAATAAATTAGATTGGCAAGTGAATTTTTATTGTCAAGTAATTGTTAATCAATTATTTGTGTTTGTTCTGTGTTATTTTTAAAGAAGATTTTACGATAAAATAATACAGATGTTAAAAACGTAAATATATTGATCTTTAAGTATTGGAAAAATATTTAGGGGTGAGGTAAAGAATAAAAGAGAATTTAATAAAAATTATTAATTATAAATAGATCAGTTGGGTTTTAAGGACTTTCATCCCCAAATTTTCCAGCACACTTTTATAGGTTTCTATCTGTTTTTCGTTCTTTTCAGATTCCTGCCCCGTTTTGAAATCGACAATGATACAACCTTCGCTGTTTTTTAAAATGCGGTCAGGGCGGTATATTTTACTGACCCCCCGTTCGGAAATCATAATGTCTTTCTCATTGATGACTTCCCATTTTTCATCAAAAAATTCAGAATAAGTATGAATTATTTCCTGTAAAGCACTTCTTATTTCTTGTCTTTCCTCTAAAGTGATCTGGCCTTCGAGCGTGTAAGATTCCAGTACTTTTTCAATATCCTTTTCCGTATTTATTCTTGATAATAATTCATGGACAAAGATTCCTGTTCTCACTTTCGTGTTACGTTCCTGATATGTTTTTGAAGGTGTGGCAATCTTTATAGAAGTGGTCCTTTCGTGCTGGTTATTCAGATTTTGAATGTTTTTTGTCTGGTATGATGAAACTTTATGTTGTGTGTGTTTTACCAGCATTTCACCATCTGTTTTATACAGATCAAATTCATCGAGATTGTCAGTGTTTTTAGATTGTATAAATTCTAAAATTTCAAGATTGTTTGACGTTTTATTAGCTTTCTGAAGATAGAAGAAAAGCTGTTCTACAGGTCTTGTTGTTGCTACATACTGGAGGCAGAGCCGGTCTACAAAGTTTTTGTAAGAATTGATCTTGTTAAATTTTTCAATCTCCGGATCATAGGCTTCAAGGCTTTTATTGAACTGGTTGATGTTCACAGATTTCAGGGCATCATCATCAGTCGTATCAAACCAATTGTTAAACTGGCTGTCAGCATTTTTATTCTCAAGCGGTATGAAAACAATTGGAAATTCAAGGCCTTTTGCTTTGTGAATCGTCATGATCTGAATAGCATCGATGTTTTCAGACGCCTGGATGGTATGTTTTGAAGCTTCTTCATCCCAGTATTTCAAAAATTCTTTCGTGCTGGCCCCTGCATTTTGAGTAAAATTGAACAGCATTTCAAGAAAGTTAAGAAGAAAGTCTGTTTCTTTGTTTTCTACAGTAAATTCATTGATATAATATTCAACAAAATTATAAAGATTGAACTTCGGAAAATGATCCTGCTTTAGCTTAAGAGTGTATTTTTTCTGTATGTATTCTAAAATCTCTTCGTGGGAATCAATAGAAAGGATTTCTTTCATATCCAAACTGAAATCAACCATTTTAACCCTGCCCAAACGGTTCAGATAAAACATAAGCATAATCAGATGAGGCTTGTTTTTGGGGTTGGTTTCCCATCTGAGAAACTGAACAACTGCCTGTAATGTATTTGATAATTCTAAAGTCAGGCCTTTGTCAGAAATCGTTTTGATATTGGTTTCTTCACCTTTATAGATGACTTTAAGATTTCCTAATTTCTGTGAATAGCTGAAAATATCAAAGTTGCCGCGGCAGAGAATGGTGATGTCAGAAAAGGTAAATCCATTATTCAGACATTCCTGGATGTCCTTCTGCATTTTTTCAGAAACATCGTTGTAAAAATCTTCCTTGGTGAGGTTTTCAATCAGGTTAACTTTTACTCTTCCCTCTATTTTTGATTTGGGATTCTGTTCAGCATCGGTTCCGAAAATATTTTTATGTTCCTCTTCCAGATCATTTGAATGGAATCGGTATAATTCATTGTTAAACTCAACGATATTCTTCGCACTTCGCCAGTTATCTTTTAAAACCAGTAATTCTGCTTCTTTTGGTGAAATTTCTTTTTTGTTGATAATATCCAGCATCAGTTTACTTTCTCCGCCCCGAAAACGGTAAATACTCTGTTTTGGGTCTCCCACTAAAGTAAAAGAAGTATTTTCTGTTGAAACACTGTGGTCTCTTAACGGCATAAAGTTTTGCCACTGTAATTCGGATGTATCCTGAAATTCATCAAAGAAGTAGTGCTGAAACTGTGAGCCTACTTTTTCATAAATGAAAGCCGATGGCTCATTTTTAAGGTTTTCATTGATAAGGATATTGAATTTTGAAAGGAGAACCAGATCATTTTCATCTTCTATTTTTTTCAGTTCGTCCTGAATATCTTTATTTACTTTTAAGGGAAGAAGTGCTGAAAGTATTTTCTCTTTTTTCTGAGTTTCAATAAATAAAAGGATTAACTGCATTCTGTTATCCAGTAACTGTTCAAGAATTTCAAAAATTTCTGATTCTTTGTGCTTAGATTTTGCGGCAGCTCCCTTCTGGATATTGTTTAAAGCACTTTCCTCATTAGTAGGAAATGGAAATCCCGGTCTTTTTTTATTGTAAAAATCTAAAATTTTAGTAAAGAAACCTCCAATTCCGTTTTTACCCTGAGAAAAATCTTCGACTTCGATATTTCTTGATGTGAAAAGAGCAATGGATTCTGCCGCAATTTCTAAGGAACGTTTTTTATTGGAAACAATTTCTTTACGAAGCGTGTTCTTGATATCTTCGTATTTGATATCGTCAAAACTTTTATTATTTTTAAGGTGTTCGTAGTGAATGTCTTTGACAAACTCTTTCGCAGAATCGTAAAGATTTTTATTCAGATTAATTCTCTCGTTATTTTCAAGGCTGTAATCTACATAATCCATAAAGGAGTGTGAGATACTTTCATTTTCTCCGATCTGATCGAGCATTTTGTCAACGGCTTCAATCAGAAAAGGTTCTGCATCAATTTCAAGATTGAAATTTTTAGCAAGGCCCAATTCATACGAAAAGCTTCTTACAAGTCTTGAATTGAAACGGTCAATCGTTCCGATGTTTAAAGTGGAATAGTTGTGAAGAACATAGTCCAGTAGCTTTTTTGACCTGTAATGAAGTTCATCAATGGTGATTTTCAGACTTTCATTTTCAAAAGCGGTCTGAATATTTTTTAAATCTTTATTTTCTGAATAATTCGGAGCAGTGAAATTTCCAAGCCAGGATAAGATTCTTTCTTTCATTTCATTGGCTGCCTTATTGGTAAAAGTCAGTGCCAGAATGTTTCGGATCGCATGCTGTTGGTAAGGATGTCGCAGGCAGATCATCAGAAGACGCTGTACAAGCGCATAGGTTTTGCCAGAACCTGCGGAAGCGTTAATGACGGTATAAGAATTCTGCATGATAAAGGAATTAAGACTGCAATTTAATTAAAATTTAAATGGGATTTTAACAAAAGATGATTGGTTTTTAACAGTTTGAAATAGAAAATTTCAAAAAAAAATACTAAAAGCGTTAACGGTGGTTAAACTTCTGAATTGCAGTAAAAATTACTTTAGTTTTGCTTGATAAAACAATAGTCTGTGAAATTAAAATTATTCTTTATTTTATCCTTTTTTTTCTTTGTTAGTGCCCATGCTCAGGATTTTATTTTTGGCAAGGTAACTTCTGAAGAAAATGTAGAAATGTCTGAAGTTAATGTAATCAATATCCGCACCGATGAGCGTGTATTGACCAACCGTGACGGGCATTTTATGATTTCCGGCAGGCAGGGTGACAATTTACGTTTTGTAAAGACAGGATATGAGAGAGTCAATACAAATATTACCAAAGAAAATATTTCCTCACCCATCAATATTAAATTGGTAAGAATTGCAGAACTTATTGATGAAGTTGAAATCAAAAAAGCACTGACCGGGGATTTGAAAATTGACACTAAAACTTTAAATCCGCCAAAAAGAGTTGAAAAACTTAAAAACGATTTAGCTCTTTACATTTTACAGAAATCTGATCCAAGAATTCTTGCTGCTAAACCCGGCGAATTTGTACAGCCGAAAGGGCAGGGTTTTGTTATTGGAAAGGTGAAAAACAAATGGGATGATATGGATTTTGTAAATAATATTGTAACAAATTTAGGTTATCAGTATTTTAATGATCTGAAAATAGAGAATTCACAGGTTTTGCATTTTATCAATTATGTTCTGGCAGGAGGTTTTGAAAGGAAAAATATCCTGAAATACGGTTTTATCAGTGATGCAGATCTTATGCGTTTTCAGAGAGCTGTTTTAACCAGAATTACTTCATATAAAACACCATAAACACAAATAAACACAAAAATGATTAAAAATATATTCGATGAGAACACAATTATTATTCTTTACGGTATTAATCTATAATAATTTTTTTACGCAACAGCAAATTACGGGTAAAGTTGTCAGTGAGAATGACATGATTATCAGAGATGTTTTGGTTGTCAATATTTCAAATGACAAAAAAACATATAGTGATGCTACAGGAAACTTTGTAATAGATGGTTCAGTAAATGACGAAATCAGATTTTCAAAAGTGGGTTATGAAAGAGTCTCCAGGAGGATTTCTGAGTACGGCTCTTTATTAACTGTTATGCTGATCAGAATTCCGGAAGAAATAAAAGAGGTACAGGTTTTTAATCTTACAGGAAATTTAAATAAAGATTCTAAAAGATTAGCCAGAGAAGATAAATTCTCTAAATTACAAAAAGATATAGGTCTTCCAAGACCACCTGAGATCATGAGAGAGAAAGCCCCGGAGCTTTCTGATGCATTTGTTATCGGGTTGCCAATGGCCGCAGTCAATCTTGACGCCCTGTACAAAGTATTAAGTGGAGATGCGCGCAGAATGAAAACGCTCTATCGGTATGAAGATCTGCAAAGATATCAGAAATGGATGGTAAGCAGGCTTGATGCTGAGTATTTTATTAATGCAGGAATTCCAGATGAACGGATCTATGAATTTTTGGAGTTTGCTTTTACTGAAAATCCCCGGTCACTGGACTTTGTCAAATCCAGAAATATAAACGGAGCAGTTTTCGAAATTGAAAAAGCAATTCCCAAATATCATGAAAGAATGAAAATCGCAAATAAAAAATAATATCAGGTGAAAGGAATTTTTACCAAAAGTCTTATGGTTTTTTTTGGATTCCTGGTTAATCAGCTATTTAGCCAGCAGAAGATTTCCGGAAAAATTATGGATGATCAGAATTTGGATGTTGGTGGAGTTTTAGTTTTGAATAGTACTAAAAATGTTCGTTCTGTGAGCGATATCTCAGGGAACTTCACAATTGAAGCTGATGAAAATGATGAACTGCGCTTTGTGAAAGAAACCTATTACCGGGCTGATAAGATTATCAGAAAAGAAAGTTTTAATTCACAAATGAGTATTATTCTTTTAAGAGTGGAAACGCTCATTCCGGAAGTAAAGATTACCTATACACCTACCGGTAATCTGGACCGGGATAACAAACGTCTTAGTGATTCCAGAAAAGTGCAGGAACTGAAATCATCAATGGAAGAATATGTAAAATCACCAATGTCTGTTCCGATGCCGAAAAATGAAATTCCAAAAACATTTCAAGGTCATGATTTCAATGCAGGTCATGTGAATCTGATCAATGTAATTGGTAAGGCGATACGGTTAGTGAAAAAATCATCAGCACCCAAAATAACAGCTCCAACCTTTGGTGAAACTCAGGATTTTCTTAAAAGAATTAAAAATGAAACTGATCTTACCTTTCTGACCAAGTATGGTATGAACGAGGAAGGAATTGATCATTTTCTTTACTATGCTGAAAGAGTAAATCATCTTTCAAAAAGATTCAGAAAAACTTTTAAACCTGCAGAAATAGAGTATGAGCTAAAAACAGCGTTCACAGAATATTCTAAACTGAATAAATTAAGCGTTGAACAGCCGGAAGTATAAGAGATTAATGATAAACCACGTCATAGATTTCATCTTTTACTTCATCAATGTTTTCCGGATGATAATTCGATAAAAGCCATAGCTGAAGGGGACGCTTATCTTCGCCGTAACTAGGCTGAATGTACATTTCGTCGATCAGGTGGAAGCCGTTTCTCTGGTAAAACGTGAAGCGGCGTTTTGAATTTTCATTCAAATGTTCAGGCTCAATCTCTAAAATGATTCTCGGGTAATTGTCAAAAAGATAATTGGTAATGTAGGATCCTAATTTCTGATTCCTGAATTCAGCGAAAACTTCAAAGTGTTCTACGAAAACATGGTTTTTTAATTCCCACAAAACCAGATAGCCGATAATTTCAGATTTATTTGATACTGAAATTACCTTCACCTGCGGATGCACAAATAAACGCACAAATTTGTACCAGTCTCTTCGTTCGTCCTCCGGAAAACTTGAGCTGTAAGAATCGTAAATTTTCTGTACACGGTAATCGTCAGGAGATGTAATCTTTAAAAAGTCCATAATTATAAATCAAAAACACTTGGCCTTCTTGTAATGAAAATATCTTTGATCCAAAGCGTGAAAGCCAGTCCCAGATAAATTAAAAAGAAGAAGCCTGCTGTTGCAAAAGTAGAATAAATAAAGAAGACCCGTAACTTAGAAACAGGAATTCCAAGTTTGGCTCCCATTCTGGTCAGTACCCCAAACCATTCCCTTTCCATTTTGTGACGCAGATTGTCAAACATGATTGTTTTCTTTTAAAATTTTTAATCCGATGCTGCAATTTAAGCAATTTTTTGATGTGCAGTAATTTTTGTAATGATAAATCAGACTTTGAGTATGAAGTGCATTTTTAACTGTTAAGCCTATGTTCTGCCAGCCCTTGATAATTGAGTTCTTTTCAGCAGAAAGTTTTTTGTAGAATGAGAGTATTTCGTCGGTAGTATCATCATAAAGATATTTATGATACGTATATTTTATAGGTAAAATGCTGTTGATTATAACCAATTTAATGAAATCTTCAGTCAAGAATTTAGGTTGGTCAACAGGTGAGATTTTTCCGAAATTAAAACGGTTGTTCCAATATTCGGAAGCTTTTACTTCTTTAAATAGATTTATCAATTCGTCGGTGTTTTGTACATTGATAATTTTCGAAAATAAGTTTTGATGCTGATGATAAAGATCTGCTAACTGCGATAGGCGAATGGTGGGGAAATTTGGAGGACGGAGTCTCAGGAATTTAGGACGGATCGTTAGGTCTGATATTTTAAATTTTACTTTTAAAAAATCAAATTCTCTTTTCCATATTTTCATCTGTTCATCTTCGGGGTTTTCAAGCCAACCGGAAATGCCAAAAAGTAAAGCTTCCAACTGTGTCCTGTTTTGGCAGATTTTCATAAAAACCTTAAAATCGATGCTTTCGGCAATTTGTCTGAACAGGTGCGCATTGACTTTCAAACCAAAAGAATAGGCTAGGCTGTAAAAGAGAACGGCCTCGTAATCGTTTTTACAGAGTTCAAGATCTTTTTCAAATTCCGAGCATTTCTCTTCCAATTTTTTCAGTAACGTCTCTTCGTAGAATCTAAAAGGGATCTCATGGGGATTAAATAAATCTTCACATGAAATAAATTTGCTTTCCCTGAGCAGTGTTTCATGTTTCTCAAAAATGCTTTCGTCAATATGATCTTTCAGCTCAAGAGTCGGAATGTTATTTTTTGTCAGTTCATCAATATCTGCATCATTATGAAAAACGACATGCAGAATAATATTTTCGTAATTGGGATCTGTAGAATGCTGATGGAAGATCCAGTCTGATGAGCGTACGTGCAGTTCAATATTTCCTGCTAAGGTTACGTCGTTGATTTTAATTTTCGCCATCAGAAAATCAGGTCCTGAATCTTTGTTCCATTTTCCAAAATCTATGATTTCGATACAGTTTCCGGTAAGGTCTTTGAAATTTAAATGAGTGAAAACCTTATAATTCCAAAGATATTGCAATAATCTTTCGTTCATCTGTGGTGTTTTTGTGTTACCACTAATGTAATAAAATTTTGAGTGACATAAGTTTTGTTAACAAAAAAAACTATTCTTTTCAGAATAGTTTTATAGATGAACGGGGTGGTAGATTGTTTTTTTACTTTAAACTTTCTCTGTCTCCTTTTTAAAATCTGCAATGGTGGTTTTATACATTTCCTCATAAATAGGAAGAATATTTTTCAGATCAAATTTGATGGCCTGCTCTTTAGCATTGATTTTCATTTGAGCTAAAAGTTCATCGTTGCTGAGAAGCTTAATGGTATAATTACTCATTGCTTCCACATTCCCGATTTCAGCTAAAAATCCGGTTTCACCCTGAATATTAACTTCCGGTATTCCGCCTGCATTAGAGCTTATAACCGGTGTGTTAGCCGCCATTGCTTCCAGTGCCGCCAAACCAAAACTTTCCTGTTCAGAAGGTAGTAAAAAGACGTCAGACAGCTGTAAAATCCTATACAGGTCATTTACTTTTCCTAAAAGACGGATTTTAGAGATCAGTTCCGGGTTTTCTTCCAGAAACTGATTTACTTTTTCCATTTCCGGACCTTCGCCGATAATAATTAATTTAGACTTTACTTTTTTCTCTACACTTTTAAAGATCTGAAGGACTTCTTCCACACGTTTTACAGGTCTCAGGTTCGAAACGTGAATAAGGATTTTTTCGTCTTCACTGGCAAATTGTGTTCTCTGGCATTCGTTGAGCTCATTAAACTCTGAATTATCGATGAAATTCGTGATGACCTGAATTTCTTTTTTAATATGAAAAAACTGCAGTGTATCTTTTTTAAGACTTTCAGAAACAGAAGTGATTGCGTCTGACTGGTTGATCGAAAATTCTACAGCATGTTTATAACTGGGGTGCTGACCTACCAAAGTAATATCAGTGCCGTGCAGGGTGGTGACCAATGGAATATCATTGTTATCCTGCTTCAGCATCTGCTTGGCTGTAAATGCTGCATAGGCGTAAGGAATAGCATAATGGGCATGAAGCAAATCCAGTTTATATAGATTTACAACACGGTAAATCATGGAGCTTAATGCAATATCATAAGGCTGGTACTGGAAAAGTGGATACGTCTGTACATTAACTTTATGAAAGAAAATATTGGGGTTGGTGATATCTAATCTTGCAGGAAGCGCCGAACTGATGAAATGTACTTCATAGCCTTTATTGGCGAGAGACATCCCTAGTTCTGTTGCAACGATTCCGCTTCCGCCGTATGTTGGGTAGCAAAGTATGCCTATTTTCATCTTTTTAATTTTAATGTTCTGTGATGAGATGAAACGCTGTTTATTTATGTTTCATCCGTCTGCTTTTATTTTGTTGTGGTGAATTTCGTGGACTTTGAAAACTGCTGAGATTCTAAGTTGATTCCCATTCCCGGCTTCAGCTGATCATTGACCAAAACAGGAAGTCTTCCGGATATTTTAGTTTTACCGTTCACAGCATCTGCTGTTGCGGTCATGGAGTCATCATTATTCTCGTAAGAGATCAAAACGGTAGAAATTTTAGATAAATCTATATCTTTCAATGCATAAGCACTTCCAAAAACATTCAAAATTACATTTTGATTTCTCGCTAAATCAGCTAAAGCCTTTTTCGACTCAGCTGAAATTTTATAGGGTTTGTAAGCAGTAGAGTTGTCTTTATGAAAACCAACAATGACTGTGGAATTTTTCGGAATAGACCTGATCTCTGAAATCTTTTTAACAATCACAGTTGAGTATTCATTTAACCGATCTGCAAAAGTCTGATAAGGAGCTTCTTCAAGAGGAATATAATAACAGGTTTTTTTATTACTCAATGGAAGCAGTGCTTTCTCATCTTTGATTAAAGTCAGGGCATTTGCATAGAGATTCTGAACCAGCTTTTTGTGAGAATCGTTATTAATATCCTGATTAATATTTTCAGGATTTTTTGGAGTATATTGATTTAGTCCTAAAAAATATTTGGTCAGTAAAATTTTTTTTACGCTTTCTTCTACTCTTGATTGTAAAATTTCCCCATTGTCAATAGCTTTCTGAATGAGTTTTTTACCTTCTGCAACGCCCTGTGAAAAAAGCATGATGTCGTTTCCGGCTTTAAAGGCCAGTGCATCGAGTTCGCCCGGTTTGTATTTATTGGCAACTGCACCCATATTCAGAGCATCAGTAATAATCAAGCCCTTGTAACCAAATTTTTCTTTCAGTAAACCGGTAATGATGTTTTTTGAAATAGAAGCTGGAATCCCTTTTCCTGATTCCAGACTTGGAACGTAGAGGTGAGCAATCATCACGCCGCCAATTCCTTTATCCATCAAAGCTTTGAACGGTGCTAGTTCTATTGAGTTTAGTCTTTCTAAATTGTGTGAAACTACAGGAAGGTCCAGATGAGAATCAGTGCTGGTATCTCCGTGCCCCGGGAAATGCTTGATTGCAGCTAAAATACTGTTATCCTGCAGACCATTTGAATAGGAGAATGCAGATTGAGTAACATTAGAAACTCCAGAACCAAAACTTCTGTTTCCAATAATCGGATTGTTTGGATTAGTGTTGACATCCACAACGGGAGCGAAATCCCAATTTACTCCCATCCTTTTACAGTCTTCTGCTATTTTTGCAGCCATTTGGTAAATCAGGTTTTTGTCCTGAATGGCTCCCAAAGTCATTGCCCAAGGAAATTTATGTGCTGCAGGGATTCTCTGATAAAGTCCCCACTCAGCATCCATTCCAATCATCAGAGGGATTTTTGATTTTTGCTGAAACTCGTTCACTAAGTTAATTTCTCTTGCTGCGTCATCCTGCATCAATATTAAGCCTCCAATTTTATCATGGATAACGATATTTCTGATCTGGTTAATATGGTTTTCATCTTTATTGGTATAGAGGGCAACGATAAAAAGCTGTCCAAGCTTTTCATCCTGTGAAAGAGAGCTGTACGTATCATCAACCCATTGTCGGGCTTTTTTCTGATCTGACTGAGAAATGTTTTTCGGCTGATATTGTGCTGAAATTTGAGAAGAGATGAAAAGTATAATGAAGAGTAATTGAAAAGCTACTTTGTTCATAATTTAGGAATAATAACAAAAATACAACTAAAAACAACAGGAGAAACAAAGTTTTTAATTTTTTTGGTATATGTTTTGATTGGGCTTAAGTACTTATATTATTAAATTTAAAAAAATGAAAAAATTTCTTCCGATCTTTATACTTGCTTTTGTAAGTCTGTTTATATTTAGCTGTAAAGATGATAATGATAATGAGGATTTCGATACATATTCTCAAGTCCGTGATGTTACCGCTACTTTTACCAATGCAAATAATTATGCTGTAACACAAGGAATAAATATTCAGTCAACAGATGTGGTTTTAGTTTATAGAAATTTAGGCTCTGCATGGCAGTTGATTCCTAAAATGGTGTATTTAGATGATGTGACAGGATTGCCAACGGGGAGAGAATTTCAATATAATTTTGTATTTGATTCTCAGAATGTTCAAATAAGAATAGATGATCAAAATTTTAATTTACAATCTGGACTGAATACAACAGAAGCAAATGAATATCTTAATAATCAGAGGTTTCGAATTGTATTGGTTCCGGCCAGCGCAGCCAAAGGAGGAAACAATGTTGATACAAGCGATTACAATGCAGTGATTAAATATTATCAATTAAATGATTCAAATGTGAAAAACACGAAAATCAATTAAAATATATCTTTTCAGTTTTTATAATTAAAAGCTCCGGAAAAAATTCCGGAGCTTTGCTTTTATATACGTATGATGATTCACTAATCCTGATCATCTAAAAGATGTCCAAAGTAATCCTTCTTTGTCTTTAAATAGCCACGGCTTGAATCATTAGCTGGAATCTGCAAAGGAATTCTTGAATTTAGATTAATACTGCTCTCTTCTACAAACCTGACCTTTTCAGGATTGTTAGTTAGAAGATTTATATTTTGAATCTCAAGAATAGTAAGAATTTCGACAGCAACAGAAAAATTCCGGTCATCAACAGGAAGTCCCAGTTTTAAATTAGCCTCAACTGTATCGAATCCCTGCTCCTGAAGTGAATAGGCTTTCAGTTTATTGATAATTCCTATATTTCTCCCTTCCTGACGCAGATAAACTATGATTCCACCATTTTCGTGCATGTATTTCATTGCGGCATCTAATTGCTGACCACACTCGCATTTCTGAGAATGAAAAACTTCACCGGTAATACATTCGGAGTGAAAACGTACATTGACAGGTTTTGAAAAATCTGTATGTTCAGCTACAATCGCCATGTGAGGCATCCAGTCGCTGGAATCTTCTGAAAAAGCGATCATTCGGAAATTCCCGTGATCTGTAGGAACATTAGCTTCCGCCTGAATTTTTATCATTAAATTGTTAATTATTTTTTACTGTTTATTGAGTCTTCAATAAAAGTCACATTGGTCTTTAATCTTACCAGATATCTGTTTAAAACTGCATCATCATCATTATTGAGATTTTTTCTCAGTTTCTGAATTTTCTTGTAAGATTTTTCTAAATTTCTAAGTGTTTTGTTTTTTCCCGGAATATGACCTGCATCAATTGCGTATAAATAGTTCTGTAATGAATATTTCAAAATATTTATCTCATCATTTAAAGCAGTATTCTTAAATTTAGGAAAATTTGAAATCAAATTGGTGATTTCGGCCGCATTCACATTTTCACGGATATTAATAGAAAAAGTACTGCTCATTCCTGCTTCGGCATCAGCTTTTCTCGCTTCACTGTAAAAGCTTGTTGACAGAGGAGAAACATTTGGTTTTTCTGTAGCGCAGGAAGAGATAATAATTATTAATAGTAATCCGGAAAAATATTGTCGTTTCATTTTTGCTCCTTTTGATAAAGGATTGGGTTAAGACTTTCATCGTTGTACATTTTCATCTGTTTGTACACCTTCATCTTAATATCACCGTTCTCAATATCAGTAAGCAATTGACTTATTGAAGTAGATAAATCTTGTTTCTGGTCAAGAAGTACATCGAGTTTATTTTGACAATTCAAACGATGTTCTTCAGAAGCCGATTCTCTGTGAGCTTCCAACGACATATGATAAACTTTCAGCGAAAGAATAGACAACCTGTCAACTGCCCACGCGGGAGTTTCAGTATTGATCTTTGCGTCTGTTTTAGGAATTGTATTTTTATATTTATCAAGAAACCAACTGTCTATATATTCAACTAGATCTGTTCTCTTCTGATTAGAGGCATCAATTGTCCTTTTAAGCTGAAGAGCTTCCACAGGATTTATGTTCTCGTCTCTGATAATATCTTCCAAATGCCATTGAACGGTATCAATCCAATTTTTAGCATACAAAATACGTTCCAAACTATCATTTGGATATGGGTTATTAATGGGAGTTTCTATATTATCTAAAACATGGTAATCTTCAATTGATGTATTGAAGATTTTCCAAGCGTTTTCACTGAAATTCATTGATCTGAAAAATTTAGTTGCCGGTATTATTAGTTGTTGTTGAAGTTGGAGTTTCAGTTGTTTTTGTTACTACCGGTTTTTCTTCTTCTTTTACGGCATCTTTAAATTCTTTAATTCCAGATCCCATACCTCTCATCAGTTCCGGAATTTTTTTTCCTCCGAAAAGAAGTAGTAGAATGATCGCTACGATCAGTATGTGTTGCCATGATAATGACAGTATTGTAAGTGTATACATCTCTAAAAATTTTTACAAAGTTAATATTTTAATTTGAAATCCAGCCTAATGGATCTACCGGGGTATCTCCTCTCCAAATCTGGAAGTCCAGGGTATATGATCCGTCAAAATCCTGTGCCACCATACCTACCGAAGTTCCGGCAGATACCTGCTGACCTTTTGAAACAGTATTATTACTAAGGTTTGAATAAATCGAGAAATAGTCTCCATGTTTTATTAAAACTGTTTTTGTTCCGTCAGCTGCAGGCATTACTGAAGAAACCGTTCCGGGAAATACCGCTTTTGCACTGGTTCCTTTTGCTACAGAAATTTTAATTCCGTTATTCTCCTCTACAATATTTTTAAATACTGGATGAGGCTGTCTTCCAAAACGGTGAGTGATCGTACCGTAAGCAGGCATTGCCAGCCTTCCTTTATTTGCTGCAAAATTATTCCCTGCTGACGTCGAGACACCATAGTTGGTCATTGCTTTTGTCTCTGCTGCCTTTTTATCGTCATCTGTCTTCTTTTCCAATGCAGCTTCTGCAGCCCTGGCAGCGGCCAATTTCGTGGCTGCTTCTCTTGATCTCAAAGCTGCATCATCTGATGCTTTTTTGGCTGCGATCTTTCTAGCCTCATCTCTATCATTAGTTTCACTTCTGGCTGCCTCTTCATTTCTCCTTCTTTCATCTTCAGCCCTTTTAGCAGCAAACTCAGCTGCTCTTTTTGCTTCTGCTTCTGCCAGCTTACGCTCTCTTTCCAGAGCTTCAGCTCTTGCTTTATTTTCAGCATCAATTCTTGCTTTTTCTCTGTCAGCCGCAATTTTTGCCAGACGGATTTTTTCTGCTTCCGCTTTTTTTCTTGATTCTTCTTCCGCTTTTGCCCTGCGGATCTCTTCCGCAATGATTGATCTTATCTGTCCCTCAAGTGCTTTAGACTGAGTTTGCTTTTGTCTCAGTTCACCTGCAAGTTTGGTTTCGTTCTTTTTAAAATCATTAACCAGTTGCTCTTTCTGTACTCTTTCAGCACTGATGGTGGTTAGATCCTTTTGCTGATTTGCCAGAAGATTCTGTTTTTCTAAAGCAGATCGTCTTTTTTTCTCTACGGTTTTTTTTAATTCAACTGCAGCATTGGTGATTTCTGCAGCTTTTTTATCTTGATAATCAGAATATTGCTTAAGATACTGAACTCTTCTCATGGCTTCTCCAAAACCTTTTGAAGAGAGAATGAAAGTAACTTTATTCTGAACTCCTTTATTTTTATAAGCATTAACCAAAACCTGGGCGTAATTCTTTCTTAATACGGCTAACTCCCGGTTTTGCCTGTTGATTTCAAGTTGACGGAGATAGATCTCATCTTCAATAAACCTCTTTTCTTTTTGCGTGTTGTTATAAACTTTTTCTCTTAACGCTAATTTCTGATTAATACTGGTAAGATATGAGATTGAAAGTTTAGACTCACTTCTTGTTTTTGCTAAATCAGAATTTATTTTGGCAATTTGTTTTTTAAGCTCGGCATTTTGTTGTTGTAATTGTTCTTTCTTCTGCCCGAAGTACAGTGAGAACAGCAAAATTCCTGTTAAAAAGCTAAATTTTTTAATCATTTAATCTCAATTTTCTTATAATTGGCTGGAACTGAATAAGGTGTTTCCATTCTAGTAAAGCCAAATTTCGTGTTTTCCAGTAAAATCTGACTTGTTTTAGAACCTTTTATAATTATTTTAACACTTTGCGGTAATCTGAGATTATTATCAAAGCTCTCCCACTGATCATATACGATTTCTACAGCATCATTGGATTTCACATCCTGCAATTTTACGTTAATTAAATCATAGCTGTTTGAATACTGCATATTGATTTTATATTCACGTTCCTGATCATTGGTAACGATTTTCTGGTTTACGATAGATGATAGCTGGTATCCTTCCATGTTCTTAGTAATCTTTGAATTTCTGTCGCTGACCTGCAGGAAAGTTCTGCCCAAAAGAATTTTTTCTAAAGTTTTATAATCAATGAAATTGATGTTCAATAGGTTGTTTAAATATTCGAAGTCGGAATCAATAAAATTTTTATTGTATTTATCAACTGCTTTAATTCCTTCAGGAGTGATGATCGCCCGTGCTGCATTAAAAAACAGGAAATTAATATTTGACCATATCTTTTTGTCGCTTTCAATATAAATGGTTGCGTCAAGTGGGCTTACTCTTATGTTATCAGCAGTGATTTTGCTGTTGATTTTAATCTGGTCAAATTTTGGGTGGATGTAAATGCTCTCATAAAATGTAAGCCTGTCTGAAATGTTTTTCCCGGCATCAACAGGATTTTTATTATCTGGATTCTCCACCTTAATGCTGTCATTTTCTGAAGCGTTCTGCATAGCATTTTTTCTGGTTTTACATGAAAGTATAACCAATGCTGCAAGTGATAATGTGATCCATTTTTTCATAATTGGATTTTTATTTTTTTAAAGTCATTTGCAAACCTGAAAGAATCTTCCAATATAGCCGGGGTGCTATTTAGATTCTTGATCATTTTCCAGAGTTTATTCTTGATAACCTATATTTCCTTTTAGATAAATTCTTTACAATATTAACGCCAAACCACACAAAACATTTTGTGTGGTTTGAAGTCTGTCATTTTTATTGAAGCTAATCTTTATTAAGAAAATCCAAAACTGAATAATCACCTAAAGAAATTTCTCTTGAAACTCCAAAATATTGTGCAGAATTACCAATCATAGAATTTGAAAGGTTGCCGTGATTGATTTTTGTGTTTTCCTGTATAAGTGAGTTTTCGATATTTGAATTGATGATCACGGTGTTATTTCCTACAGAAACGCCGGGGCCAATTTTCGAATTCAGGATCTTTACATTTTCACCGATAAAGCACGGTGGTATAATAAGCGAATTTTCAATCGTAGCAGAAGATGTAAAATGAGACATCTCTTCTTTTTCGTAAGCTAATATTTTACTGTTGGTCTCTACTGTAGCATTTTTGTTTCCACAGTCCATCCAGTCATCAACTTTCCCAAGAGAGAATTTTGCTCCTTTTTGACGAAGGTTTTCTAATGCAGTCGTCAGCTGGTATTCACCACTTACTTTAATATCATGATCCATAATATGATTGATTTCTGACATTAGTTTTTCTCCTGAATTGAAATAGTAAATTCCGATGATCGCAAGGTCAGAAACAAATGTTTGCGGTTTTTCAACAAAATCAGTAATAAATCCGTAGTCATCTAATTTTACAACACCGAATGCAGATGGATCATCAACCTTCTTCACCCAGATAACACCGTCAGAATTCGTATCCAAAGTAAAATCTGCCCGGAAAAGAGTATCCGCAAAAGCAACAACCACATTTCCGGTCATTGATGGCTCTGCACACTTAATCGCATGTGCGGTTCCCAAGGCTTCTTCCTGATGGTAGATACTTCCTTTTGCGCCCAATCTTTCGGCGATCTGAAGCAAAGACTTTTCAACTTCATCCCCAAAATCCCCGATAATAAACGCTACCTCCTCTATTTCTTCTCCTGCAACTTTAGCAATATCTTCTACCAATCGTTGAACTATCGGTTTCCCTGCAATGGGAATTAATGGTTTCGGAACGGTTAGGGTATGGGGGCGTAATCTGGAACCGCGTCCAGCCATAGGTACTATAATTTTCATTGTATATTGTATAGTTTAATTTAGATTTAAGATTTTCGAAGTATTTTGTTGATCATTGTTCTTTCATTATAGATCAGAAAAGCGATAAAAAAGATAAACAGTCCGTTTCCTATTAAATAATTCTGCCTGAAGTAATAGAACGACACCATCGAAATAGCAATTGACAGTGTTAAATATACGGCTATTTTTTTTGTATTATAATGAATGGGATATTGTATTTTACCCCATATATAGGATATCACCATCATACTGGTGTAGGTGATCAGGGCGGCAAAAGCACTCGCCCAGTATCCGTACGTAGGAATAAAGGTGAAATTGGTCAATATGGTAATTGCAGCGCCTATCAGGGAAATATATAAGCCTACTCTTGTCTGGTCAGATAATTTGTACCAAATCGAAAGATTCAGATAGATCCCTAAAAATAAAGCTCCCAGCATAACAAAAGGAATAATTTCAATCCCTTCAAAATATAGAGGGTTTTTAAGGTATCTTTCAGAGATCCACTGAAGGTTGACCATCAGACCGATATAAATAAGACAGTTACAGATGACAAATACATCCATCAGGACTGCATAGGTTTTATGATTGTTTTTATCTTTAAAACTTGAGAAAAAGTAAGGTTCAATGCCCAACTGATACGCCTGGCGGAACACAGTGATAAATGTAGCGATTTTGTAGACAGCACCATAAACACCAATCTGATGCTTCGCTTCTTCTTTCGGGAGTAGATATTTAAGGAACTGCCTGTCTAATGTCTGATTGATGATCCCGGCAAGTCCTGCGATCATGACCGGCCAGGAGTAATTCATAATTCTTTTCCAGAGACTGAAATCAAATTTTCTGATACTGAAATTCATAAATTCTTTTCCTACAATTGCTAAAGTAATGATACTCTGGACTAAATTAGCGATGAAAACATATCCTACACCGATTTCAGGATCATATTTAATTCCTAAAATTCCGTTGGGATAATGGGGAAGCCATTTGATGAAGAATACGACTAAGAAATAATACACCAGGGATCCTACAACTTTTGAAAGCATATAGGTTACCGGTTTTCCTTCCAGTCTCAGGACTGCTGAGGGAATTGTTGCAAATGCGTCAAAAGAAAGTATGAAAAGAAATATAATAAGATAATTGACCTGATCCGGTGTTTCAAATGCATTGGCGAGATCCTGCCTGAACACATAGCCTAAAATAAGGTAAATAAAACCGGTTCCCAGAATACTGAGGGCAGATGTAGATATCAGAGTCTTTTTATCAATATCACCCTCCTGGGCAAAACGGAAAAAAGAGGTTTCCATGCCGTGGGTCAAAAAAACGGTAATGACTCCCGCAATCGAATACCAGTCAACAAAAGGCGATGATGCAGAAGGTCCGAATGCCTTAGTAACGATAGGGGCGATAAGGAAAGGGAAAATTCTTACCAAAACGGAACTCAGTCCATATACCGCAGTTTGTCCAAATAATTTCTTGTACAAATTAATTTTTTTAAAGTGCAAATGTAAATATTAGAAATCACAATTTTCCGATTGATGTTTAAAATCATTCGTGAAAACATTAAATTTGTGTCATATAACTCAATACAGCATAAAAAAGTAAAAATGAAAATCCTTATAAAAAACGTAAAAATCGTCAATGAAGGACAAATTGTTGAAAGTGACATTCTGATTGAAAATGATATCATTTCTAAGATAGGTTCCGGTATTTCTGAAGAAGAAGCGGATCAAACGATCGAAGGTTCAGGCAAATATCTTTTACCTGGAATCATTGATGACCAGGTTCATTTTCGTGAACCGGGACTTACTCATAAAGGTGATATTGAAACTGAATCGAAAGCAGCAGTTGCCGGCGGTATTACCAGTTTTATTGACCAGCCCAACACGGTTCCTAATGCAGTCACTCAGGAACTGTTGGCTGATAAATATGAAATAGCTTCTCAAAAAGCCTATGCCAATTATGGTTTTATGATGGGAGGAACGAATGATAATCTTGAAGAAGTTTTAAAAACAGATCCCAGAAATGTTCCCGGAATCAAATTGTTTTTAGGCTCTTCAACAGGAAATATGCTGGTTGATAATCCTGAAACTCTGGAGAACATTTTCAGCAGTACAAAAATGCTGATCGCTGTACATTGTGAAGATGAAGCAACCATTAAAGCCAATACGCAACAGTATATGGATGAGTATGGTGAAGATATTCCTGTGAAATTCCATTATCTGATCAGAAGCGAAGAAGCCTGTTATAAGTCTTCATCAAAAGCCATTGAGCTTGCAAAAAAGACCGGTGCGAGACTCCATGTTTTTCACCTGTCCACAGCAAAAGAAACAGAACTTTTCAGAAATGATATTCCTTTAAAAGATAAGAAAATCACGTCAGAAGTCTGCGTTCATCATCTGATTTTCACCAATGATGATTATGATACTAAAGGTGGACTGATCAAATGGAATCCGGCTGTAAAAACACAAAAAGATAAAGACGGACTCTGGGAAGCATTGCTGGACGACAGGATAGATGTGATTGCTACCGACCATGCACCCCATACCTGGGAAGAGAAGCAGAACGTCTATACAAAATGTCCGTCAGGCGCACCGTTGGTTCAGCATTCTCTGGTAGTGATGCTGGAAAATTACATTAATGGAAAGATTTCTTTGGAAAGAATTGTTGAGAAAATGGCTCATAACCCTGCTATTTTATTCAGGATTGAAAAGAGAGGTTTCATAAGAGAAGGCTACAAAGCAGATCTGGTCCTGGTAGATGTAAATGAAAACTGGACCGTTGAAAAAGAGAATATCCTATATAAATGTGGCTGGAGCCCTTTAGAAGGAATGAATTTTCATTCCAAAGTTACCCATACATTTGTTAATGGGAACCTGGTTTATGATAATGGCAAAGTCAACGAAGAGAAATTCGGGGAGCGGCTGCTTTTTGAAGTACAGGAATAAATAAATGTGAAAATGAAAATCCCTGCCAGATTCAAAACCCGGCAGGGATTATTTTTAACAATTTATCATCAGTCAATCACAATACTTGCGATCCCTTTTTTCTAATGCGGTTTCCTGAAAACCCGGGATTGCTAAACCTTCTACACGGAAAATAATGATGTCGATAAACAGTCCGTAACTGCGAGAGAACATTCTTAATTGAAAGACTGTCTGAATTCTACAGGTGACATCTTTGTTTTCTTTTTAAAAAGCGTACTGAAAGACTGTGAATGTTCAAATCCCAGTTCATACGCAATCTCACTGACGGAAAGTTCAGTGGTGGAGAGCTTTTCTTTCGCTTTGCTGATCAGCTTTTCATGTATGTGCTGTTGTGTATTTTGTCCTGTCTGAATTCTCAGAAGGTCGCTAAGGTAATTCGGAGAGAGATTCATTGCTTCAGCAATTTGATGAACGGTTAAAAGTCCTTTTTCAGAAGATTCTTTATCAAAATAATCATTTAAAAAAGTTTCAAACTTCGACAGGAGTTGATGGCTTCCGTTTTTTCTGGTGATGAATTGCCTTTCATAAAAACGCTTTGAGTAATTCAGCAGCAGTTCAATCTGAGACAAAATTATTTCCTGCGTGTGCTGGTCAATATGATGGCATTCCTTATCGATTTTGTAAAGAATTTCAAGCAAATCATTTTCTTCGTCTTCAGAAAGGTGCAAAGCTTCATTCACAGCATAAGAGAAAAACCCGTAAGACGACATGGTGTTTGCTAAAGGCTGATGTAAAAGAAAATCTTCGTGAAAAATCAGAAGATACCCTTTGTTTTCACAATCCATTGTTTTTAAATCAAGATACTGAACCTGGTTCGGAGCGGTAAAACTTAAGACCCCCTTGTCATAATCGTAATGTTGCTGTCCATATTTTATTTTTCCGGTGGCATTGCGTTTTAATGCCACACAGTAATACCGGCTCACAAAACCCTTCCATACCTCATCTTCAATGAAAACACTTTCCGAAAGATTGATAACGCTCACCATCGGATGCTTCGGTTCAGGAAGTGATAACAGTCTGTGAAAAGCCGAGATAGATTGTATTGTATTCATAATTTGAATGGTATATATTAAAAATAACAGTAATGGTCTGGACGCTTTTATCTGCTTTCATTTATCCTGAGCGTAGTCGGAGGGCTTCCATTTTTTTGCTCCACTTCATTTCAGAAGAAAAGCTCCTTCCAGGCCGGGGCGTAATCGTATGATGTTCCGGCTTGAAGCCTGAAATTTTTTTCAAACGCAGGATCAGACAGAGGAATTCAAAGCCAGGTTTATAAATTAAAACTAAACAAATGCGTTACACTTAAAAACGAAGTACAGTTGCTTTACTTCAATAAGCGAAGAGCATTTGTTAGTCTCAAAACATTTGCAGATTAAAGAAACTTTGTCTCACTTTGCGATTACGTATTTAAGTTGAAAAGAAATCGGCAAAATTTGCGAGAACTTTAAAATCAATAATCCAAAAGGCTCATCCCAAACTCATCATACGTGTCACCGGTATCGGTACCCAAAGGTATAATACTTTCCAGCTTGGCAAGTTCAGTTTCAGTTAATTCTACGGTTCCGGCCTCAATATTCTGTTCAACATATTTTCTGCGTTTCGTCCCGGGAATCGGAACAATCCCCTTGCTGATGATCCACGCTAAAGCTAATTGAGAAGAAGTGATATTTTTTTCTCTCGCTAACTCTTCAATAGCTTCAACCAATTCAATGTTTTTATGGAAATACTGTTCCTGAAAACGGGGAATTCCTCTTCTGAAGTCATTTTCAGGCAAATCATCAACAGACCGGATCTGTCCGGATAAAAATCCTCTTCCCAGAGGTGAATAGGCAACAAAGCCAATTCCCAATTCATTTAAAGTTTTGATGACCCCTTTCTCCTCAACGGTTCTTTCAAACAGAGAGTACTCACTTTGAACTGCTGAAACCGGATGAACTGCGTGTGCTCTTTTCACAGTCTCAGATGAAACTTCAGATAATCCGATGTAACCGATTTTTCCTTCTTGTACCAGCTCGCCCATGGCACCGACAGTTTCTTCAACAGGAACATTTTTATCCAGACGGTGCATATAATACAGATCAATGTAATCGGTCTTCAGGTTTTTCAGCGATCTTTCTACTGATTTTTTTACATAATCTTTACTTCCGTTGATTTTCCAGGTCACCTGATCCTGATCATCAATCTCCCAACCGAATTTTGTAGCAATAATGTATTGGTCACGGTTTCCTTTGATTGCTTCAGCAATGAGCTGTTCATTTTTGAAAGGCCCATACAGATCTGCCGTGTCTAAAAAGTTGCCTCCTAATTCTAAAGAACGGTGAATCGTTGCGATCGCTTCCTTTTCGTCAGTCTTACCATACATATCCGCATCACCAAAACCTGTCATTCCCATGCATCCCAAACCTATAGCAGGGATGATTAATCCTTGATTTCCTAATTTTACTTTTTTCATATTTCAGTATTAATTTAATACCTCAAAGTTGAGGAGAAATAAGATTGTGAATGTATGCAAAATGAAGATTCTTGTATGCAAAATACGGACTGTCTCTGTAAACTAATATCCATATCCCGATGCCGGTGAAAAAAAGTATTAATCAGGAATCATTGGTAATTCATGTTTTGGTATTACTTCTTTGCTTTGGCGCTCATGTAGAAAGTCAGTTTTCCTCCATTCATAATCTCAGAATGTTTCAATGTGAAATTTTTGATTTCTTTTCCATTTAAATGAATTTTTTCCACATAAATATTCTTCGGACTTTGATTTACGGCTTCAATATCAAATGTTTTTCCGTTCTCTAAATTAAGAACAGCACGATCAACCGCCGGACTTCCAATTGCATAATCTTCTGATCCCGGAGCAACCGGGTAAAAACCAAGCGAACTCAGAATATACCATGCACTCATCTGTCCTGCATCATCATTCCCTCCCAATCCATCGGGAGTGGCTTTGTATTGCATATCTAAAATTCGTCTGATTTGTGCCTGGGTCTTCCAGGGCTGTCCTGCCCAGTTATATAGATAAGCAACATGATGTGCCGGTTCGTTTCCGTGAACATATCCTCCTATAATTCCCTCTCTTGTAATGTCTTCAGTGTCTGCAAAGAACTCATCGGGTAGATGCATCGTAAACAGTTCATCCAGTTTCGAAGCAAATTTTTTCTTTCCGCCTATTATTTTGATCAATTCATCAGGGCTCTGAGGAACGAAAAAACTATAATTCCATGAATTTCCTTCAATAAAACCCTGTCCGTGTGTACTCAGCGCATTAAAATCTTTCTTAAAACTGCCGTCAGCCAGACGCGGACGCATAAATCCTACCGTTGAATCGAAATTATTTTTCCAGTTTTCTGACCGTTTAATGAATTGATTGTAAATTTCAGTCTCACCAAGATGTTTTGCCAATTGAGCGATTGCCCAGTCGTCGTATGCATATTCTAAAGTGTTGGAAACGGAGGTTCCGCTTTTTTCTGCGGGAATGTATCCTTTGTCAATATAGAGTCCTATGCCTTCATAATCTCTTTTTTCTGCGGTTTCCACACAGGCTTTCAGTGCTTCTTTGGCATCACCGGTATAATTTCCCTTAATGACCGCATCTGCAACAACGCTTACACTGTGATAACCGCTCATACACCAGTTGTCATTGGCATAATGCGACCAGATCGGCAGCATCTTCATGGAAAACTGGTCATAATGAGCCAACATTGATTTGACCATCTCATTATTTCTTTTCGGCTGAATGATGTTAAAAAACGGATGAAGTGCACGGTAGGTATCCCAGATAGAAAAAGTGGTATAGTTTGTAAATCCTTCAGCTTTGTGGATGTTTTGATCTAAACCTCTATATTCACCGTTCACGTCCATGTACGTTGTAGGACTGATGAAGGTGTGATACATTGCGGTGTAAAAGTTCGTTTTTTCTGTATCAGAACTTTGTACAATGATTTTGTTGAGTTCTTTATTCCAGTTTTCCTGTGTCTGTGCTTTGACCTGATCAAAAGATAAATTTCCGGCTTCTTTTTCCAAATTTTCCAGAGCATTAGACTGGCTTACAGGCGAAATGGCCAGTTTGACCTCAATGGATTCATTTTCATTCGTGTCAAAATCAAAATACATTTTCAGGTTTTTCCCTGCAATTTCAGGGAAGTTTTTAGTCTGGTCAAATTTTCTCCAGAATCCGTTGTACACCTGTTTTCCGTCAAAATTTTTCTGACCGTAGGATTTAAATGGTTTGGAAAATTTCAGGGCAAAATAAACGGTTCTCGTTCTCGCCCAGCCATTGGTCTGTCGATAACCCGTGACCGTATTTCCGTTTTCTACACGTACATAGGTCCAGATGTTTTTACCGTCATAATTATAAATTCCCGCCATCAGATCAAGGATGAGGTGCGCCTGATCAGATTTTGGAAAAGTATAACGGTGAACACCCACTCTCGTAGTTGCCGTTAATTCAGCCAAAATGTTATGGTCATCCAGTTTTACCTTATAATATCCGGCCTCTGCTTTCTCATTCTGATGTGAAAATCTGCTGCGGTACCCAAGTTCAGGATGAGATGCGGTTCCCGGATTTAACTGTAATCTGCCTACGGTCGGCATCATCAGAAAATCGCCAAGGTCTGAATGTCCTGTTCCGCTGAAATGGGTTGAGCTGAAACCTACAATGGTCCTGTCCTCGTAGCGGTATCCTGCACAGTATTTATACACTTCGCCGTTATATTTTCCGTTCAGTCCGTAAGCGATGGTGTCGGTTTCCGGACTTAGCTGGACAGCTCCGAATGGTGCGGTTGCCCCCGGATAGGTATGTCCCATTTTTTCAGTTCCGATCAGTGGATTGACGTACTGAATCAATTGCTCTGATCTTTGAGCTTTACAATATAAACTGAATGAAAGAAAAAACACGAGAACTGACAGAGCAGGATTTTTCATAATAATGAATTTTGTGAACAGCAAAAGTAAATAAAATCAGAAGATATTATTTATGACTGAATAGATACAAAATATTACAGTTTTTGTTTCTCAGAAAATCTGAAACCGATTCCATGAAGGTTTTCTATCGATATATTTTCGTCATCTGCAAAAACCTTTCTCAGTCTTGATATAAAAACATCCAGGCTTCTTCCCATAAAGTAATCATCATTCCCCCAGACAGCTTTTAAAATATCCTGTCTTTTTAAAACAGAATTTTTATGAAGAATAAAATATAAAAGAAGTTCAGATTCTCTTTGGGTAAGGGTAATGATCCTGTTGTTATCCTGTAAAGTATAATTTTTCGGGTCAAAACTATATTTTCCCACTTTATATTCCGCAGGAGCATGACCTGTTTTTTTTGTGCGTTTCAGGAAAACTTCGATTTTTAAAATAAGTTCTTCTATGCTGAAAGGCTTAACCAGATAGTCATCAGCACCAATTTTCAATCCTTTTATCCTGTCTTCTTTTAGTGATTTGGCAGAAATAAAAATAATGGGAATGTCAGAATTGTGCAGTCTTATATATTTTGCCAATTCAAAACCGTCAACCTCAGGCATCATAATATCGAGCAGGCAAATGTCATAACTTTTAATGTCAAAGGCTTCTAAAGCAGATCTTCCGTTTGCATGGTAATCAATCTCATAATATGGTTCAAGGCTGTCCTGAATCAGGAAAGCAATAGTCTGGTCGTCTTCAGCATAAAGAATTTTAGCTTTTTCCATCAGATATAAAATAATTAAGAGGGCAAAAACAATGTTGTGGTGATTCCCTGATCCGTATTGTTTTCCACAGAAATTTTCCAGTGGTGCTGCTGAACAATTTTTTTAACATAAAACAAGCCCAGTCCAAAACCGTTGATCTCATTGTTTTTTCGGGTATTCACTCTGTAAAATTTATCAAAGATATAAGGAATGTTTTTAACCGGAATTCCAATGCCGTTATCTTTAAACTTTAAATATAAGCCTTTTGAATCTTTATGTGACGAAATGATAACATGAGGTCGGGTTTCGCAATACTTTACTGAGTTGTCTAATATATTGTAGATGATATTGGTAAAGTGAAATTGATCAGCGATCAGTGAGAGGTCATTTTCGATATTGATCACAACAGTCAGGTTTTCATTCTTTTGCTGCATAGTTTCCGCTATTTCCTGGATGAAAGGAAAAAGCATTATTTTTTCTGTTTTTAATGACAGTCCGGAGGCGTCATTTTTTGCTATATTCAATATCTTTTCAATATGACTGTTCAGTTTGTGACCTTGATTCATAATGATCGAAGTGTACGTCTGAAGTTTAGAACTTTGCTGTACAGCTTCCTGTTTGTTAATTGATTCAGCAGCCAGTAATATAGAAGATAGCGGGGTTTTAAACTCATGGGTCATATTGTTGATAAAGTCCCTTTGCAGTTCTGAGAATTTTTTTTGCTGAATGATGGTATAGATAGAATACACATAGACCAGAAGAATAATGATCAGTGCAAAGGTAAGGACATACCAGAACTTTAAAGAACTGATCATGTAAGCTGTTTTATCAGGAAAGCGAATCGAAAAATAATAGGTCAGATTTTCGTGTTTGGGAAAACTGACCGTTCTGTTTTTTGAAGTTTCCTGATGAGTGGAAATATACTTTCCATAGATCATTTTATCGCTGTGGCAGTTATATACTGCATACACATAATTGGTATTGATCTGAAAACGTGTAAATTCTGTTTTAAGATAATATTCAAGAACGGTGGGGTCAAACTCATTATTGATATTGACGACATAGTAGTCGTTGGCTATATTCTGTACAGGGTTTTCCGTAAAAGAGGTCTGCTCGCCGGATAACTTTTCTACAACTTCAAGAAGTGCGACATTAACCTTCTGATTAAATTTTTTGTCCTCAAGATTATAGGCCTGCCTTGTCCATAATAATTGAGCGATCAGAATTCCGATGATCGCAACAAGCCCGAGCGTAATAATGATATTGAGTTTCTTTATTTCCATTTACCGGAGCAATAATATCTAAAAATATCAATTAATCAATTGTCATTAACAACTTGTTAACAATTGTTTGGCAGCGATTAACAATATCTTATCCGAATGATTGATATATTTGTTTTTTCGAACCGACAGGTCTGTTCTGTTGATTGATTGAATATGAAATTTATATTTATATAGATTGATAATAACAGATGAATTTAGAAAAACAATAAAAATTTATATATGAAAAATTTAAAAATTACAGCTTTACTTGCCGTTATGGCATTTTCACCCTTTTATGCAAATGTACTTCCTGTCGTAGGAACTGCAGCGGTAAAGGTAATTGTAGATGCGGTCAAATGGAAATCAGAATCCATTGATGTTGGAAATATTCCTCAGGGTAAACCAAAAGTAATCAGATTTGAGTTCACCAATACATCTTCAAAACCAATTATCATTGAAAATGTAGCGCCTTCATGCGGCTGTACAACTGCGGATTATACCAAAACGCCAATTCTTCCCGGTAAAAAAGGTTTTGTAGAAGCAAGTTATAATGCAGCAAATGCAGGGGCATTTATAAAAACAGTAAATGTTACCACCAGTGACAGCAAAACGCCTAAAACACTTTCATTTAAAGGAGTGGTAACAGCATAAATATTTCAGGGTACTCAGCTGTTGCTGTCCTTGTCAAATCAGTATTTCAAATTAATAACAGTCAGCTTTGTATTCGTTACAGGGTTGACTTTTTTTATTTAATTGAAGAAATACAGCAATTCAAGGTTTTCATTGCTTTAATTTTTTTTGATAACATTTAATCCGAATTAATATTATTTATAACATCATTTCTCAATAGATTTTAGCCCGCATCCGTTTAATATTTGTTATTTTTAGGAAAAAATAAAATATATGAATCAATATACTCAGCCCATGTTACGTGAAGATGCACTCAAAGGTAAAGTTGCCATTGTGACGGGTGGCGGAAGCGGTCTTGGAAAGGCAATGACCAAATACTTTCTTCAGCTGGGAGCAAAAGTTGTCATCACATCAAGAAATCTTGAAAAACTGTACGGTACTGCCAAAGAGCTGGAAGATCAGACGGGTGGGAGAGTTCTTTGCGTTGCCTGTGATGTAAGAAACTGGGAAGAAGTGGAAGCCATGAAAGATGTTGCACTGAAAGAATTCGGAAGAATTGATATTCTGCTCAACAATGCAGCCGGAAATTTTATCTCACCAACGGAGAGATTGACGCATTCTGCTTTTGATTCTATATTAGACATTGTTTTGAAAGGAACAAAAAACTGTACACTCTCTGTCGGAAAACACTGGATTGATTCTAAAACACCGGGAACTGTTTTGAATATCGTAACTACATACGCCTGGACAGGTTCTGCCTACGTAGTTCCTTCGGCCTGTGCAAAAGCAGGGGTTTTGGCTATGACGCGAAGTCTTGCTGTAGAGTGGGGAAAGTACAATATCAGGTTTAATGCTATTGCGCCGGGACCGTTTCCTACAAAAGGAGCATGGGACAGGCTTCTTCCGGGAGATATGAAAGACCAGTTTGATCTGGCTAAGAAAAATCCTCTTAAAAGAGTAGGTGAACATCAGGAACTGGCGAATCTTGCTGCCTATCTTGTCTCTGATTTTTCATCTTTTGTCAATGGTGAGGTGGTAACGATTGATGGGGGAGAATGGCTTCAGGGCGCAGGTGAATTTAATATGCTCGAAGATATTCCTCAGGAAATGTGGGATACTTTAGAAGCAATGATTAAGCAGAAAAAATCAAATTGATTAAAATAAGTAAATTATGCTCCCGGAATTGTAACAATTTCGGGATTTTTTTTACCAATCGAAAGAATAAAAATATGTATCCATGAATTTAAAAATTCCAACCCTGATGTCTGCTCTGGCAGTAATCTTTCTCGCAAATTCTGTATATGCTCAGGAAGCTCCGAAATATGATTATGTAGAAGCCTTTAAACCGTTTTTCTATTCTCAGACAGGAACGGAAACCCGCTCTGCAAGTGGTCAGCCCGGACATGCTTACTGGCAGAATTCTGCAGATTATCAGCTGAATGTAAGCCTGAATGATGTGAAAAATGAGATAACAGGAACGGCTGAAATTACGTATACCAATAACAGTCCGGACAAATTGAGTTTTTTATGGCTTCAGCTCGATCAGAATTTATTTGAAAAAGATTCCCGTGGGAATGCACTGGTTCCGCTTTCCGGAAGCAGAAACGGAGCCAAGGGAGAGACCTTTGATGGCGGATATAAAATAAAATCAGTAAAGTATGACGGTAAAGATGTGAAATATACCGTTACAGATACGAGAATGCAGATCGATCTTCCTCAGGAGCTTAAAGCAAAAGGAGGGGTAGCGAAAATTAAAATTGAATATACGTTTCTCTCTCCGCAGTACGGATCAGACAGGATGGGCGTGCAGGATACCAAAAACGGGAAGATCTTTACAATTGCCCAGTGGTATCCCAGAATGTGTGTCTACGATGATGTTTTGGGATGGAATACAATGCCTTATCTCGGAGCATCGGAATTTTATCTTGAGTATGGGGATATTACCGCAAATATTACCGTTCCTGCAAATCATTATGTGGTAGCATCGGGTGAACTTCTGAATGAAAAGGAAGTCTACTCGAAAGAAGAAAACAGCAGATGGTCGCAGGCAAGAAACTCAGACAAGACCGTGATGATCAGACCGGAATCTGAAATTTCTAAAAATGGCGCAGCAGGGATGAAGACCTGGAAATTTAAAATCAGCCAGACCAGGGATTTTGCCTGGGCTTCTTCACCGGCATTCATTTTAGATGCGGCCAGAATAAATCTTCCCGGCGGTAAAAAATCATTGGCCATTTCAGCTTATCCTGCTGAAAGTGCCGGAAATGATGCATGGGGAAGGTCAACAGAATATACAAAAGCTGCGATCGAACATTATTCTGCAAAATGGTACGGATACACTTACCCAGCAGCGACCAATGTTGCCGGAAATGAAGGCGGAATGGAATATCCCGGAATTGTGTTCTGTCACATGAATTCTAAAGGTGAAGATCTTTGGGGAGTAACCGATCATGAGTTTGGGCACAACTGGTTTCCGATGATTGTTGGCTCTAATGAAAGACTTTTCGCATGGATGGATGAAGGCTTTAACACATTTATCAATGAGTTGTCGACAGAAGCTTTCAATAAGGGAGAATATTATTCAAAGAAAAATATAGCACAGACGGGAGCTTTCCTGATGAGTGACAATTATGAACCAATCATGGTGGGACCTGATAATATGAAAGAAAACAGCATTGGAATTCTTGCCTATTACAAACCGGGTCTTGGATTGGGGGTTTTGCGGGAATCAATTCTCGGGCATGAAAAATTTGACAAAGCTTTCAGAACCTATATCGAGCGATGGGCATTCAAACATCCTACTCCGTGGGATTTCTTCCATACCATGGAAAATGTTTCCGGTGAAGAACTCAACTGGTTCTGGAGAGGCTGGTTTATTAATAAATGGAAAATAGACCAGGCTGTTAAAACCGTGAAATACGTAAATGGTGATTTCAAAAGCGGAGCACAGATTACGGTTGAAAATCTGGGGCAGCTGCCGATGCCGACGACAGTTCAGGTAAAATTTAAGGATGGAACCGAACAGATTGTAAAATTACCTGTTGAAATCTGGAAAAGAAATACAGAATGGACCTTTAAACTTGATTCATCAAAAGAGATCAATGAGGTCAGACTTGATCCTGCCACTCAAATTCCTGATGTCAATTCCAAAAACAATTCATGGTCTTCTGCAGATGCAGTACCTGTAGAGAAAATCAATGTAAAAGATTTTGCAGGAACGTATGGAAATAAAGAGATCGGTTTAAAGCTTACGTTTAAAGAAAAAGACAATCAGTTGTTCGGTCAGGCTGCAGGTCAGCAGGAATTTCCTTTAGAATATGTAGGTAACAGCACTTTTACTTTCGATCAGGCTCAGATTTCAATGGTCTACAGTAAAGATAAAAAGACGATCGCATTTACCCAGGGCGGCAGAGAATTTAAATTTATCAAAGAATAAATTTCAGATTTTTTTTTCAGGCTTAGTCATAGCAATAGGACTCCGGAAATTTTCCGGAGTTTTTTGTGAATTTAATTTAATATGAAACTTTTCAAAATTATCCGGACTCTCTGTAACAGAAGTTTTATTTTTGCTTTTTAATTTTAAATGAAATAAAAATGAATTTCAGATTTTCAGCTTTATTAATGCTTGTTTTTGCATGGAGCTTTTCTCAGGATATTAAAGTCATGAGTTTCAACATCAGGCTGAATGTTGATTCCGATAAAGAAAACGCGTGGCCTCAGAGAAAACGGGATGTTACAGATTTGCTGACGTACTATCATCCCGATGTTTTAGGAGTTCAGGAAGCGCTTCCCGAGCAGATGAAAGATATTAAGACAGGTCTGAAAAATTACGATCATGTAGGAGTAGGAAGAGATGATGGTAAAGAAAAAGGTGAATTTTCTGCTATATTTTACGATACAACAAGACTTCAGATAGTAAAATCCGGAACATTCTGGCTTTCCGAAACCCCTGAAAAGCCTTCAAAAGGCTGGGATGCAGCTTTAAACAGAATCTGTACGTACGCCATATTTAAAGATAAAGATTCACAGAAAGAATTTCTGGCAATGAACATTCATTTTGACCACGTCGGAAATATGGCAAGAGTGAAATCATCAGAACTGATTTTGAAAAAAGCAAAAGAGCTGAATCCTAAAAACTTACCATTGGTACTGACAGGTGATTTTAATCTAACTGAAGATACACAGCCTGTGAAAATTCTTTCAAAAAACCTGGAAGATACTTTTTATCATGCTGAAAAGAAACATTACGGTCCTGTGGGGACATTCACAGGCTTCAATGTTAATGAAGTTCCGAAAGACAGGATCGATTATATTTTTGTAAAAGGTTTTAAAATAAAATCTCACAGGCATATCAATGACAGACGGGAAAATCTGCTATATCCATCAGATCATTTTCCGGTTTTGGCTGATTTACAGTTTTAAACTCAGTATTTTTTTAAAATATATAATAAGCTCTGTTCTGCTGAATGGAGCTTTTTTTTACAAAATTTATCTTTGAGGAAAATTGATTTCAAAGCCAATGCCTCTTACTGACAGAATTTTTATGCCCGGGTCATCAGAAAGGTATTTTCTGAGTTTGCTGATGAAAACATCGAGGCTTCTTCCGGTAAAATAATCGTTCGTTTCCCACAAGTGGTCAAGAATATCATCACGTTTGATCATCTGATGGTTGTGCTGTAAAAGATAAATTAAAAGATCTTTTTCACGAATGGTTAAACGGATATTTCCAGAAGGGTGACTGAGTAAAAGCTTGTCTGAATCTAAAATATATGCTCCGATCTTCTGTGTAGGATCGGAAGAATGGAATGCCGTTCTTTTCAGAATGTTTTTAATTCTTAAAATCAGTTCTTCAGGATCACATGGCTTTGCCAGATAATCATCCGCACCGATTTTCAGACCTGTCAGACGGTCTATTTTTTGATTTTTGGCGGTTAAAAACAAGATGGGAAACTGTGGTTTTTCTTTTAAAATGATTTTTGCCAGTGAAAAGCCATCCATTTTGGGCATCATAATATCAAGGATTCCAATACGATAAGGAAAGTCTGAAGATAAAGCGGTCACTACATCTTCGGGATTCTGAAACCAGCCAACCTCAAAATTTTCTAATTCAAGATATTGTTTCAGGATCATCCCGAAGTCTGAATCATCTTCGGCCAAAAGAATTTTAGTATTCATAAGGCAGTTTTATTTTAAATTGTGTCCCAACTTTTAATTCACTTTTTACCTCTATCTTTCCGTGATATTTTGCAGCGATTTTCTGTACAAAATAAAGTCCTAATCCTAAACCTTTTGTATTGTGAATGTTATTGGACTGTATTCTGTAGAATTTTTCAAAAATACTCCTCAGTTCATTTTTCGCCATTCCTTCGCCATTATCAGCAATATTTATTTCCAAATGTTTTTCCAGGTCAGTGATCTGGATCTCGATTTCAGAAGCTCCGTATTTTACACTGTTTTCGCAGAGGTTTTTAATGATCGTTTCCATTAAACCTTTATCAAAGAAAAGTTCTTTCTCAACATTGTTTTGAAGTTTAAATTTATTTTTCGGATAAGTGAAAGTCAGATCCTGAATAAAGAAATCCCAGTCTTCCGGCTGTATAAAAACTGTTTCCACGGCATTTTCATCTCTGTGAAGCTGTAATAACAGGTTTTCCAAACGGTTAATCTGCCGGTCAACTAAGGGCAGGGTTTCAGCATTTAAATTCTTTTTCAGAGTTTTTGAGGCGATTTTTAAAGTGGCAATAGGTGTTTTGAATTCGTGCGAAATATTATCAACGATGGTGTGCAGAATTTCAATCTGTTTTTGTTGTCTGATGAGGTTTTTAATCGTGAAAATATATAAGATCAAGACACTGGCAAGCAGAATAATACAGCAAATAATAAGAAGAGTCAATTCTCTGAAAACAACTGTTTTTATATTTAAAATTTCATATCCCGTTGTGCTTTTTACCGAGAAACTGTCATTTCTGGTCACTGTTTTAGCATCACTGTCGGTCGATTTTGAAGTGGTTTCCCAGGTTCCGGTATTTAAAATTCCTGCTTTTTTTACTTTTTTTTCAGTTTCGTAAATAACGATGGGCTTCGTAATGAGGTTTGTTTTTGTAGGATTGAAAATAATCGACGAATACTCAATCTTTACCGCAACCTCATACCCTTCATCTTTAAATTGATCATCTACATACCGGCTGAATTCTCTTTCGGTGGCGATCCTGTTTTTATCGAAAAGATTCAGGAATTCATCACGGGTAATTTCCTTGTTTTTAAAGCGGATCAGAATGGCCTGCACTGTATCATCGTGTACTCTTTTTATTCCGCCCTTATCTTCAAGGCGATCGGTATAATCTGTCAGTCTCTTATGGACGGTACGGTAAATTTCACGTTCCTTAACCTGATAGGTTTTGTACATAAAATAACCCTGAATTCCTAAAAGGAGCAGAAACAGGGTGGCAAAAAGGGCGATGAGATTTTTACTTTTCGAAATCATTAAAACAAAGATAAAACATTCATCTGTTGCATAATAGGCATTAACCCTTCGTTAACCTTCCATTAACCTAAATTCTCTCCTGCATTACAGACTTTTGTACCGGAAGAAATAATTTTCTTTTTTCACGATTAAGAAAGAGAATTTTCAGATAGGCTCTTCATCAATTAAAATAAAAAATAATCATGTATAAATTACTCATTGTATTACTTTGTCCTGTCCTGCTGTTTGCTCAGAAGAGTAAAATAGAAGTTACGGTTACCAACATTCAGAATGAAAAACTTCCGTTAATTCCTGTAGAGATCTATAATTCAAAGAATAAGCTGATCAAAACGCTGAAGACAGATGGGAACGGAATCTTTGTATTGGAAGGAATTCCCGAAAGTAACGTTAAATTATTGATCAGTGATCTGGAATATACTCGCTTAGAAAAAATTCTCAATCTTGATGAAATAAATGGTACGATGTCAATCATTCTTAAAAAGGATACTCAGGATATTCAGGAAGTGGTGATGACGAAGCAAAAACCACTGGTGAAAAGAAAAATAGACCGCCTGGAATTTAATGTGGAAAACAGCAATATTTCTTCGCTCAATGCATGGGAAATTCTTAAGAAAACTCCGGGAGTCACATCAGGAAATGATGTTTTGGCAATCAAGGGAAGTCAGAGTATTCTCGTAACGATCAATGATAAAAGAGTGATGCTTACTGGGGATGAACTGAAAAATCTTCTGGAAAATACGCAAGGTGATGAGGTAAAGTCTGTCGAAGTTATTACCAATCCGCCCGCAAAATATGAAGCTTCGGGAAGTGCAGTTCTGAATATCGTCTTGAAGAAAAATAAAATTGAAGGATATCGTGGTACTTTGAGCTCAAAATATATTCAGAGTCAATATGCAAAGGGCGTGGCTGGAATTTCTCAATACTACAAAAAAAATAAAATTTCGGTGATGGGAAGCTATTATTTTGGAAGCGGAACCTATTATCGGGAAGGCACGGATTATGTAAATTATGCAGAAGATCAGACCCGGTGGATCAGTATAATGAACAGGAAAGATCAGAACAGAAGCCAGAATACGGTTAATTTTAATCTGGAATATGAAATTGACAGTCTGACGAATGTGAGTTTAAATTATTCAGGATTTTTCAGTCCTCAATCGCTTGGGACCTATCAGGTACCGACTTTGATTTATAACAGCCAAAATGAAGTGGAATCAAACTACACAACCATTAATGATCATCATTCCAGAGGGATCAATAATTCTTTAAGCTTTCAGGCAGACCGAAAATTAAATGCAAAAAGTAAATTAACCTGGACGAATTATTTTGCTGGAAACAATGCGCAGAAATATCAGGATGTCCTTACTTACCTTGATTTTGTGAACCAATCTCCGACAGAAAATAATTTTGTAACCAATAATAAAAGTGATGTCCGGCTGTATTCTACACAGGCAGATTATCAGTGGAAAAATGAAAAGTGGGAAATAGAATCCGGCGGAAAATACAGCTTTGTGAAAACCGGCAGCCAACTTGATTTTTCAGATAATGAAAACGGAGCATTAGCATATAGATCCGATAAGAGCAATATTTTTAATTACAAAGAACACAATTTTGCACTTTATTCATCACTGTCTTACAATCCCGGAAAGTGGAATTTTAAAGCAGGATTGAGGGTAGAGAAAACTGATCTGGAAGGGGTGGTATCAGAACCCTATGAAGTGAATAAAAATAATTACTGGAAATTGTTTCCGACACTCTATGCCCAATATACCACTTCCGGCAATCATCAGTTCGGGTTGTCCTATGGAAAACGCATCAGCAGACCATCTTATTCATGGTTAAATCCTGCAAAATCGTATTATAACCTGTTTTCTTATTTTCAGGGTGACCCAAAATTGAAAGCAACCATTATTCATAATCTTAACCTGACCTACACATGGAAGGAGTGGAATCTTGATTTCTATTACAGGAAAGAAGTATTTCCGTCAATGGAGATTTCATATCAGGATCCGGCTGTTAATAATCTCATTTATCATTATACCAATATTGAAAAAGCGCAGGCTTATGGGATGAGTCTATATAAAAACTTTCAGATAAAACCCTGGTGGAGTCTGAGTTTGTCCGAAAACCTTGAGCACAATGAAAATTATTTCATAGGTGTTGACCATCTTCTCTATAAAAATCAGGTATGGAACCTGGTGTCTGATCTGTCAACAAGTTTTACTCTGGATAAAAGCAGCGACTGGAAATTAGAAATCGGACACCGGTACAATTCACCCTCTATTCAGGGGACTTTCAGAATCTCAGGTTCTTCTTCGGTATACCTGGTGATGAACAGGAAATTTTTTGATAAAAAACTGGAAGCAAGTCTTGTTTTTAACGATATCTTCAGGACGTCAGGGGAAAAGGTAAGTACCAGATATGCCAATCAGGATAATTATTTTATTGATTATCGGGATACGCAGAGTGTTTCCGTATCAGTGAAATTTAATTTTGGAAATCAATCCGTAAAAAATGCAAAGGCTATTAAAAAAGCTGACGAACAGGGAAGGATGTAGGTTTGATCTGATTTTATTTTAAGACTGAGAATGGTTCACTAAGTCAGTATTAAAAACATTTTAATACTGATGATCATAAAAGCTTTAGTACATTTTCCCTATTTTTGATGCCAATCATTAAAATTAGATATGAATAGATTTCTTTGTGGATTGTTTATCATGGCTTTATCAGTTCAGATGTCTGCCCAGGAGCTGTATATGCCCAGGAATATTAAAGAGGCTTACCAAAACGGAACCCGTGACATTTCCGGAGCTCCCGGAAAAAAATACTGGCAGAACAAAGGAATTTATGATGTTCAGGTTAAAGTCGATGCAAAAACAAAAATGGTTTCGGGAAAAGAAACGATCATGTACAGCAATAACAGCCCGAATGATTTAAATGAACTTGCCATCCGTTTCGTTAACAATTTACATAAACCCGAATCCCCAAGATCAGGTTCTGTTTCCAGAGATTTCCTGTCGTCAGGATTAAAAATTAAATCTTTTGTGGTAGACGGTTTACGATACAGGGTTGACAGCGAGAATTGGGGAACGGTAGAGAAAGTGAAACTTGAAAAAGTTCTGAAGTCAAAATCAAAAGCTGAAGTGAAAATTGAATGGGAATATCCCCTTTCTGTACAAAGCGGAAGAGAAGGGCAGATCGATCCTGAAACTTTTTATGTCGCATATTCTTTCCCAAGAATTTCTGTCTATGACGATTACAATGGCTGGGATATGCTTCCGCATTCTGACCGGCAGGAATTTTACAATGATTTTAATGATTATTCTTTCGCTGTATCAGCTCCTCAAAATTATGTAGTCTGGGCAACTGGAAATTTTCTTAATCCGGAAGAGGTGTTGCAGCCGGAATATCTTAGCCGGTTTAAAAATTCCCTGAAAAGCAATGAAGTGATCCATATTGCCAGTGAAGCAGAAATGAAGTCAGGAAAAGTTACCAAAAACAATCAGTGGAATGTCTGGAAATTTAAAGCTGATCATATAACCGATTTCTGTTTTGCATTAAGCAATCACTATGTCTGGGACGGCTCAAGCGTTCAGCTTACAACCAAAAGAGCAAGTGTACAGGCTGGTTATAAAGCCGGGGCTAAAGATTTTGAACATTATGTAGAATGGATGCGCTATAACTTAGACTGGTTTTCAAAAAACTGGCCGGGAATAGAATATCCTTATCCTGTCATGACCGCCATACAGGGATATGCAGATATGGAATATCCGATGATGATCAATGATACCAGCATACCGGACGACCTTAAGGATGCGAGACTGACGGCAGATCACGAAATTGCCCATACTTATTTTCCTTTCTATATGGGAATTAATGAGACAAGATATGCTTATATGGATGAGGGCTGGGCAACCACTTTAGAATATTTAATCGGAATTGATGAAAACGGAAAAGAAGCTGCCGAAAACTTTTATAAGAACTTCCGTGTCAAAAGATGGATCAGTGATGCTTCAGCAGAGCAGGACCAACCGATTATCACGATGAGTACTCAGGTAAGCGGAGCCGGTTACGGAAATAACTCTTATGTGAAATCATCTTTGTCTTATTTGGCATTGAAAGATTATCTGGGAGATGATTTGTTTAAGAAAGCACTCCATCATTATATGGATAACTGGAACGGCAAACATCCGGTTCCCTGGGATTATTTTTATTCGATGAATACAGGATCGGGTAAAAACCTCAATTGGTTTTTCAACAACTGGTTCTATACTAATTATTATATTGACCTTAAAATCAATGATGTGGCTCAGGAGAAAGGTCAGATTATTGTAAAAGCAGATAATATTGGTGGTTTTGCCATTCCTTTTGATGCAGTTGTTACGTATCAGGATCAGTCGACAGAGAAAATCCATTTCACTCCTGAAATCTGGGAGAAAAATCAGAAACAGACGGTCTTTTCTGTCAAAAGTAAAAAGAAGGTGAAATCTGTACTGCTTGATGGTGGCCTTTTCATGGATTACACTCCGGATGATAATCTGAAAAATCTGTAATATAAATGACGTTCAGCAGGAAAGTTTTTATAATTAATGATAGATTTGCAGCGATTATAGAACGTTAATAATAAATAATAAAATTATCAAATGAAAAGACAGACTATCGCATTATTTTGCATAGCAATATTGAGTATTTCATGTGCTGAAAAAAATGAATCCAAGGATGACAGCAAGTATACAGATGACCAGAAAGCTTCCTATTATATTGGCCTCAGTATCGCTCAGAATATGAAAAAGGAAGGTTTTAAAGTAGATGCAGATCTTTTGGCCCAGGCAATTAAAGAAGAGATGGAGGGAAAAAAGAAACTCATGCCGGCTGAAGGAATGGATGCATTTATGCAGGAATTTATGCAGAAGCAAAATGAAAAAAAACAGTCTGAGGAAGTACTGAAGGCAGGTGAAAACAAGAAAAAAGGCCTTGATTTTCTTGCGAAAAATAAGAATAACCCTAAAGTGAAAACCACAGCTTCAGGTCTGCAGTACGAAGTATTACAGGAAGGTGACGGTACAACAAAACCAAAAGCATCAGATGTGGTACAGGTAAAATATACAGGAAAACTGATGGATGGGACTGTTTTCGATTCTACTGACAAAAATGGAGGTGCACCAATGGATATTAATCTGGGCAGTGTAATCAAAGGATGGACAGAAGGGATTCAGTTGATGAGTAAAGGAGCCAAATACAGATTTTATATTCCTTCAGATCTGGCTTATGGCGATCATGGAGCCGGAGATGCAATTCCAGCAGGTTCTACCATCATTTTTGATGTAGAATTGGTGAGTATAAAATAAAATGTTTTTCAGATATTTCATGAAAAGAAGCTATTAAGCTTCTTTTTTTATTTGACAATGTAATGTGCGTGACCGAAAATTGTACTACTGAGAAAATCGATATGTTTTTATCATACTTAAATGGATTGTACTTTATCAGGTCGAGGGAAATCAGGTGTTGAATGATCTGTTAATTCATATTATAATGATGAATTATTCATAAAAAGAACTTCCGCAGACATCGGCTGCAGAAGTTCTTATAAAAATAATAATATGAAAAAAAACTACTTATTTCTCTGTAGGTCTGAAAACCAAGCCTGTTTCTTCAAAATAATCCAGCGTAATTCTGTCACCGTCGTTGACCGTGCCGGCAAGAATTTCTCTTGACAGTTTATTGAGTACTTCCTGCTGAATCACCCTTTTCAAAGGTCTTGCTCCAAAGACAGGATCATACCCTTTATTCGTCAAGTAATCTAATGCATCCTGAGTAGCAGTCATCATGATGTTTCGTTTTGCGAGCATATCATTAAATCCTCTTAACTGATACTGAACAATTTTTCCGATTTCCTTTTTTCTCAAAGGCTGGAACAGCACCGTCTCGTCAATTCTGTTCAGAAATTCCGGGCGAAGCGTCTGTTTCAATAAATCGAAGACTTCAATTTTGGTTTTATCCACAATTTCATCCAAAACGCCGGTGCTGTCAGGCTGAGTGGAGTCGAAGCCTTCAAAATTCTCCTGAATGATATGTGAACCGAGATTCGAGGTCATTATAATAATCGAATTTTTAAAATTCACCACTCTGCCCTTATTATCGGTAAGACGGCCATCATCCAGCACCTGTAACAACGTGTTGAAAACATCAGGGTGTGCTTTTTCGATTTCATCCAAAAGAACTACTGAATAAGGTCTTCGTCTCACTGCTTCCGTCAGTTGCCCGCCTTCATCATAACCGACATATCCCGGAGGCGCACCAACTAATCTTGATACCGAATGACGCTCCTGATATTCACTCATGTCGATTCTCGTCATATTGTTTTCGTCGTCAAATAAAAACTCTGCCAGTGCCTTTGCCAGCTCGGTTTTACCTACACCTGTAGTTCCTAAGAACAAAAAGGATCCGATAGGTTTTTTCTCATCGCTCAATCCTGCTCTGTTTCTTCTTATGGCATCTGACACAGCCTGTATAGCTTCTTCCTGTCCTACAACCCTGTGGTGAAGTTCCGTTTCAAGGTGTAATAATTTTTCCCTTTCAGACTGCAGCAGTTTTGTCACAGGAATTCCTGTCCATTTTCCGATCACTTCTGAAATGTTATCTGCTGTCACTTCTTCTTTAATCAGTTCGTTCTGATGGTTTTGCATCTCAAGTTCAAGTTTCTGCAAAGCATCTTCTTTTTCTTTTATTTTTCCGTATTGAATTTCAGCAACTTTTGCATAATCTCCTGCTCTTGAAGCTCTTTCAGCTTCCAGTTTCAAAGATTCAATATCTTTCTTGATGGAGGTGAGATCTTCAGACTTCTGCTTCTCCTTCAGCCACTTTGCATTGATTTCATTTCTCTGCTCAGAAATTTTCGAAATATCTTCTTTCAGATGGTCTATTTTTGTCTGGTTTCCTTCTCTTGAGATCGCTGCCAGTTCAATTTCCATCTGCATAAGTTTTCTGTCAAGAACATCAAGCTCTTCCGGTTTGGAGTTGATCTCCATTCTCAGTTTGGCAGAAGCTTCGTCAATCAAATCAATCGCTTTATCCGGTAAAAACCGGTCTGAAATATATCTCTGGGACATTTCTACAGCTGCAATAATAGCTTCGTCCTTGATTCTTACTTTGTGATGCGCTTCATATTTATCTTTTATTCCACGGAGAATCGAAATCGCAGATTCAGTATCCGGTTCTTCCACCATCACTTTCTGGAAACGTCTTTCCAATGCTTTGTCTTTTTCAAAATATTTCTGATATTCATTCAGAGTGGTGGCACCAATCGCTCTTAATTCTCCTCTTGCCAAAGCTGGCTTCAGAATATTGGCAGCATCCATCGCACCTTCACCGCCTCCGGCTCCTACGAGGGTGTGAATCTCATCAATAAATAGAATGATCTGTCCGTTTGATTTTGTAACCTCGTTGATCACTGATTTCAGACGCTCTTCAAATTCACCTTTGTATTTGGCACCGGCAATCAGCGCTCCCATATCCAGTGAATAGAGTGTTTTGTCCATCAGGTTTTCAGGAATATCTCCGGAAATGATCCGATGTGCAATTCCTTCAGCGATGGCAGTCTTACCGACTCCCGGCTCTCCAATCAGAATCGGATTATTTTTTGTTCTTCGCGAAAGAATCTGTAATACCCTTCTGATTTCTTCATCACGCCCGATTACCGGATCCAATTTTCCTTCTGCTGCTAATTCGTTAAAGTTTTTCGCATATTTGTTTAAAGACTGATAGGTTTCCTCAGAACTTGCTGATGTCGCTTTGGAACCTTTTCTTAATTCTTTGATTCCTCCTTCCAGAAGACTCTTAGTCACGCCCATGTCTTTAAGCGTTTTCGATACATCTGAATTCGTTTCTAACAGAGAAAGCCACAAATGTTCGATGGTCACAAATTCATCACCCATTTTCTTGGCAATGTTCGGAGCATCAAGCAAAACTTTATTGGCAGACTGTGAAAGATAGATGTTTCCTCCCTGTACTTTAGGAAGCTTTTCTAAATTTTCGCGGTTGCGCTCTCTTACCAGTTGGGAGTCTGCTTCAGATTTTTTCAGTAAGAAAGGGGATATATTTTCATCAACCTGAAAGATTCCTTCAAGTAAATGTTGGGGTTCTATACTTTGATTACCTAATTCCATGGCTACTTGCTGAGCGGCCTGGATGGCTTCCTGTGATTTTACGGTATATTGGTTTAAGTTCATATAATGTGTATTTTGATTTTTTGTTTTTTATTTATCAATGTAAGATCTTAAACATCAGATTTCAGACCAGAAGAGTCTAATAAGTGCTAATTTTTAAATGCTGATGTTCTAATTTCTGATGTTCTCAATCTTATTTAATCATTTAATTCGGTTATCTTATCTCAAAAAGTATTCTATTATTGAATTTATAAATTTAAGAGACAAATTTTCCGAATATTCTGTTTTTGAATTTCTATTTGTTGTCAAATATTCCGATAAATACGTTTTATTTTGAATTTGTTAGGTACATTTTGACCTCTTTAATTATTTTAATGGGTCTAAGCAGGAATTAAATCAGAATAATTACTTTTGCATTCACATGATGGAACTGAAAGAAAAACAAAAGAAAATATTAGAAGTTGCAGTTGAACTTTTCAAAGAAAAGGGGTACATGGGCAGTTCTGTAAGGGATCTGGCGACAAAGCTCAATATCAAAGCAGCTTCTTTGTATGCACATATCCGATCGAAAGAAGAAATTTTAGAATGGATCTGTTTTGGGATCGCTCACGAATTCTTTGCTCAGCTGCAGGAAATCAAAAGTAAGGATCTCGCTCCAAAGGAAAAACTCAATGTATTTATTGATCAACATTTGTCTGTTGTTCTCGAAAACAGGGATGTTACCCATATTTATTCAAACGAATGGAAACATCTGGACGGAAGGCTCCCGGAATTCATTGAGATGAGAAAAAATTATCAGCTGGAAGTTGAGCAACTTTTATTGGAAATTTATAAAGCAGAGAACTGGGAACTTAAGTCACCAACTTTTACAACAAGATTTATCCTGCATACCTTAAATAATTCTTATTTCTGGTTTAAAAGAAATACGGAGTCTACCGTGGATATCAAGGATGAGATCAGAGATAAAATTCTTTACGGACTTTTAGGAAATCAGAAACAGTAATATTCATTCAGTTCTTTTTAATGATCGGTTTTCATTAAATAAAGATCAGGTTCTGTTGTTTTGAAGGAGTTTCGACTATTAATTTAAATCTATGTCAAGTTTCATTAGTTTACCGTATTTAAGCTAAATCATAAACTCCCAGACAGCATCTTCTTTCATTTCATAGAAAATGCAACTATACTTGTTATCAAAAAAATGACATTTCAATCCACTGCACTCTTTTAAAATGTCAGAATTGATTCCAGCTATTTATCTTAATCCAATTAAAATATTATTTAGAATCATTCAAAATATGACAAAAGTCATAAAAATTTGGTCACTTAGAAAATCTTTTTTAAATTTACACCTAACAAATGTTAGTTAGTTATGAGGTTTGATGTTGAGTATTTAAAACTTAACCAATTGAGGGAGCTGCAGTCTGAAAGGCTCAGGAATCTCATTGGTTATCTTGAAGAGAGGTCTGATTTTTACAGGAGAAAACTGAATGATTCAGGGATTTCTTCTGCAGATATTCACTCAATCGAAGATATTTCAAAACTTCCTATCACTTACAAACAGGATTTAAGAGATCACTACCCGTTTGGTTTATTTACCGTTCCGAAAAATGAATTAAAAAGAATTCACTGTTCAAGCGGAACGACAGGAAAGCCAACAGTGGTTGGTTATACGGAAGAGGATGTAGATCTTTTCAGTGAGGTGGTTGCAAGATCATTGAATGCTGCCGGTGCACAACCGGGAATGCTTTTGCATAATGCTTATGGGTATGGTATTTTTACAGGCGGTTTAGGTCTGCATTACGGAGCAGAAAAATTGGGAATGAGTGTTCTTCCAATTTCAGGAGGAATGACTTCACGACAGGTAGATCTGATTATTGATTTTCAACCTGAAGTGATCTGCTGTTCGCCATCTTATGCGCTGACGATCGCTGATGAATTTGCACAGAGAGGAATTTCCGCTGAAGAGATCAGTTTAAAATATGCGGTTCTGGGTTCGGAGCCATGGACAGAAATCATCAGGCAGCATATTGAAGAAAAGCTTGGTGTACACGCTACGAATATATATGGATTAAGTGAAATTATCGGTCCGGGAGTATCCATGGAAGATTTTGAGGAAAAAGGAGGATCTTACATTTGGGAAGATCACTTTTATCCTGAAATTTTAGATCCGGTGACCAAAGAGCCTCTTCCTTATGGTGAAGAAGGAGTCTTGGTGATTACTACTTTAACTAAAAAGGCAATGCCGCTTCTTCGTTACTGGACCAATGATATGACAAGTTTGTATTATGATAAAAATGCCAAAAGAACAATGGTTAAAATGAAACCCATTCTTGGCAGGACTGACGATATGTTAATTGTAAGAGGAGTAAATGTGTACCCGAGCCAGATTGAAGAAGCTTTTTCTCATGTGAAGGGTGTTGTTCCCAATTACTATCTGACACCGATTGAAAAAGAACAAATGTGTGTTGCGCTGGATATTGATGTTGAAATTGAGGATGAATTGGTATTGACGCACGATTTAGAAAGAAATTCCGATGAGTATCTTAATTTCACAGGAAATTTTGGTAAGACCATCGAAAGCGAGATAAAAAAGCGGGTAGGAATTACCACAAAAGTAAAAATTCATGCCCAGAACAGTTTGCCTAAATGTGAAGGTGGAAAAATTAATAGAATACTAAAGACAAAATGAATTCATTTTATAAATTAAAGACTGTAAAAGTTCAGAAAGATACCAGTGATGCAGTAAATGTTGCATTGGAAATTCCTGAGGAACTGAAAGATAAATTCAGGTTCAAACAGGGACAGTACCTGAACTTTAAACTCATGGTTAACGGTAATGAAGAGCGCCGTTCCTATTCCATTTGCAATGCTCCAAGCGAAAAAGGAAATACGCTAGAAGTGTTGGTAAAACTTCTGGAAGGCGGGAGAGTTTCAGGATATTTCAACGAACACCTTCACATGGATGAGGTGCTGGAAGTAATGCCTCCGATGGGTGGCTTCAATACCTCTTACCATCCGACCAACACAAAAACGTATGTCGGATTGGCTGCAGGAAGCGGAATCAGCCCTATTCTTTCTAATTTAAAAGAGAGCCTTTACCAGGAACCTGATTCAGATGCTTACCTTTTCTACAGCAACAGAAGTATGAATCATGTAATGAAAAAAGCAGAGATCGATAAGCTGGTAGAGCAGTTTAAAGGAAGGCTGAAGGTGGTTTATCTGGTTAGCCGTGAAAAGCACGAAGACCCGATTTTTGAAGGAAGAATTTCTCCTGAAAAATTAGATCATTTATTTGAAAGATATACAGATATCGACGTTAAGGAGGCTACTTATTTTATTTGCGGACCTTCAGATATGATCAAAGGGATTTCTGATTATTTAAAGAAAGATAAAAAAGTTCCTGCTATTCAGGTTCTTTTTGAGTACTTCTCTGCTCCGGATGAAGAGGATTCTGCGGAAATGAGTGATGAATTCAAAGCCATTGCGAATATAGAGAGTATGGTGACGGTCATCATTGATGATGATGAGTATTCATTTCACCTGAATTCGAAAAAAGAGAGTATCTTAGATAAAGCATTGAAAGACAATCTTCCGGTGCCGTTTGCCTGTAAGGGAGGAGTTTGCTGTACGTGTAAAGCGGAAGTTCTTGAAGGAGAAGTTTTCATGGAAAAGAATTTCGCATTGACCGAAGACGAAGTAGCCAGAGGTTTTGTTCTGACTTGCCAGTGTCATCCGACGACGAATGTGGTGATGCTTAATTATGACGTATAATTGATGTAACAAATATAATAATTTACCAGTGTAACAATCATTGGTACATTACTGGACTGATGCATTGCTAAATTAAAAAAAGATGGACTTAGAAAAATTCGTACAATACGTACACGACGAAAATAAAGTAGAACCCAAAGATGTAATGCCCGATGATTACAGAAAGTTATTGGTTCGTCAGATTTCACAGCATGCCCATTCTGAGATTGTCGGAATGCTGCCGGAAGCCAACTGGGTTTCAAGAGCACCTTCGTTGAGAAGAAAAATGGCGCTTTTGGCTAAAGTACAGGATGAAGCAGGTCACGGTTTATACCTGTATTCTGCAACTGAAACTTTAGGAAACGGAACCATAAGAGCCGACCGGGATGCGACCTACGAAGACATGTTGGAAGGAAAAGCAAAATATTCAAGTATTTTCAATTATCCTACCTTAAGCTGGGCAGATATTGGCGCAATTGGCTGGCTGGTTGATGGTGCAGCGATTATGAACCAGGTAATGTTGATGGGGAATTCTTATGGTCCTTATTCAAGAGCAATGGTGAAAATCTGTAAGGAAGAATCTTTCCACCAAAGACAGGGGTATGAAATTCTGATGGCACTTTGTCGTGGTACTAAACAGCAGAAAGAAATGGCTCAGGCTTCATTAAACCGTTTCTGGTGGCCGGCTTTGATGATGTTTGGCCCCAATGACGACAGTTCGCCAAACTCTAAAATCTCTATGAACTACAGGGTAAAAAGAGAAAGTAACGACAGTCTCCGTCAGAGATTTATTGACGTTACCGTTTCTCAGGCTGAATTTTTAGGATTAACTGTTCCTGATAAAGATTTAAAATGGAACGAAGAGAGACAACATTATGATTTCGGAGAACTTCCATGGGATGAATTCATGGAAATCTTAAAAGGAAACGGTCCTGCAAACAAAAAGAGATTGCAAACCAAAGTAAAGGCACAGCAGGAAAACCTTTGGGTGAAAGAGGCGGCGAAAGCATACGCTGATCGTACGGTAACAGTGAAATAATGTAATAATGTATTAATGTAACAGTGAAAATAATGTAACAGTGAAAATAATGTAACAATGTAATAATGTGACAGTGAAAATAATGTAACAATTAAATTTAGTGGTTCTACAAATTGTTTCATTGCTAAATTGTAAAATTGTTACGTTAAAAATAATATTTTTTTATGGCAAATTTAGATATGTGGGAAGTGTTTATTCAGACTAAACCGGGATTATCTCACAAACATGTTGGAATTGTACAGGCACCAACAGCAGAAATGGCTTTGCAGAACGCAAGAGACGTTTATACAAGAAGAAAAGAAGGAACTTCTGTTTGGGTAGTTCCAAGTAAATATATCGTGACATCAGAAGGAATTGATAAAGAAGCATTCTTTGATCCTGCTGATGACAAATTATACCGTCATCCGACGTTCTACGATATTCCTAACGATGTGAAAAATATGTAATTAAGACTTGGAGATAATAGACGAATAGATAAAAGACTTTACAATCTATTTTCTATCAGTCTATCATCTATTTGTCTTCAAAATGATTAAACAATGAACCCATTATATAATTATTTATTAAAACTAGCAGATGACAGTTTCATTATGGGGCAGCGTCTGTCTGCATGGTGTGGTGAAGGTCCTTATTTAGAGGAAGATATTGCATTAACCAACATTGCTCTGGATGAACTCGGTCAGGCGAACAATTATTATGTTTATGCTTCACGGGTAGCTGATAACGGCAAAAGTGAAGATGACCTGGCTTTCCTGAGATACGAACATGAATATCTGAATGCGCACTGGACAGAACTTCCCAATGAAGACTATGCGCAGACGATTTTGAAAGTGTATGTTTTTTCCGTGTATCAGAAACTGATGTACCAGGCTTTGTCCAAGTCAGCAGATGAAGAACTTTCTGCCATCGCTCAGAAATCTCTGAAAGAAGTAAGATATCACTACACCCACGCTGCTTCCTGGATGAAAATTTTCGGACAGGGAACCGAAGAAAGCAAAATGCGTCTGGAAAGATCTATCGAAAATATCTGGGAATACACAAAAGGTTTATTTGCAAAAACAGAAGGCGAGGATGATTTAATTGCTTTAAATATTTCTCCGAATACAGATGTTCTTTACGAAGAATTTCTTGCGATTACACAAAAAGATTTCGCAGATTTCGGTTTGGAATATCCTGCAAATCCTTTCATGCAGCCAAAATCAAGAACAGGTTATCACACAGAATACTTTGGATTTATTCTTTGCGAATTGCAGTATATGCAGAGAGCGTATCCGGGATGTACATGGTAAAATCTTGAATGTAACAATACAGGAGTTTATCAATGTAAAAATTGTTAGGATGAAAAATTGACTGTCATTGAACATTCTATTCTTTGTTGACTTAGCTGAGTGAAACTCCTTTGCGAACTTAAAAACAGTTACTAGTCAAAAAAAATCTATCGCACTTTGCGTTAAAAAAATCAGATTAAAAAAGATTGAAAAGTCCTTTAGAAATATTAGAATTAGTTCCCGATCCGGAAATTCCGGTAATCAATATCGTGGAATTGGGCATTGTGAGAGACGCTAAAGTTACGGGCGAAAATTCGTGTGAAGTAACGATTACTCCAACTTATTCTGCCTGTCCCGCCATGTTTACCATTGAGGAAGACATCATCAAGATCATGAAGGAAAATGGTTGGGATGCCAAGGTCGTTACCAAAATGTTTCCGATATGGACCACAGATTGGCTGACCGATGAAGCGAGAGAAAAACTGAGGGTCTTCGGTATTACACCCCCGGAACAGGGAGCAGATGAAAATCATATCGGAAAACCCAAAAAATGTCCCCGTTGCGGCTCAATGAACTCAAAACAAATCAGCAGATTCGGATCTACTTTATGTAAAGCTTCTTATCAATGCCTGGACTGTCTGGAACCTTTTGATTATTTTAAATGCCATTAGTTGATGTACCAATTTAGCAATCTAACAATATATCAATGTGCCAATTTAGTAATGTATCAATTTAGCAATCTGACAATGTAACAATCTACCAATTTTGTGATGTACCAATATAGCAATGTGCCAATATCATAATTTGAGAATTGACATCATCTGATAATTAAGCAATTCTAAATCTATTGAATATTGTTACATTGTTAAACTGACATATTGTTACATTCTTTGTTACATTGGCAAACTGATACATTATTACATTCTTCGTTACATTGGTAAATTGAAACATTGTTACATTTTTTAATTATTGGCAAACTGACACATTATTACATTTTTTGTTACATAGTAAGACTGATAAATTGTTACATTATGACTAAATTAGGACATTAATCATAAAAATAAAAACGATGTACACACAACTCGATATTGAAACCCACTTTGAAGGAAAATTAAAAATTGCTTACCTCAATCAGCCGGATACAATGAATGCGCTGACAAAGCCATCATTAGCAGATTTAAAAGATTTTGTGAAAGAATGCAACGATGATCCTTCAGTAAGATGTGTCGCAATTTCAGGAAGAGGAAAAGCTTTCTGTTCCGGTCAAAATTTAGATGATGCTTTTGTACAGGGGAGTGACCATCATGATAACGATATTATCAGAAGAATCGTTACTGACTATTATAATCCTTTAGTAATGGAAATTACCCACTGCAGAAAACCTGTGATTGCACTGGTCAATGGCCCCGCTGTAGGAGCCGGAGCAATGTTGGCACTGATCTGTGATTTTGTTTTAGCGAATGATAAAGCCTATTTTGCCCAGGCATTTTCTAATATCGGGTTGATTCCTGATACGGGAGGTACGTATTTCCTGCCTAAATTATTGGGAAGACAGTTGGCAAATTACTTAGCTTTCACAGGCAAAAAGTTATCTGCTGAAGAGTCAAAATCGTATGGTTTGGTTGCCGAGGTTTTCACTGAAGAGGAATTCAATTCAAAATCAATGGAAATTTTAGAAAAAGTTTCAAATATGCCGACGGTTGGTTTAAAATTAACCAAGAAAGCCTTCGCCAATTCTTATAACAACACTTTGAAAGAACAGCTGGAACTCGAAGGAGATTTACAGCAGGAAGCTGCAGAAACAGAAGATTTCAAAGAAGGAGTGCAGGCGTTTTTGCAAAAAAGAAAACCTGAGTATAAAGGAAAGTAAAAAAAATATAACAATTTTTCAATGTAGCATTTTACCAGTGAGATGCTTCGGCAAACTCAGCATAGCAGAGATTAATTGTTGCATTGTAAGATTGATACACTGTTAAATTATGAATATAGGAATTATCGGTGCCGGAACGATGGGAATTGGCATCGCACAGGTAGCCTCAGCCAACGGATGCAAAGTCTGGGTTTATGATGCCAACGCAAAACAGATGGAAACCGCAACCGTAGGTTTGGAAAAAACGCTTACGAAATTAGTAGATAAACAGAAGATTTCATCAGAAAAAATGGCTGAAATCTTATCTAATATTTCCATTGCTACAGAACTGAAGGACTTCAAAGATTGTGAATTGGTTATTGAAGCTATCGTTGAAAATAAAGAGATCAAAACCAAAGTTTTCACAGAATTGGAGAAGCATGTTTCTGAAAGTTGTGTGATCGCATCCAATACATCCTCTATTTCCATCACGTCTCTTGGTGCAGAATTACAGAAGCCGGATCGTTTTATAGGGATTCACTTTTTCAATCCCGCACCATTGATGCCTTTGGTTGAAATTATTCCTTCATTACTTACAGAAAAGTCATTAGCTGAAAAAATGTATAACCTCATGAAAGATTGGGGGAAAGTTCCTGTGATTGCCAAAGATATTCCCGGATTCATTGTCAACAGAATCGCACGTCCTTATTATGGAGAAGGTTTAAGAATTGTTGAAGAGAATATAGCTACCGTAGAACAGGTTGATGATGCAATGAAAACTTTAGGTAACTTTAAAATGGGACCTTTTGAATTGATGGATTTAATCGGTGTTGACATCAATTTCTCTGTAACAAAGACGGTTTACAACGAATATTTCTACGATCCGAAATACAAACCATCTCTTCTTCAGCAAAGAATGTCTGAAGCCAGACTTCACGGCAGAAAAACAGGAAAAGGATTTTATGACTACAGTGAAGGTGTGGAAAAACCTGTTGCAGAAAAAGACGATGCTCTTTATCAACAAATATTTTTAAGAATTATCTCAATGTTGATCAACGAAGTGGTTGAATCAAAAAGATTAGGAGTTGCGAACGACGAAGATTTAGAATTAGCAATGCAGAAAGGGGTAAATTATCCAAAAGGCTTGTTAGCTTGGGGAAATGAAATCGGATATGCTAAAGTCTCAGAAATCCTGCAGAATCTTTACGAGGAATATCAGGAAGAAAGATACAGACAGAGCCCGTTGCTGCGCAAGATGTGATACTGTAACAATGTACAAATGTATCAGTGTGCTAATGTATCAGTGTACAAATGTAAAAAGGGACTAATATAACAATGTACTAATGTAACAATATAAAAATATGACCGTGTAGCAATTTTACTTACCAAGTCTGATTGAGTTTTTATTAAATGAAACGAACAGCGATGAATCCTTCTGGTAGATTGGTAAAACATTATATAGGTAAATTATTAGAATTATGAATCCAAGACAAGTTGCAGATTATATGTTTGATCAGGATTATTTCTCCCAATGGATGAATATAACAATGATCGAAGTCAGGGAAAACTACTGTTTAATAGAAATGCCCATCAAAAAAGATATGATTAACGGGCTGAAAACAGTCCACGGAGGTGTCACATTTGCTTTTGCTGATTCTGCACTGGCATTTTCTTCCAACAACACCGGAGATGCAGCTGTCGCGTTGAACTGTATCATCAACTTTACGAAAGCAGGAAGAGAAGGCGATGTTTTCAGAGCAGAAAGTGTGTTGGTTAACAATACCAGAAAAACAGCAATCTACGACATCAACATTACTAATCAGAACAAAGAATTAGTTGCGAAGTTTATAGGAACAGTTTATAAAATAGGGAAAAAAGTGGTGGAGTTGTAGGGTAGGTAATTAGTATAACAGTGTTATATAATGTAATAATATACCAATCTTATGAGTGTGCTAATATACTAATGTTACAGTGTAATAGTATAGCAATGTTATTTAATGTAACAATATATCAATGTTGTGCTTGTGCCAATATATTAATGTTTACAGTTTAGTAGTATAACAATGTTATAAAATGTAACAATATACCAATGTTATGCGTGTGCTAGTATATCGATCTAATATGATACAACAATGTGGTATTTTAAAGTTGCAAAAAATTATAGAATGATTAAATAAAATAAAACACAATAAAACACAAATGATAAATTTCGAAAACAACCCATTGATTGAAAAAACAGTTCGCTTTTCTTTAGATATAGTTGAATTCTGTGAATTGCTTGAAGAAAAAAGAAAATTTGTTGTTGCCAATCAATTGATACGGTCAGGAACCAGTATCGGAGCAAATTCTTTTGAAGCACAAAATCCAAACAGTAAAAGAGATTTTATTTATAAAATAAAGATTGCAGCTAAAGAATTGGAAGAAACTAAATATTGGTTGCATCTGTGTAAACACTCTAAAAGCTATCCGTTTGAAGAAAAGTTGGAAAGTCAGATTACAGAAATAGGAAAAATTATTTATAAAATATTAAGTACAAGTCTAAAAAAATAATCCAGCAATGTACCAGCTCACCAATGTATCAATACCTGTTATTACTGGATTGTTACATTAGATTGGTACATCAATAAGATTTTAAATTGAAATATAATGAACAACGTATACATCATAGATTACATCAGAACTCCCATTTCCAAACTAAGTGGAGGATTATCAGAAGTGAGAGCCGATGATTTGGCGGCAATCGTTTTGAAAGAAATTGTTGCAAGAAACCCTGAAGTTCCTGTTGAGGAAATTGAGGATGTTATTTTCGGATGCGCCAATCAGGCGGGTGAAGACAACAGAAACGTTGCAAGAATGGGACTTTTACTTGCCGGACTTCCTTACAAAATTGGAGGAGAGACAGTAAACAGATTGTGCGCTTCTGGAATGTCCGCAGTGGCTAATGCTTTCCGCTCCATTGCTTCGGGAGAAGGTGAAATTTACATTGCAGGTGGCGTAGAGCACATGACCCGTTCGCCTTATGTGATGTCAAAACCAAGCACTGCTTTCGGAAGAGACAGCCAGATGTTTGATACCACTTTCGGATGGAGATTTGTTAATCCAAAAATGAAAGACATGTATGGAGTAGATGCGATGGGCGAAACTGCTGAAAATTTAGCAGAAATGCACAGCATCAGCCGTGAAGATCAGGATAAATTTGCTTTGTGGTCACAGAAAAAAGCGTCTGAAGCTCAGCAAAGCGGAAGATTGGCAGAAGAAATAGTCAAAGTCGAAATTCCACAGAGAAAAGGCGAGCCTAAAATTTTCGATACAGACGAATTCATCAAGCCCACTTCTACAATGGAGGGATTGGGAAAACTTCGTCCTGCTTTCAGAAAAGAAGGTGGTACAGTGACTGCAGGAAATGCTTCAGGGATGAACGACGGAGCTGCAGCTTTGATTCTGGCAAGCGAAGAAGCTGTAAAAAAATATGGTTTAAAACCAAAAGCTAAAATCTTAGGTTCATCGGTTGCCGGTGTTGAACCTCGGATTATGGGGATAGGACCGGTTGAAGCAACCCAGAAACTGTTAAAAAGATTAAATCTTTCACTGGACGATATGGATGTTATCGAATTGAACGAAGCTTTTGCTGCTCAATCTTTAGCGGTAACAAGAAGTTTAGGTTTACAGGATGACGACTCAAGAATAAATCCAAATGGTGGAGCGATTGCCATTGGTCACCCACTTGGAGTATCCGGAGCGAGAATCATCGGTTCCGCCGCAATAGAACTTCAGAAACAAAATAAGAAATATGCATTATGTACCCTTTGTATAGGTGTCGGACAAGGATATGCAATGGTGATTGAACGAGTTTAATTTTTTTAATGTAACAATTTTAGCAATATATCAATTTATCAATGTAATAATGTATCAATTCTATTGTCGTGCTGAGCTTTTCGAAGCATCTATTGGTAAACTGTTAGATTGAAACATTGTTAATTTAAATTTTCAAAAGAAATTTCATGAATATATACTCATATCACGGTATTCGCCCTATTATTAAATCCTCTGCCTATGTTCATCCACAAGCGGTAATTATTGGGAATGTGGAAATTGGTGAAGAAGTTTACATCGGTCCGAATGCAGTTATTCGCGGTGACTGGGGTAAAATCATCATCAAAGACGGGGCTAATGTTCAGGAGAACTGCACGCTTCATGTTTTTCCGGGAATCGAAACCATTTTGGAAGAATCTGCCCACATCGGGCACGGAGCAATCATTCACTCCGGGCATATCGGTAAAAACTGTCTGGTTGGGATGAACGCTGTTGTGATGGATAAAGCCGTGATCGGCGACGAATGCATCATCGGAGCTCTGGCTTTTGTTCCTGCAAATTTCAGATGTGATGCGAGAAAACTGATTGTTGGAAGTCCGGCAAAAATCATTCGTGATGTTTCTGATGAAATGATCAAATGGAAAACGGAAGGAACGAGATTGTATCAGGAACTCGCAAGAGAAGGAAAAGATGCTATTCAACTGTGCGAACCTTTTACAGAATATGTTCAACAGATTCCTACGAAGATTGTTGATTACAGTATTTGGGATGATGTGAAATAATCCAGCTTTACAAAATTTAATATGATTAAAAAATTCCTCATTTTCGTCAGTACTTTATTTGCCTTTCAGTTCATGGTTTTTGCCCAGAATGGAAGTGTAAAACCATTGACGATAGGAGAAATCAGAACGATAAAGTCTAAGATTTTAAATGAAGATAGAATCTTAAACATCTATCTTCCGCAAAATTTCGACAAAACTAAATCTTATCAGGTTATCTATCTTTTGGATGGAAGCATGAACGAAGATTTTATCCATGTTACAGGATTGGTTCAGTTCTTCAATCAAATGTATGCAATGCCGGAAACGATTGTGGTGGGAATTGCCAACATTGACAGAAAAAGAGATTTCACTTTTCATACAGATTTAAAAGATCTGCAGAAAGACTATCCTACGACGGGACATTCTGATAAATTTATCGGCTTTCTTGAAAAAGAATTAAAACCTTATATTGAAGGTCAGTTTAAAACATCTGATAACTATATATTTGGTCAGTCTCTCGGTGGGCTTCTGGCTACAGAAATTCTGCTGAAAAAACCTGAAATGTTTACTTATTATTTTATTATCAGCCCTAGTTTGTGGTGGGATGATGAAAGTCTTTTGAAAAGAGCCGGCCAGTGGTTATCTAAAATGCCGGATACGAAGAAATTTGTCTACATTTCGGTAGGAAATGGTGAGCATCCGGTGATGATAAAAGATGCGGAAAATTTATATGATATTCTTAAAAATTCAGGTAAAAAAAATCTGACAGCAGAATATAAAATGATGGAAACAGACAATCACGCAACGATTCTTCACCGAAGTCTGTATGAAGGATTGGTCAAGCTGTTTCCATATCAGGAACCAAAATAAGAAGCTTCAGTCAAAATAATAATTGTACAATGAAATTTATCTTCTTTTTTTTTATGATCGGTCTGATGACAACCAGCTGCAAATCTACAGCAGTTTATAAAGATATCCCTTTCACTCAAAATAGTGCAGGTAATGAGGTTAAACTGAATGTTTTTGCTCCAAAAAAGAGTAATGATAAAAAACTTCCAGTTCTGATCTTTGTTCATGGAGGTAATTGGAATTCCGGAAATAAAAACACCTATAATCTTATGGGTAAAAACTTTGCCCGTAAAAACATCATTGCTGTCATCCCTGATTATATACTGAGCCCGGCTGCAGATGTTGATCACATGACAAAAGAAATAGCATCTGCCGTACAGTTTATTAAAACAAATATTCAGGACTACAGCGGAGATCCTCAGAAAATATTTATTTCCGGTCATTCAGCGGGTGGGCAGTTGGCAGCATCTGCCGTAATGAACCCAAAATACAATATTCCTGAAAATACCGTATCAGGTATCATTTTGATTGACGCTGCGGGATTGGATATGAAAAATTATTTGGAACAAAATCCACCGACAGCACAGAATTATTATGACGCTACATGGAGTAAAGATCCGGAAAAATGGAAGCAGGCATCTCCCATCTATTTTATAACAGAAAAGACACCTCCTTTTTTAATGTATGTGGGTAATAAAACGTATCCCTCTATTAAAGTTGCGAATGAAAATTTCCTGAAAGCACTTCATCCCTTTCAGCCTGGCGTGAAGCCTGTTTTTATTAATAAAAAACATATTCCGATGGTTATACAATATTTTTTTCCATGGAGTAAAAGATTTGATGAAACTTCGGAATTTATAAAAAAATCAGAAAACTAAAATTTAAAAATAAATCTAAAAATGTGTCAGCAAATAGTAAACAGTCAAATTGATACATCGATACACTGTTAAATTGATACATTGTTAAATTAAAACTATATGGAAAAGTTAAAAAACTATATCTATGGTGAATGGGTAGAAGGTGCCGGAAACGGAATCCCTTTATACAATGCTGTTACAGGAGAACAGGTTGCTGTTTCAGATACGGAAGGGCTTGATTTCAAACAGGCACTTGATTACGGAAGGACAGTAGGTTACAAAAATCTTTCAGCCATGACGTTCTATGATCGTGGGGAAATGTTGAAAAAAGTAGCGCTCTATCTCTTAGAAAGAAAGAAGAAATATTATGAGTTATCTTATAAAACAGGTGCAACACATGCAGATTCATGGGTAGATATTGAAGGAGGTTTTGGTACCTTTTTTACCTACTCAGGTCTGGCAAAAAGAATGCTTCCCAATACTCCGTTTTGGGTAGATGGAGAAACTCAGAAAATATCTGCCAACGGAACTTTTCTGGGAACTCACATTTTAACACCTAGTGAGGGCGTTTCCGTACAGATCAATGCCTATAACTTTCCGGTTTGGGGAATGTTGGAAAAACTCTCAACTTCATTGCTGGCAGGTGTTCCTTCCATCGTTAAGCCTTCGCCGTATGGTTCTTACCTGACCAATGCCGTTTTTCAGGATATGATTGAGAGTGGTGTTCTGCCTGAAGGTGCACTTCAATTGGTTTGCGGTGAACCGGGAAATATTCTGGATTATGTTCAGGATGGAGATTCCGTACTGTTTACAGGTTCTGCAACAACCGGCAGGAAATTAAAGTCCTTACCTTCAGTTTCAGGAAACTCTGTTCGCTTTAATATGGAAGCAGATTCTCTGAACTGTTCGATTCTTGGATTGGATGCAAAGCCGGGAACTCCCGAATTTGATCTTTTCATTAAAGAAGTCCGTACCGAAATGACCACGAAAGCCGGACAGAAATGTACTGCCATCCGAAGAATTATTGTGCCGGAAAACTTAATTGGTGATGTTCAGAATGCTTTATCCAAAGCATTGGATCAGACAAAAATAGGAAATCCGCTCAGCAAGGAAACTAGAATGGGTTCTCTTGTTGGAAAACAGCAATATGACGAAGTTGTAAGAAAAGTAAATATTTTAAAAACTGAAAATGAGCTTGTTTACGATGGAAAACATGAGTTGATCGATGCCAGTTACGAAAACGGTGCATTTATGTCTCCGAAATTATTCTTAAATGATTCTCCTTTCACTAAAAATATCTCTCACGATGTCGAAGCTTTCGGTCCGGTTTCTACACTGATGCCTTACAGAGACGCGGAAGAAGCGGCAGCTTTGGCAAAAAGAGGAAAAGGAAGTTTAGTAGGTTCAATCATTTCTCACGACGAGAAATTTGTAGCTGAAACTTCCTGGAAAATGGCTTCTCAGCATGGTAGAATTTTCGTCTTAAACAGAGATAATGCAAAAGAAAGTACAGGTCACGGTTCTCCGCTTCCGACTCTGATGCACGGAGGTCCGGGAAGAGCTGGCGGAGGAGAGGAAATGGGCGGACTGAACGGTCTTCATTTCTTTCTTCAGAAAACAGCAATTCAGGGTTCACCGGATATTCTGACAGCAATTACTAAAGTATACCAGCAGGGCGCTGAGAAAAAATATGCAGACAAACATCCTTTCCAGAAATATTTTGAAGATGTTGAGGTCGGTGATTCTTTAGAAACAGCGGGAAGAACAGTTACGGATGCAGATATCGTTAATTTCTCAAATGTTTCATGGGATCATTTTTATGCACATACTGACGCAACGAGTTTAACGGGAACAATTTTCGATAAAACTGTGGCTCACGGGTATTTCATTTTATCAGCAGCGGCAGGATTGTTTGTTTCAGGGAAGAAAGGCCCTGTAATCGCCAACTACGGATTAGAAAACTGTTCGTTCTTCAAACCGGTTTACGCAGGAGATACGATCACGGTTTATTTAACGGCAAAAGAAAAGATCAACAGAGGCGTAAAAGGAAGAAATATTCCTTCTGGCGTAGTAAAATGGCTAGTGGAAGTCGTGAACCAAAGAGATGAAGTGGTGTGCGTAGCTACAATTTTAACTTTGGTAGCAAAACATTCCCCGTTTATTGATTTTAAATTGCAGAACATTCAGAAGAAATTAAATGCTCTGACTGAAAGTACCAAACCAGTTTTTGGAGATTTTACTCCACAATTGATGGTTGAGCACCTGGAGGAAGTCGTAAGAAATGGCTTCGGTAATTTAAAACCGGAAGATTTTCCTGAGATTCCTGCAGAGAAACTGGAAAAACTTCAGGACTGGCTGTATACCGATCAGAAAATACGTCCGGGCGCGCAGTATCCTTTATGGAAAGAGGGTGAAGGTCCTCAGAATAAAAACAAAAATCTGGATGCTGCTAAAACTCAGTTGATAGAAACTTTAAAAGAGTTTACCGTCTATTTTAAAGAAAATCCATTTGCGGAACATTACAATCCAAGATTTGGACATTTGAATAAAGAAATGATGGAACTTTTCCAGAGAAAACATTTCACGCATCATTTTGAGCAGTTTGGATTGATCTGATATTTTAAAAATTCAGTCATCGTATAACCTAGCAGTGTAACCATCCGTTACACTGTTTTTTTATAATCTTTTGTTAAAAATGTTACAGGGCTTGATGTGCTTATTTTTATTGACTAATTTCAGGATTCAATCAAATCATAAAATAATGAACGAGGCCTGGAAACAAAAATGGGAAGAAGTTAAACATATTCTGGTCTGTCCCACAGATTTGGAATCTTATTTCACTTCAGAGGAAATAGCCGGTAAAAAAATTGAAGTAATGGATATTGGCCATGTTTCTTTACCTTCCGGAAAAGTAGTTGTAAGAGATCCTCTTGTATTCCTGAATTCAAAACAGAAACCCTATTTTATTGAAACCCCAAAAGGAAATTTTCCGGTTACAGTAGCAGTCGTTAAATCAGAAGACTGGGGAGACAGATATGCAGTTGTTAAAGTGAAATTTACTGAAAAAAGACCGGTTCTTTATCAGGAAGCTTTGATCGGAAATGAAAATCTTGAAGGGGTGAAAGATGATGATTTTTTCGGATTTCACGTTGATGCCGGATTGGGATGTATCGCTGATGCTGAATCTCTCCTGTCATTTGACCAGTTTGTTGAACGGCTGAATGTCGATAATATATACGATGATTATTTTGCTGAAATCTTTGCAGAAAGTTATCAGGAAAACCCGAACAATCAGAGAGAAGGCGGAGATTGGATCAACTGGACAATTCCAGATACAGAATACCAGATCCCGATGTTCGCCAGCGGGTTTGGTGATGGTGGATATCCTGTGTACTTTGCTTATGACGATGATGGTGAAATTTGCGGACTGTATATTCAGTTTATTGATATCGAGCTGGCTTTAAGTGACGAGGACGAGGACGATGAACAGCCGGAAAATTTCGTTTTTCTTAAAGACTGAATATGGATATAAATTTCGCAGATCAGGTGATTGAATTTAACAGGAATCTAAAATATAAGGGTGAACTTCCTGATGATTTTCAGGTTTTAAATCCGTATCTCGACAATCCTGAGACAATGAAAATCATGGAAAGGTTTTATCATAAGTATTATAATGATGCGAATCAGAGAAAATTTATGATCGGGATCAATCCCAGCCGCCATGGAGCAGGAGTTACAGGAGTTCCTTTTACAGATACCAAAAGATTGGAAACTGCCTGCGGTATTGTCATGCAATCTGCCCATACCCACGAAGTTTCTTCTGTTTTCATGTATGATATGATTGGTGCATACGGTGGTGCAGATCTGTTTTATAAAGATGTTTATATCAATTCCCCGTTTCCCCTGGCAATTGTCAGAAAATCAAAAGGAAGCTGGATCAACGCCAATTATTACGATGACAAAGGACTGTTCAGCGAGGTGAAAGATTTCATGATCACTTGTTTAAAGAAACATCTGAGTTTACCTCTCGATGCTTCGGAAGTTTTTATTCTCGGGAAAAAAAATGCAGCTTTTATTTCCAGACTCAATCAGGAAGCTGGTCTTTTTGGTGAAATGACGGTTCTGGAGCATCCGAGATATATTCAGCAGTACAAATCAAAAGAAAAAGATCTGTATACCGACAAGTATATTGTTGCATTGAAAAAATCTGATCTTTCAGTATAACCAACTAAAAAATTTTAATAATGCCCTGGAATCCCGAAATTTATAATCAGTTTAAAAGCCTCCGATATCAGCCTTTTTTTGATCTGATACATTTGATATCGGGCGAACATCTTAAAAAAGCTATTGATATCGGTTGTGGAACTGGTGAGCAGACTCATATTCTTTCCGAAAAATTTAATCATACAGAGTTTCTGGGGATTGATTCTTCTGCTGAAATGCTCTCTGAATCCGGATCTTTCCAGAGCGATAGAGTGAATTTCCATAAAATGCCTGTTGAGGAAATAATCAAATCAGAAGAAAAGTGGGACCTGATCTTCAGTAATGCAGCATTACAGTGGTCAGATAATCATGATGTCTTATTTCCAAAATTGATTTCTCTATTAAGTGAAAATGGTCAGTTTGCGGTACAGATGCCGATACAGGCAGATAATATTCTGAATCAGATCCTGTTTCAGCTGGCATCTGAAGAGCCATATAAATCACAGCTTCATAACTGGAACAGAGTTTCACCGGTTTTAAGCATTGATCAATATACTCAGCTGATGTTTGATGCGGGATTAAAAGATCTGAATATCTCTGTCAGGGTTTATCCGATTATTACAGATGATTCTGAAAAACTCTTTCAGTTTATTTCAGGCTCTGCTCTGATTTCCTATATTGAAAGATTAGATGAGACCAGAAAGGATGACTTTGTCACAGAATATAAAAAGAGAATTGGAGAACACTTTAAACGTTTTCCGGCAATTTATGCTTTTAAGCGTATGCTTCTCTATGGGAAAAAATGAATGTCTTATTAAAAACAAAACCTTTGATCTATTTCAAAGGTTTGTTTTCATCATCGTGTGATAGAATCATTGGTGAAATCACTTAGTGTAAAAGAGTTCTCATGGTGGTTAGTTTTTTTCGAAATAATATTATTCTATCTTTAATGATTGTATTGATCAGCTAAATCTCTGTGTTTTTCTTATGTTTTCTTTAAAAGTAGATAAGGGTTTAAACATTGATTGCATTTGATATTTCTGTTACCTGAAGCTTCCTCTGTTAATATCTTCTTTCTGTGATCATAAAATAAATCCGATCTTTTTTTGCCTTAGCGATGCCACAAAGTAACAATGTAATCAAGGATTAGCATACCGTAGAAAATACCAATCTTACAATTCAGTATTTATACGTAACGGGTGTTTGCAGTATAAAAAAAACCTTCAGTATTTGAAGGTTATATTGTATTGCAGAAAAACTTTAATCTAAAAAAAATCAGAGTTTCACCGGAAGTGAGTAAATTTCGTTAACAACTGCATAGATGACAATTCCTACTGTGTTTTTAGCGCCTATCTTATCTAAAATTCTCTGTCTGTGGCTTTCTATGGTTCTTGGACTAAGAAATAATTTTTCTGCAATCTCATGATTGGTCAATTCTTTACAGATCAGCTTTACCACATCTTTCTCTCTCTCTGTGAGTTCGTCCTCAAGATCAAATAAAGATTTTGTCTTTGGAGGATTGTTCATATAGGAGAAAAGCATCTGATGATCTTCTGCAGTGAAATACAACCCCGTTTTGTATACTTCAGTGATCGCTTCAATAAATGCTTTTTTATTTGAATTTTTAGGTAAAAAAGCAGAAACGCCAAGTTTGATCATATATCCTAAAATACTGCTTTTGTAGTGAGAAGAGAGGATAATAATCTTAAGATCCGGATATTTTTGTCTTAAAATTTCTACTAACTCAAACCCATCCATCGGTTTCATCTGAATATCAACGAGAGCAATGTCCGGAAAGTCTTCAGGGCTGAGGTTGGGCAAATTTTCTAAAAAGTCAGGACCATTGTTTGATGTAATCGTAACAGATATACTTTTTTCGAGAGAGAGCAGCATTTTCACACCCTCCAGAATAAGCTCCTCATCATCTACTAAGGCAACTTTAATTTTCATATTTCAGTATTTTTGGGAATTATAATAATCAGTCTGCTTCCATGGTTCAGCCTGTTTTTCCACTTGAAATAAGCGTTGAGAGACTGTATTCGGGCTTCGATGTTTTTCAGCCCCATTCCTTTGCTTGCCTGCTGATAGTCAAAACTCTCTCCGTTATCTGATAAAATAACAGTCCTGCTATTTTTGATATCCCTGATATAGATGCTCATTTCGGTAGCTTTGGAATGTTTGATGACATTAGTCGTAAATTCCTGGATCATACGGTAGATCTGCACTTCTGTAAAAATATCTTTCTTTTGATATTCAGGATTTACATAAAGAATAATTTTTATCTTATTTGAAAGATTGGTGATCAGTTCTTCTACATATAAAACAAGTCCGAGTTTTTCTAAGTTGACGGGGTATAACGAGTGGGAGATACTTCTGGCAGAATCGATAAGCTCAGAAATCTGGTTTGAGATTATTTTTTCTGATGCCTCCTTGTTGTCAGCATTCAGATTTTGGAGCCAGAGAGAAAGAATATTGAGCCGGTTTCCTATATCATCATGAATCAGGATTGCCATTCTTTTCCTTTCTTCTTCCTGAGTTTTGGTGTTTTCCAGCGCCAGATTTTTCTGATGTTGGATTTCAGCTTCATACTGAAGGTTTTTTTCTCTGACGATCCGGTCAATGAAAAATTTGTAGGCTAAAAAAACAAATACAATAATGATTATCAGTACGACAATCAGTATTAAAAAAAAGCTGATATTAAGGGTTATTTCTTTAATTTTAAAAATGTATATATGAGTGAGCTGTAAAATATGAATAGAAGGATGTTATTTGTACTTAAGATAATAAAATAGGTTTTTTCAGAAAGTGATGTCAGCTGATGCTGAAGTATAAAAATAAATACAGAAACTGAATAATACATGAAAATAAAAGCATCTACGGACAGAAAGTTATTGGCTTTCTTCCCGCTTTTTATTTCCTGTAAGAGTGTATATCCTGCAAAGCAGATAATGATTATATTGGAGATTACTTTTATATAATCATTGGTGAGAGTCATACATTGGTTGATAATCAATAGTCCGGCAGTTAAAATGGATGCAGGAACTATCCAGTAATCAGATAAAGATAATTTTTTAATGTATAGAGTCGTCAGGATTAAAAACTCTCCCCCGATAAATATTGGATACATGAAAGAAGTATTCTTAAAGCCGAATACTTCAATCAATGTATTTGTCACGATTTCTATAATAAGTAAAAAAACACAATAATATAAATACCATTTCTCTTTATTTCCCAGTAAAAAATACTTCCGTAATCCTGATAAACAGGCAAAAAACAATAATCCGTAGGAGAAATACAGTGAGATAAAATAAAGAGACTTCATGGTTTATACGGTGCTGTCATTTAGCAAACCGGAGGGCATGGCCTTGCATAGTTATAAGTGTTTGATACACTGAAATCAGGGCTGATATCACTCCCAAGTAAATTTTTCTGGAAAGAAATGAAAACAAGACTTACCAGTACTCTCTGGTAAATGTCTGAAAATTTAAGCGCAAACGAGCAGATGATATTCGTTGTGCTGCTCTGGTCGTGAAGAAGGTCATCCTTTGATATGAAAAAACGTCTGAAAATTCTTTTACCACCAAATTCATTGTCCTCTCTCTGAAACCATTCCATACCATTTTCTCTCCAATCCTCGATTTCTTTTACTGCAATCTGCTGTTCTGCAGCAGGCTGGCTGAGGATAGGGAAACTCATGTCTGAATCTGTAGAAGTTTTTGTAAGATCTTTTGATAGAATACTTCTGTTGACCAGCGTATATTGCTTTAACTCCTTTAACTCAATGTCGTGTTGAAGGCTTTCAAGAATTGAATAACAGTAATCTTCAGTTGTTTTCAATCCTCCTCTGGCATCTCTCGGTACCAGAATCAAAACCACCTGTCCATTTAAAATTCCCATATCCAAACGGAAATTTTTGGTGTATTCATCTTCTGAATTCAGTTTTTCAATCTGTTCTGCAGAAAGTTCAAAAACATAATTTAAAGGAATAAGTCTTTCAATCTCAGCATAGTTTGAAACGGTATTATTCCATTCATTAATTGCTGACAGATAGGCTTCATAATTCATTTTTTGCATAGGTTTAGTTTTAGCGATAAAAGTAGATAAATTTAATTTTTAAAACAATAATTTACCCTTAATTTTTTGATAATATAATAGGGTTTTAAAGTATGTTGCATCATAATATTAAGCATATTATTTTATCGTGATTTAAGTTATAAAATTTAATCATTCATTTACTTTTTTAGAAAGATTAAAGTATTTTTGTATTATATATTTTCAATTATATTTACACACATGAACGACTTTGTACTATCAGAAATTAAAAATAATATTGCCGAAATTACTTTCGGAACTCAAAAAAGCAATGCTCTTCCGGGTGTAATTCTCGAAAAACTGGCTCAGACTATCTTGGATGAGGGATCGAAAAATGAAGTAAAGGCAATTTTAGTTAAAAGCGCAGGTGAAAAAGCATTCTGTGCCGGCGCTAGTTTCGATGAATTATTAGCTATTGATGAACTGGAGGCATCAACGAAATTCTTTGGAGGTTTTGCCAAAGTGCTCAATGCCATGAGAAACTGTGGTAAAATAGTTGTTGTAAGAGTACAGGGTAAAACAACCGGAGGTGGAGTAGGACTTGCCTGCGGTGCAGACTACTGTTTTGCGACTAAAGATTCTGCTTTGGCATTAACAGAGATCAATTTGGGAATCGGTCCTTTCGTCATCGGTCCTTATGTCGAGCGTAAGATCGGGAAATCACAGTTTTCCGCTATGGCGATTGATGCAGATTTCAGATCCGCAGAATGGGCTGAGCAGCATAATATCTATCATTCCGTTTCTGAAACTGTAGCTGAAATGGATTCCAGATTAGAAAAATTCCTGAATACTCTGGCTTCAAGAAGCGAAGATGCTTTAGCTCTGATCAAAAAAGTATCATGGGAAGGGACAGAGCATTTTGATCAGCTGATGCCTGCAAGAATTCACATGAGCGCAAGTCTTATTCTGGAGGATTCTGCTAAGAAAAACATTGAGTCAATCAAAGAAAGATTGAGAGCGAAATAAATTTAAAGAGGTTAATGACCGTCTTTACAGTAATTACAAGAAAACCACTCCATAAAAAGGGTGGTTTTCCTGTTTAAGGGTATAGCAGAGTACGATAATTTTGTATAAAATAATTTATAAAACTTTTTATTATGAAATCAAGATTTTTTTTAGGTCTGCTGCTTACCTTAACTTTGTTTGTAAGCTGTAAGAATGAAGACAGCGAAGCTGTACCACAGCCGGAAGCTTTTACTTACAGTGCTGTAACACAAATGAGTACCGGAAATACATCTGTTGCAGGAACTTCTGCGCCTGCAGGATTTACATGGAGTGAAGTGAAAACACCTCAAAGTACCTGGGGACTTAACGGAACAATTACAGACCGTATGCTTGCAGATGATTTTCAGATTCCGGCGGGTGAGAAATGGAATATACAGAACTTTTATTTCTATGCCTACCAGACCGGTTTCTCAGGAAGTACATTTCCGATAAGTGAATTTTACTTTGAAATATATGCTTCTGATCCTTCAGTTACCGGAGCTGTAAAGGTTTATGGCGATACAGTATCCAACCGTTATGGATCTGCGGAAGAAACCAAATGGTACAGAATATTGCAGGGCCAGCAGGATAACACAACCAGAAAAATTTACAAAATGAAAGTAAATGCCCCTGATCTTAATCTTACTGCAGGTACTTATTGGATAAAATGGGGATCAAAGGCTTCATCCGGAAGTCACTTCTATCCACAGCTTCCTCATGATGCTGCCAAACTTAACAACGCACAACAATACATCGTTTCAAGTTCTACATGGGTAAATCTGGAGGATGGTGGACAAAGAGTAAGTTTCCCGTTTGAAATTTCCGGTACAAAACTTCCTGATTGAAAGAAGATGCTCACCAGACTAAATCACAAAGACCATTCTGCTTAAGAGAGTGGTTTTTGTGCAATGTATAATGTCCATAGTAAGTGAGTGCTTTTTATAGTGCATTTTTTTAAAATACTTCAATAAAAGTTTGGTCAGTTAAAAATAAAACATAACTTTGTAATTCAAAGTTCTTTTATATGGAATCAAAAAACTATCACGAAGACTTATCACACATCCGCTCAATGATGGAGCGGTCTTCCCGATTTATTTCGTTAAGCGGTTTGTCTGGAGTCGTCGCTGGTTTGACGGCGATTATTGGGGCAGCTTACGTTTGTTTTGTGTTCCAAAGAGAAGGGATTGATTATTTTGACGGTGACAGGAATATTTTCGGCAGAGACCTGGTACTTGAGCTTGTCATCATCGGAGCTGTCATTCTTGTTGTTGCCATTTTAAGCGGATATATTCTTACGGCTAATAAAAGCAGAAGGCAGGGGCTGAAAATCTGGGATGCCACGACCAAAAGACTTTTGATTACTTTCGCAGTGCCTTTAATAACCGGTGGTTTATTTTGTCTGGTACTGCTTTATCATCATTTGTTTGTACTGGTTGCTCCCTCAACACTGATTTTTTACGGATTGGCTTTGGTAAGTGCAGAAAGATATACTCTGAAGGATATAAAGTATTTAGGTTATTGCCAGATTATTCTGGGATTAATGTCTTTTTTATTTTTAGGATGGGGATTGATTGCGTGGACCATAGGTTTTGGGGTACTGCATATTGTGTATGGTTTAATTATGCATAAGAAGTATAAGTAGAATGGATTTTTCGATTTTCTTATGTATGTTATTTCTAGCTTTAGTTGTTTTCAGCATTACTTTTATAGTAATCAGAAATAAAAAGAAGCGTTTTTTATTCAGTTTGACAGTGAAAGTCATTCTTACTCCAGTTATATATTTTTCAATAGTTGTTGGACTTGTTTATTTGATACACATAGAGAAAAATAGGGAATTTGATCAAGATATCTGGAAAGAAAGTAAAGCCGAAAGTAAGATGATAAAGTATGAGATGATTGATGATCTTGTAAAGAATGAATTATTAATAAAGATTCTGCCGAAGTGAAAAGCATTTTGGGGGAGGCGGAGTACAAAAATTATAAATCAAATTATTGGCAATACTATGCAGGTATGGGAAACGGATTTGGATTCGTTGAGCATTTACTTATTGTAAGATTTAGAAATAATAAAGTGTTTCAAGTTGAACACAAACGAAGACAGGATTAATTTATATTAACAGTTATGATCAACATTTCAAAACTCAACAAAGAATTCGAAAGCCGTGTAAGATTAGGTATTATGTCTGTTCTTATGGTCAACGACTGGGTTGATTTTTCTGAAATGAAAAACCTTCTGGAAATCACAGATGGAAATATGGCAAGCCACAGTAATGCTTTAGAAAAAGCAAGTTACATCGAAGTGAAAAAAGAATTTGTAGGCAAAAAACCTAAGACTTCATACCGTGTAACACAGTCAGGAAGAATAGCTTTTACAGAACATGTAGATGCATTAGAAAAATTAATAGGCAGATAAAGATTATATTTTTTTGAAAATTAACTTTGAAATACAAAGTACTTTATAAAATAAAATTAACCAAAAATGATGACACAAAAACAAACAACGTTAGCAATTTTTGCTGTTCCGGCTTTCTTATTGACGGCAGCATTTTTAGGAAACCTTTTTGTAGAAGGCTGGAACTGGTCAGTATTTGACTTTTTCGTGGCAGCAATTCTGCTTTTTGGAACTGCAGGCTTAATTAGTTTGGTGACAATTCTCGTCAAAAACAGCAATTCTAAAATCTTAATCAGTCTCTTCATTGCAGTGATTCTTATTTTAGTCTGGATGGAATTGGCAGTTGGGCTTTTCGGAACTCCGTTCGCCGGTAGCTAGTGGAATTTTATTTCTAAATGATTCAAGAAAAATAATTTCCCGCAGATTGAGCTGATTTCTTATCCAATTAATAGGTGCACAATCGGCCTAATCATCCAAAATTAAATCAAAAACAAACACTTCAACCATTTACCATGACCAGAAAAAATTTCCTCAAAAGGCTTTTGCAGCTTTCGGCAGTTGGAGCTTTGCCACTTCTTTATTCATGGCAGATTGAGCCATTTTGGGTAGAATTTGTACAAAGAAAACTGCCCGTTAAAAATTTACCTGAACATCTTGAAGGAAAGATCCTGATGCAGATCTCAGACCTGCATGTGGGAGACCGTTTTGACTGGAATTTTCTGATTGAATCCTTCCGCAAAGCTCAATATTTTAATCCGGATTTTGTTGTGTACACAGGAGATTTTGTCAATCACGGAACTTCAGAAGATCATGAAAGTTTAAAAAAGGTGATGGCAGAAGCAATTTACGGAAAATTGGGAACTTTCGGAATCCTCGGCAATCACGATTATGGCAAAGCCTGGGGAGATTTAGGTTCGTCTCAAAAAATCTGCAGAATTCTTCAGTACAGTGGCGTAACCATGCTGAATAATGAACAGAATGAATCTCACGGATTAAATATCATCGGGTTCGATGATTTGTGGTCACCCAATTTTGACCCGATGAAAGTAATGAAAGATTATGATGCCGAAAAAGCAAACCTGGTTCTCTGTCATAATCCCGATGTCTGTGATTTAGATGTCTGGAACGGTTACCAGGGATGGATCCTCAGTGGCCATACCCACGGAGGGCAATGCAGGATTCCCGGAGTGATCACGCCGGTTCTTCCGGTAAAGAACAGGAAATATGTTTCCGGAGAAATTGACCTTGAAGACGGAAGAATGCTCTACATCAACCGCGCTATCGGACATTCATATCAGGTAAGATTTATGGTTCGTCCGGAAATAACGGTTTTTACATTAACTCAGTCTTAAATAATGGTAATGAATAACAAAAACATCATTTCAATTGGAAAGTTTTTCTTTTGGCTCTCATTTATTCTAGGAAATATCAGCCTTTTCGGATATATAGTTTTAAGGAATGATAAATTCGCCTTGGGAGGCTATCTACTTCTGATTTTTGGTACACTGATTAATTTGTCAGCAATATTAAGTTTGGTAATGTATGGTTTAATCAACAAATCACAACTTAAGACTTGCATGAAAGCATCGGCAATAATCTGTATCAATATTCCAGTTGCAATTATCTATTTCTATATCGGAATCTCACTATTAAATATTTAAGTATGACAAATTTACGCATCCGCTTTATCATTTTTATGTACGAAAATTCACAGAAACAGTACAGGAAATATTTTAAAAAGAAAAAACGGCAATGGCAGTTCAATGAAAAGCAGCTGCTGAGTTTCGATCAGGATTCATTGGGAAGAACATTAGGTGAATTTTATCATACCCATGGCTTCAGAATGATTCCTAAAATGGAAAACCATGATGTTTACCATTTGATTACCGGTTTAGGAACGAATATTCAGGACGAAATTGCTATGCAGTATCTGCTTTTTGGCAATGGAAAACGAAGTGCCTATCTTTTGGGTGTTCTCACTTTAGGAACCATTGTTTTTCCTGAATATTATAAAATATATCTGAATTCCTACCGTAAAGGTAAGGACATGAAAGCCTTTCATTACTGGGATTTTGAAGAGCTACTCTGGCAAAATTTTGATCATCTTAAAGACTTCATCCGTAAAAAAGAAACTTCGGTTTTGTACTAGTACAGGCCTTACTTAACCGCTGAAAGTCTCTTATTACAGAATATTAAATTCAAAAATTTTACACATGAAAACACATCACTATATATTTTTTACAACTGCCTTATTTGCTGTACTTTTTTACAATGAAAATCTCGGGATTAACCTCGGAATTTTAACAACCGTATATGCTGTGCTGACCTTCTTTAAAACTCCGGTAAACAACAGGACAAAACAATTTACTGTTCTTATGGTAACCAGTGTGTTTTCGGGGATGGCTTTTGCATGGTACGGAGATTTTGCCTCATTTCTGGCAGTTGTAATTTCACTTTTACTGCTTTCTTACCGTTCAAGAGAAAGAAAAATGAGAATTCTTTTACTGATCCCTGTATTCGTAGTCAACTGTTTTACATTTGTCTGCAGAGTTGTCAATGTTGACCGGTGGCTTCCAAAACAAAATATATCCGGACTTTGGCAGAAAACAGTTGCATTTATTTTTATACCTCTCTTTTTCGTTTCAGTATTTTTCGGGATTTATTCTGCCGGCAGTGATCATTTTGCAGGCCTTTTTACAGATTATGAGCTAGATGTTGACCTTTGGCAGTTGCTCTGTATTTCCCTTTTAGGATTTTTTATAGCTTTTAATTATTGGAACTATGCTGTAGAGAAACTTATCTACAAACAAAATCATATTCTTGGGAATGATTTTCAATATAAAGATAAAATTCAAGAGCCGACTTATTCTTTTTTAGATTTAAATTCTGAGCGGATGAGCGGAATTATTTCTTTCTTCTGTTTAAACATTCTTCTTCTGTTTTTTATCATTACATTTAATTATGAACAGTTTTACGAAACTGTGAAAACTCCGAATAAGCTTTCTGAAGAAACTCATGAAAGAGTAGGTGCTGTTATCATGTCCATCGTCATGGCTATTCTCGTGATCATGTTTTACTTTAAATCAAATTTTAATTTTGATCCAAAAGCAGGTCTAATGAAAGTTTTAGCAAAGATTTGGATTGCTTTCAATGCTGTCCTTGTCATTTCTGCGATGTTGAAAAATACAGAATATATTGCCAGTTACGGTTTTACTTATAAACGTCTTGGAGTTTATGCTTTTCTCATTTTGTCATTGATGGGTCTGATCATGACTTTCATAAAAATTCAGATGAAGAAAAAGAATGTCTACCTTTTTAATGCTTTGATATGGTATTTTTATGGAACAGTTTTAGCATGCAGTTACATCAATTGGGGCGGAATGATCACCTCTCAAAATCTAAAAAGAAATAACTTTGACTTCAGTTATCATCTGAAATCAGTGAATTTTGGTGAAAAATATCTGATGGAATATGCTCAGAAGAAAAACAGTCAGAAGATGAAAAAGGAAATTCTGGAAAAAGTAAAAATTGAAAAATCCAAAACGCTGCTATCAAAAATATTGTATTATGATACCATAACACAATAATATTTTGCCTGCAGTGATTTTTAGACCATTAAAAAATATATCAAATGAAAAAATCAGTTTTATTAATCATACCCCTAATGATTTTATCATGTAAAAAAGAGGCCTCTATTTCAGATACAGCAAATAAAGATTCTGTTATCGTAAGTGAGCAGCCAGCTCTGTCAGCAGGGTCTGATTCTGTTTCATTGAAAATGAAAGATTCTGTAATAAACAATGCACCCGCGACAAAGGAAGTATTGAGAACCGGAGTGATGAGAGAAGAAAAGGACAGGGTGATTATACGAATGGCTGACGGTGAACGTCTTCCCTTCACAATTGGCGAGGAATTTACAGATAAACATGACAAGTTGATTTTAAAAATAGGCAATTTTAATAAATCAAAAATTACAGCAAAGATAGCAACCGGACAGCAGGATTTTAATATAAGATTTAATCAGATAAAGCTGCCTGACGGGAAAATGGATGGTCCTTTTTCAAGGGAAATCACTTATGATGTTCCCACATCCGGTGAGGTTTGGCTGATTATCGGCAAAAATAATATGGCAGATGGCAAAACAAAAGGGAACTTTTCTGTCACAGTAGAGTAGATTGCTTTTGATGAATAATCGAAACTGCAAAATATGAATGCAAAATCGCCGTTATTTAATGATCTTTATCAAAATTATGGATCGACCATTTAATCTAATTTTAATACAATAATTTTCGAATAATGAAAAAAATATTTCCAATAGCAATGATAGCTTCTGCAGCAATGATAAGTTGCGGTGCAGTACAGTCTCTGGTACAAAACACTTTTCCGTATACAGCAAATGTTTTAGTATCCACAGGAGTTCCTGCAGATAAAGAAGTTTCTTCAACAGCAACAGCAACAAATGTTCAGACATGGTTTGGCGGCAACAATAATGCTCAGATCAAAGATGTGAGAATTGCAGATGCGAAAATATCAGTGGTTTCCCCTGTGGGAGGAAATCTCAGTGCTCTTAAATCTGTAAAGATATATATATCATCCAGTGGAACAGGAGAAAGGCTGGTGGCTTCAAGGTCAGGGATTTCATCAAATTCTACAAGCCTTAATCTGGATCTGAACAGTGAAACAGGATTTTTAGATGAGGTTGTAAAAAGTACAGGAGTCACTGTAAGAACAGTCTACGAATTAAAAAACCAGACGAGTTCCGATATGAATCTTAAAGTAGCCCTGAACTTCAGCAGTGTACCGGTAAGATAAATGAATCATCAGCATACAACGACAAATGCTTTCTTTTACAGAAAGCATTTGTCGTTGTATGAAAGATATTAGATCAGGTTGAGAAATCGTAACCGTTTACATAGGTTTTACCTACGGTAATTATGCAAGTCAGAAATCTAAATTTTTGTAATAGAATCCATAACAATCGTCACCGGGCCGTCGTTGATTAAAGAAACCTTCATATCTGCTCCGAAAATTCCACTTTTAGTTTTCAGACCTGATCTTGCTATTTCTTCTTTAAAGTATTCAAACAGAGGAATGGCTTTTTCGGGGTTTGCTGCTTTGATAAATGAGGGGCGGTTTCCTTTTTTATAATCAGCAATCAGGGTAAATTGGCTGATACAGAGGATGTCTGCTGAAATGTCTTTTACTGATAAATTGAGTTTTTCATTTTCGTCTCCGAAAATTCTGAGATTTAAAATTTTATTAATCAGCCAGTCAGCATCAGGTTTTTCGTCCTGTTCATCAATCCCGATAAGAAGTACTAATCCTTTTCCGATTTCTCCGACAATGGTTCCGTCCACTTTTACATTGGCTTCAGAGGCTCTTTGAATTACAACCTTCATTTAATTATAAATATTTAAATTTTTAGATCCCGCATCATAATTCCAGAAATAAGTCTTTGGAGGAACCGAAGAAACAGCTGTTGGCTGACCGGTGATCAATATCCACGTTGCGTTATCTTTAGGGCAGAGAATGCTGATATTGTCTTTGATTTCCAATGTGGTATTGTTGTCAGGACACAGATGTGGAGCGTTTCTGTCATAGACCTTAAAAGAAGCGGGGCTGTCGCCGGTTCTTACAACGATAAGTCCTCTTGTTCCTGATTGTTGTTCGTCAATATAAATAGGCTGTCCGACGAAGTTGAGGTTGTTGTATAAAGGGCTGTTCAGGTTTAAACTTACATTGATTGGAGAGTTGGGGAAACAGCTTACCGTATCTTCACGGCTGCCGCATGAGTTTATGTTTAATAAACTGAAAGTCAACAAGATGAAAAATGATATGATTGAGGAAGTTTTTTTCATTTGAATATAAATTTTTATATATTTGTAAAACAATAACGATTAACACGCAAAAACATTGTCCGACAAATGTCGGATAATTTTTTTATACTAAAACAAAATTTTAAGATTATGGCGAGCTATGTAACTAAGGAAGGATTAGATAAAATGAAAGCCGAGCTTGAGCAATTGGAAAAGATAGAGAGACCAAAAATTACTCAACAGATTGCAGAAGCAAGAGATAAAGGCGATTTGTCTGAAAATGCTGAATATGATGCAGCCAAAGAAGCTCAGGGAATGTTGGAAATGAGAATTTCTAAATTGAAAGATATTGTTACCACTTCTAAAGTGATAGACGAAACTCAGTTGGATACGTCAAAAGTTTCTATATTGACTACTGTGAGGCTGATGAATAATGACACTAAGAAAGAGCAGGTTTTTAAATTGGTTCCTGATAACGAAAGTGATCTCAAAACAGGAAAGATCTCAGTGAATACACCTATCGCAAAAGGCTTATTAGGCAAAGTAATTGGTGAGACAGCAGAAATAGTTTTGCCAAATGGAAATAAATTGTCATTTGAAGTGTTGGAAATTACATTGTAATTAGTCAACATCATCGTAAAATTATAATTTCAGAAAAAATGAGCTCAATATTCACAAAAATCATCAACGGAGAAATTTCCGCATATATCATTGCGGAAAATGATGATTTCATTGCCTTTTTAGATGCAATGCCTTTGGTAAAAGGTCATACACTGGTGGTTCCAAAAAAAGAAGTTGATCTGATTTTTGATCTTGAAAATGATGACTATAAAAACCTTTGGGGATTCGCCCAGGAAGTTGCTAAAAAAGTCAAAAATGCAGTCCCGTGCATAAGAATAGGAGTCGCTGTCGTAGGGTTAGAAGTCCCTCACGCTCATATTCATCTTATTCCCTTACAAAAAGTAGAGGATATGAATTTTAAAAACGAGCGCCTGAAATTGTCTGTAGAAGAATATACAGAAATTCAAAATTCAATCATTAATTCTTAACAAAACAAGAGATCGTAAAAGAGAAATTTTTTACGATTTTCTTTACTTATATTTTATATTAAAATGAATGCAAACCAATGTTCTTTCTGTGGCAAGAAAAGAAATGAAGTGCAAATGTTAGTCTCAGGACAAAACGGATATATTTGCGAAAACTGCATCGAGCAGGCACATTCTATCGTTAAAGAGAGTGTTTCTCCTACCGGATATTCTCCAGCAGAGTCTATTGATGAATTAAAAAAACCCAAGCAAATAAAAGAATTCCTTGATCAGTACGTGATTGGTCAGGATCAGGCAAAAAAACAACTGTCAATCGCTGTTTACAATCATTATAAAAGATTGTTGCACGCAAAAGACGAGAACAGGGAAGTTGAACTGGAAAAATCGAATATCATCATGATTGGTGAAACGGGAACCGGTAAGACCTTATTGGCAAAAACAATTGCTAAAGAGCTTAATGTTCCGTTCTGTATTGTTGATGCTACGATTTTAACAGAAGCAGGTTATGTAGGTGAAGATGTTGAAAGCATCCTGTCTAGACTTCTGATGGTCGCAGATTACGATGTTGAAAAAGCAGAGAAAGGAATCGTATTTATTGATGAGATCGATAAAATCGCAAGAAAATCTGATAATCCAAGTATAACAAGGGATGTTTCAGGTGAAGGAGTACAGCAGGGACTATTGAAGCTTTTGGAAGGAAGTATTGTGAATGTTCCGCCACAGGGAGGTAGAAAGCATCCGGATCAGAAATATATTCAGGTAAATACTCAGAATATTCTTTTTATTGCAGGTGGCGCTTTCGATGGTATTAAGGAGATTATTGAAAGACGAATGAACAAGCAGGCTATCGGTTTCAGTGCAGAAAAAATAAATAAAGTTGGAGAAGATGATTATGTGTTAACAAATATTAATGCAATTGACCTTCGTACTTTTGGACTGATTCCTGAACTTTTGGGAAGATTTCCTATCATTACATATTTGGAAAAACTCACCAAGGAAACAATGGTAAGAATCATGACCGAGCCTAAGAATTCTATTACCAATCAATTCGTCGAATTGTTCAAAATGGACGGTACAAAGCTTATTTTTACGAGCAGCTCAATAGATAAAATTGTAGATGAAACTATGGAAAAAGGTTTGGGAGCCAGAGGTTTAAGAGGAACTACCGAAAAAGTATTGGAAGACTATATGTTTTCGATCGGAGAAGATGAAGAAATCACATTAACGGATGAGAATATTTTGATTAATAAGACGATATGATATTTTTTTTCAAAAAAAATTATATCTTTGTCGGTGAAAATTGTATTAACACACAAAAATAATATACAATGAAAAAAAATTTATTAGCTATAGGACTTTTAGCTATCGTTAATTCTGTTCAGGCGCAGGTTCTACTTCACGTAGATGACACAGCTAAAATGTACGTAAGCACTGGTACCCTCGTTTATAATGGTGGGGGACTGCAGACACGTGGTTCGGGTAATATTGATTTACACGGTAATTTAATGATCGAAGGTAATAATTCTACCGATGTTGTCAGAACAATTACTACTGCTACAGGGGCTGTTCCAAAATTAGACGGCGGAAATATCGTTATCAGACTGAATGATCTTACAAATTATGCAAGTTACGGCCAGTTATACATTAACGGTTTTGCCCAGACTTCTTTGGATAATGCTATTGTAAGTAAAGAGTTCAGAGCAAAAAGACAGGGTAATGGCAGTTATTTTCAACAGATCGCACTTCCGTTTTCCGGTAAAGCCGTGACTACTTTGAGTGCTGAATTTGGAAAGACATTTACTACGGCAAGATTCAGTCAGAATGAAATTCTGAAATGGAATAATGCAGCAGTTGTTTCTAATCACTACACAAATCTTGCTACTCTTACTCTTGATCCCACTGGTTATTACATGTTAGGCTCTAAGAATAATAATCTTAATACTGATCAGCCTCCTGCAAATATGCCTACGATAGCGCCGACTGCTACAGGAAGTGTTTTTACTTTGAATGGCAGGCCGTATGCAACTTTTGCTCCTGTAACTCTCGCCGGTGCCGGTGCAGGTATCTCATTTGGAGGCGGTGGAAATGCACTCAACCAGTATAATGAGAAATATAATACCTATCTTCAGGATAATTTAGAGACTACAGCAGGTGCAGGTGCATGGAATGGAAACTATGGTAGAAATATGTACCAGTTTGGAAATCCATTTTTTACCAACCTGGATATGGCAAGAATAGGGTATACAGAAGCAGGAAGTCCAGGTGATGGAAATGCTGTTGCCAATATTTGGGGTATTACCTATGATCCGGGAGCAATAGTCACTACATCAACGGGTACTACCTATGCTACCAGCCCTTTGACTGTTACTTTTGATCCATCGACCAATGTTCCGGTAGGTGATGTTACAATTTCTATTAAACCCATGCAGGCTTTTGTAATAAAATTACGTAACAACACATCTCAAACGCTGAATTTTAATACGTTAAGAAGATTCAGCAATGTTTCCAGAGCTGCAGGGACACCATACTCCGTAACAGCCCTTAAAAATACGAATACTACATCTAATTATACAGGTAGCGTAAAGCAATTAGGCGTAATTGCATTGGATGCTGCGGGCAATGAACTTGCAAGAACATATTATGTAGTTTCTCCTAATGCTACAACAGGTCATCAGGCTGACGCAAACACGTCTGTTCAGGCCGGTAATGCAGGAGGAAGTATCATTGGAACATTTGAGGAAAATCCAAATGGAGGATATGATTTAAACTATACTTCTTCTTACTGGTTATATATCAATGAAGCTAATGAAAATAATTTTTCAGGTAAAAATATTAAATTGGCCAATTATGATTTTGGAGTAAATAATAAAGCTGTCTCTTATAAATTTGAAATAAGAGAAAATGCAGAATTGGTTCCTGCCGACACCCATGTGCTCTCTTCAGGGACTGGTTTTTATTTTAAAGGTCCAAACGGAATCCTGCAGGAAGCTAAACAGGATGCTGTTGTGCCGATTTTAGGTGGTGAATATGATCTGTATTATGGACAACCTGCCAGTGTTTTAAGTACTCAGGATGTTAAGAAGCCGTCCAGAACTATGGTTGTATATAATCCTGCAATCACTAATTATATCGTTCGATTTGATCCTAATTGGAAAAAAGCAGATATTCAGGTTTTTGATATGAGTGGGAAATTATTAATAGCTCAAAAAGATGTTACCACGTCGAGAGATTTTGTAATTGAATTGGATAGTGCTCTTAAAAATTCTTATTTAGTTAAGATTGTGGCTGATAATGGAGAAATAGTAAATGCTAAAATCTTAAAATAATCACAAATATGAAAATGACTAACAAATTATTGACCTTTGTAACGGTCTTTGCAATTTACGTTGTAAATGCACAGTTGCCGCCGGCCCCAACCCCTCAGCCAGGTGGTCAGGGTGGTAACGGTACAGGAAGCCCCTCGATCCCTGTTGACATGTATGTATATGTTTTAGCAATTGCCGCAATTTTAATGATTGTTTATTTTGCAAAAAAATACAAGACTCAAAAAATATAAAAATTTTATTAAAATATTCTAAACTTCCTGATTAGTCAGGGAGTTTTTTTATTTTTACAGGATGAAGTCGGCAGTTATGTTCTTTTAAGAATAAGTATAACTGTCTGATTTTTTAATTAAAAATGATTTACATCTATCTATGAAAAAGATATTCTTAGTATCCGGAATGTTGTTTGCGTGCTCAATGCAGGCACAGTTTACTGTAAACATTCAGACACCTGCAGATTTCAAAGAAAAAGAAGCTATTTTATACACGCTTAACGGTTCAAAAGATATTATTGTTACCAAAGAACAGAACAAAAATAATTCATGGAATTTTAAATATCCTAAAAACTATTCGGGGATGATGAAAATCTATTTTCCGAATACCAATAACAGCATCACTTTCATCAGCGAAAATAAAGATGTAAGTATAAAGCTGGAAACACAAAATAATAAAGTTAAAAACATTATTTATCTTGATGAAGCGAATCAGTTAATGAGTAGTATCCAGGAATCGTCTCAAAAGAAAGAGCTTATCCTTCCTGCATTAACTCAGATCAAAGAGTATTATAAGGATACTACAGATTTTGGAAAAGCACTGAATACTGAAATCGGAAAACTTTCAGGGGCTGATGCGACAGACATTTCCAAACATCCATTCATATCTTATTATAATACCAATTATTCTAAATTTTTATCAAACAATCCTGCAAAAAAAACCAGTCAGGAAGAAGTAATTGAGTTCTTTGATAAGTCGAATGATATGCTTGAGTCCTCTTCATTAATAAGACCGATTTTAGTGTCTTTTCTGAATAATGGTGGAAATAATAATGTTGGGCAGTCAGTTGATAAGTTATTAGACCGGTTAAAGGTTGAGACGCCCCGTGGACAGACTGTTCTATCTGAACTCATCGATATCTTTGATGTCTATGATATGACAGAGTTTAAAAATAAATATCTTACTCTTGCGAAAAACCTTAAATGTACCATTACAGATAGGCTGGCATCCACTTTAAAGTCAAACGCAAATGTAGAAATAGGAGCTGTATTTCCAAATTACAAATTTCAGTCAGCAGTTAATACAACCGCTAAATCAATTGCAGATGTAAAAGCAGATAAAAAAGTCATTGTATTCTGGTCATCCTCATGTTCACACTGCGAGAGCGAACTTCCCAAGCTTCTTGAAAAGTATAATGAAATGAAAGCAAAAAATATCCAGGTAATCGGACTGTCCTTAGATTTGGAAAAAGATGCATATACCAGTAAAATTGCAGCGTTTCCGTGGATCAACGATTCGGAATTGAGAGGATGGAACAGTTCTTATGCGGATACGTATAATATTCATGCTACTCCTACCTATTTTATTTTAGATGCTAACAATAAGATTATCAATAAGCCAGAGCATGTAGGTGATGTTTTGACTTATTTAAATTTAAAATAATTTTGGTAGATGTTAAATATTTTATATATTTGCACCACCAAAAAGGCGAGGTAGCTCAGTCGGTTAGAGCGCAGGATTCATAACCCTGAGGTCACGGGTTCAATTCCCGTCTTCGCTACTCATAAAGGGTTGTAAGAAAATATTTTACAACCCTTTTCTATTTAGGTACAACATAGGTACAACAATTTCGAAGGAAAGAATATATTTTTATAAAAATTTCGTCAGCAGAATTTATTGTTTGTAGGTATTTGTAGTACAGATAATAAACTTTACATAGATTACGAAAAGATTACGAATAGAAATAAGTTTTCTATCTTAATCGTATTCATAATATTTTAGGATAATAACATAATATTATATTATGTTAAAAACTTGTAAAAAATATCAATTTTACATTTTAATTTTTTTATTAGTATTTTTAAAAAAATAAGCTGAATATCTGTTAATTATGAAACGTCTGATTTTGCATTGGCATTGGCTATACTTAAATCCGATTCTGCTCCGGATGAACGATTTGCCTGACTGTCTTCTTGTGATCTTTTTGCTGCTTGTAATGCGTGTGAGATAGCTTCTTAGCTAAAATTAAATTCTGACATAGTTTTTTAGTTTTTAGTTTTCTTACTCGTTTGGCTTTTCAGAATCCGCCCCGTTTTTAAAGTGGTTTCTAATCTCCACTGTTTCTGTAATATTACGATGTAAATCTACAGCGTTAAGAGATTGTATATCACAGTTTTAATACTGAATTTTTTATTTGCGTATTTATACTTAGGACTTTAGAATTGAAAATTAAAGTATGCTTCCCGGATGAGATACGAAAGAAATTGACGGAAAAAAAGCTGCCCAACTTTTAGGCAGACTCACTTTTTCTTATTCGACAGAGTATTGATTATCAATATAACAAAGCAAGAGCATTGATGACTGATCAATTTGATATTGTTCATCAAAAAATGAATGGCTATATATTTTCTTTTGATGGTATGGAATAAGATGATTTTATTATCTTCCGCTTTTAATGTTGATAATCAGGTTGTTAATTGATTACTTAAGTAATTTGATCTGGTTCATCAATACTGCTAAATGATAAGATCATAAAGTTTTCTTAAAATTTAATAAAAAGAGAGCGTGTGATTTTGAAATTTAAAATATTGTTGTATTTTTACAGAGCCTTGAATGAGGGAACAAGTCAAGGTAATAAATTTTTTTTCATCATTTGTGTTTTTAGAATCGTATCGCCTGATACGATTCTTTTTTTTGCATGTGATTAGTGATTCTCATATCTCACCAGCAAATCAATAAAATAAGAATAGGTGACAGCACCTTCCTGCTGATTGCTTTTGAGGAAGAGATTGTTGGTAAATCCAAAAAAATCATTAAGCCAGCCCTTATGCCTATCAGCAAATTTCTTTTCGAAAGCACGGTCTCTTTTCATCCCATCAGAATAATTTTTAAGTGCTGTCTCAACGAACTTTTCATCTTCATAAAGAATAGAGTTAAGAAGACTTTTTAATGTGAAATATTCTGTACTATATCTCAGTTCCGGGTTAGTTGAATTAATGCCTGTCAGATAACCAATGAAATTAGCTTCCTGTTCCCTGGCAAACCCGAGCTGGTGAGAGCTTTCGTGAGCTAATGTAAAAGGCAGATAAGAAGAAGGTAACTCTGCATTGTATTGGGCTTCCGCAGTGAATGGATTATAATATCCTAAAATACCTGTAAAACTCATGAAGCTTTTAAACAGGCTTGGCTTAAAAGAGTTTATTTCATCCGTTTTTTTATCAGAAATATAAGATGGGATTTTCTTTTGCCTACTGAGTATCTCATTCTGAATATTTTTTAAGCTTGTAACAGTAAAAACGCCCTGCTTATTTTCATGGACAAGCAATCTTGTATGTCTGCATTTTTCAAGATATTTTAAAGCTAAATTTTTTCTCTTATCTAATGTGATTTTGGTCTCAGGAAATTTTGAAATAATAGGTTTATGGAAATAAAGCATTCCCCAAAAAATCTGATATAGAAAGTAAAAGATGTTGATCAGAATCAATAATTTTAAAAATGATGCATTTCTGGTTTTTTTTTTAAAACATCTGATAATCAAATATAAAAAAACAACGCCTGACAAAATGTACAATACATCTCCTGCTGAAAACGGAATCCCCGAAAATAGAAACTGATGAGCCTTCTTTTGAATTTCAAAAAAAAAATCAAAAGCAGAAACTGTAAATTTAAGCTTCGAAAAAGAAAAAAACAAAAGAATTTGGACAACTAATACAGTTGCCCAAAATTTCTTTTTCTGATATGTTTTTGATGGATTAATGTGCATTTTCAGATTCTAAAATATCAACATTGATTCCCTGATTACTCAAAGCTTTTCTTGCCATGTAAGCAAAAACAGTAATGTACGCAAAACAAAGTACCGGAATAATATATGAACTGTGAATTCCTATAATATCAGAAAGTTTCCCCTGCAATGGCGGAATAATACCTCCTCCCAAAATCATCATAACTAAAAATGCCGAACCCTGAGCAGTATACTTTCCTAACCCGGTAATTGCCAGAGTAAAAATCGATGGCCACATAATACTACAGGCTAAACCGCCTGAAAGAAATGCGTAAATAGCAATATTTCCTGTCGTAAGCAAACCTACGATCATAGCAGTGACACCAAAAAGACCGAATATAATCAAGGTTAATGCAGGTTTATTTTTACTTACCAAGAATAAAATTACCTGAATTACAATACATATTGCGTAGTAATATAGATGCGACATATCTTTTTGCGCAATAATATTAATACCTATAATAACAAAAAATGCTATAAACGGAACAATAATGGTCGCAATCATCTGTTGTTGTTTGTTGAGGTTAAAAACACTGATTGCACCAGTCCATCTGCCAATCATTAAGCTTCCCCAATACATAGAAATATAAGGTGCTAAATCAGAAGACTGATGATCTCCAAATTCAGGTAAACTCAAAAGCTCTCCCAAATTACTCCCGATAGCAACTTCTACTCCTACATAAGCAAGAATGGCAAGCATGCCCAGAACAAGCTGCGGATATTTCATAGCGCCCCATCCTTCCGGGTTTTTCTTAGAACTGGTGTTGGCATAGACCAAACATAAAACTACTGCTAACAATGCACCTCCTAAATAGTACATTCTCGTTTTTTCCAAAGGATGTTTTACTTCCTGAAGCTCTGCTTTTTTAGTATCAATATTTTTTTGAATAGTCTGTATGGCAGCAACATCAGTTTCAGTTTTTTTGCTGTTATCTAAAGCTGTTATATCGTAGTTGAGTACTTCAATCTTTTTTGCAGCGTCAGAATTGTAACTTGCAAAAACCGGAATAAAACAAAGAATAACCAAAGCGGTCATTGCGATTAAATTTTTTCTTGCCTTTCCTGCTTTTTCCATCGGTTCTGTGGAAATTCCTGCGGGTAGTTTTTTAGAAAAATAAAAAATTCCGGCTGCAATTAAAAATAATGCTCCTACTGCAGTGTAAAGTAAAATTACCTTATCAAGTGCTAAATTTTTTATCTGATCATCATCTACTGTAGCTGTCGTTCCAAAAAGTGCCAGACCTACAATGATCGGGCCGATAGAAGTACCGAAAGAGTTTACACCTCCTGCAAGATTCTGTCTGCTGGTTCCTGTTTTGGGATCACCCAGTAAAACAGCGAAAGGGTTTGCTGCAGTTTGTTGAATAGAAAAACCTAATGCTACAACAAACAAACCGATAAGCATTCCGTAATACACGTTACTTTTTACGGCTATAATCATAATTGCAGCTCCTACTGCTGAAAGTAAAAGTCCATAGACTATACTTTTTTTATACCCCCATTTTCCTATAATATCAATACCTTTTATTGTACTGAAGATAAAAAGCAGTAATGCTCCGAGAAAATATGCAGTGTAAAAAGCAAAATCGATCAGCTGTGACTGAAACTGGTCGAGAGAAAAATAGTTTTTACAGAACGGAATAAAAATGCTGTTCCCTGCTGCAATAAAACCCCAGAAAAAAAACACCAATATAAGTGTATAAAGTGCTGGATAATTAGTTGGTTGAGTTGTTTTAGACATATTTGTTTTTAAAAAAATCTTAACAACAAATATAATTTTTTTCTACGATTAACCGAGATCTGTTAACGTTTTTTTTATGGCCTCGAAAGATGATGATTTTAAATCTTTCGGAGATGCTTCAGGTTCCAGAATATCATTGAAATAAACCTTAACTTTACCTGGAAAACCTTTAGAATGCTCAAAAGGGAACATTTCTTTCAGACCGATGAAAGTAAATACTGCGATCGGAGAATGGTGTTTTGAAGATAAAGTAAATGCGCCGTCTTTGAATTGATCAAGAATAACAGAAGTATCATCAGGAACACCACCTTCTGGAAAAATTACAATACTGTTCCCTTCTTCCATTTTTTCGGCACATCTGCGGTAAACATCAGCCCGGCTTCTTGGGCTGCTCCGGTCTACCATCACACAGATTCTTTTATATATTGTTCCGAAAATAGGTATTTTGACCAGTTCTATCTTTCCAACGTAACAGAGAGGATGATTTGGAAAAAGAATGCAGGGCAACATGATGTCCATAATCGAAGTATGATTGGAAATGACAACATACTGTGTGTTTTTATCTATCTTTTTATCAGTAAGGCTGATCAGTTCATATCGCATTCCCATACCGTAGAAAACTCCGTAACACCAAATTCGTATAAAGATATACGCATATTTATAGGTTTTTTTATTCAGAGAAAACAGGTAAACGGGCAGTCCTAAAATAATGGTCAGCAAAAATGCCAGAACAACCAGCCAGAACCTCCAGAAATAATTTAAAATTTTTACCACAAATCAACCGTTAAAAATTACTTTTTTCTTTACAGAATAGTTAAGAATGGAAACGAGCAGAATCGCTGAGATTTTGCTGGTCATTTCCGGACTCAAGGTATAAAAAATTAAATCAATATTCTCCTTAAATATGAAGCTGTAAAATATCTGGAAAAAAAATAAGCTTAATAAGGTAGACACGAACGATACTCCCATGAAATATATAAATTCCCTTTTTTTTGAATACTTCCCTCTCTCAAAAACAAACCATATACTCAAAAAGTAGTTGGAGAGAATTCCGCAACTCGTCGAGAAAATATTACTTAGGGGATAGTGGATGCCGTGAAAATTCTGTTCCTGAGAAAATATCTGTGGAAGATAAGTGCTGAAGATCTTAAAACTCCCAATTTCTACAATGGCACTCAGTCCGCCGGCAAGGATGAAAAAAAGGACTTGTCTGTAGCGCAGTATTAGTTCTCTCATGTAATTTAGTAATATGCAAATTTATAACTATATGTTAAACAGTGAAAAAAGTTGTTAATTTTTTTTTTCGTTTAAAAATAATATCTAAATTTAATTTTCAGAAAGAAACAAATCTACCTGATACTAAATTCATTTTCAACTCATTCTGTTGTGGGTTTTCTATCTTGTATTAAGTGATTGGGAGGCATTACTCAATTTTCACACATTAAAAAAAATCAAATATTTGTATGAAATATCAAAACAAATACAGGAAATTTCAGCTTCAGCAAAAAAATATCGAAGCCTTGGAAAAAGAGAATACACGTTTTAAGAGAGTCTATTCAGAATATGAAAATATGTCAGATGAGCTTTGGAATCTAGAAAACAAAGAGGGAGATCCTATTCCCGACGACTTTATTAATGCTATGGTGATGCAGACATCCTACCTTGAAGAAGAGATAGAAGACTGGCTAATACAGTTTAACCAAAATAAAACCGAAATCAAAAGCTGAGCTTAATCATTAACCGGGGTTTCGGCATCTGTTTGTACAGGCTATTTAAAGATAAATTCATAATTTAGCACTCTTAAATAAGAATTATGGTTGCTATTGTTGATAGTGGTTCTACAAAATCAGACTGGGTAATATTAGATGAATTTAAAAATGTTTTCTTAAAAACTGAAACCATTGGTTTCAATCCCAATTTTATCAGCAGAGAACTCATTGTTCCTGAAATCGAAAAAAATATAAGTTTAACGTCCGTCAAAAATTCAATCACCAAGATTTATTTTTATGGTTCAGGTTGTGGTATTCAACAAAACTGTGAAACGATCAAAAACGAATTGGGAAGAGTTTTTATCAATGCAGCCATCAGTGTCAGAGAAGATCTTGCTGCGGCAGCCTATGCGGCTTATAATGGTAAGCCAGCCATTATCTGTATTATGGGAACCGGATCTAACTCGTGTTTTTTTGATGGAGAGAATTTAAAAATAAAACTTCCTTCACTTGGTATTCTAATGGGTGACGAAGGAAGTGGAAGTGCTATTGGAAAACAGCTCGTACGGCGGTATTTTATGCAGAAACTTCCTCAGGATCTTCATAAAGAATTTGAAGATTCCTATCATCTGACAATCGATGAGGCGTTGAAAAATATGTATCACAGTACAAGACCCAATGCTTTTCTTGCAGATTTCAATAAATTCGTCGTTGAGAGAAAAGAGCATCCTTATTTTATACAGATGGTTTCCGAGGAAATGAAAAATTTCTTCGAATATCAGGTTGTTCCATATGAGGAATCCAAAATGTCAGAGATTAATTTTATCGGGTCAATCGCTTACTATTACGAAAATATTCTACGTTCTGTAGCTTCAGAACTTCAGTTAAATGTGGGACACGTTGTGCAGAAGCCTATTGAAAGTTTAGTGAACTACCATATTAAATATATACTATAAAAAAACATAAAATTCTATGTCGAATAAAACTCACCGCGACGAAAAAAATTTCAATCAGGCTGCATTAGATTATCATAAGGCAGAACCAAAAGGCAAAATTGAAGTCATTCCTTCAAAGCCGCACTCTTCGCAGAGGGATTTGTCTTTGGCATATTCTCCGGGTGTTGCAGTACCCTGTATGGAGATACATCATAATCCTGAAACAGTATATGATTATACAGGAAAAGGAAATCTTGTTGCTGTAATCTCAAACGGAACAGCGGTACTTGGTTTAGGGGATATCGGGGCTGAAGCTTCGAAACCTGTGATGGAGGGGAAAGGTCTGTTGTTTAAAATTTTTGCTGATATCAATGTCTTTGATATTGAAATTGATGAAAAGGATCCGGATAAATTTATCCAGATTGTAAAAGGTATAGCACCAACTTTCGGAGGGATTAACCTTGAAGATATCAAAGCTCCTGAAGCTTTTTATATCGAACAAAAATTAAAAGAGGAACTGGATATTCCTTTGATGCATGATGATCAGCACGGAACCGCAATTATTTCAGCTGCTGCATTGATCAACGCACTTCAGATTGCCAACAAAAATATTGAAGAAGTAAAAATGGTGGTCAACGGAGCAGGAGCAGCTGCAGTTGCATGTACCAATCTTTATATTTCTTTAGGTTTAAAAAGAGAGAATGTCCTGATGTGCGACAGCAAAGGGGTTATCAATCATAAAAGAGAAAACCTTACACCTGAAAAAATAGATTTTGTAGCGAATACAGAACTTGAAACATTAGAGGACGCTGTAAAAGGTTCAGACGTTTTCATAGGTTTATCAAAAGGGAACGTGATGACCCCTGACATGTTAAGCAGCATGGCAGATAATCCTATCGTTTTTGCGCTGGCAAATCCGGATCCTGAGATTGCTTACGACCTTGCAATGGAGACGAGAAAAGATGTCATTATGGCTACAGGGAGAAGTGATTATCCTAATCAGGTCAACAACGTTTTAGGTTTCCCGTATATATTCCGTGGTGCATTGGACGTGCAGGCAAAAGGTATTAATGAAGAAATGAAACTGGCTGCCGTTCACGCGATTGCCAATCTGGCTAAAGAACCTGTACCTGAAGCCGTTATTTTAGCCTATAATGTTCAGAATCTGCAGTTCGGACGAGAGTATTTTATTCCGAAACCATTTGACAACCGATTGATTACAAAAGTGTCAAGCGCAGTGGCGAAAGCTGCTATTGACAGTGGAATCGCAAGAAAAGCTATTGCTGATTTTGATGAATACGAAACTCAGCTTCTTGACAGGATGGGAAGAGACGAGAAATTAGTGAGAATGATGCAGAACCGCGCTAAAGCAAATCCTAAGAGAATTACTTTGGGCAATGCTGAAGAATATAACGTCTTGAAAGCAGCTCAGATTCTTTACGAAGAAGGAATTGCTTACCCGATTCTTCTGGGAGATAAAAAATATGTCAAAGAACAGATGGAGCGTTTCGGAATCGATATTGACGTCCCGATTATTGATCCTACCGACGATGACCAGAAAGAAAACAGAAAAAAATACAGGGAAACACTTTGGAAACTTCGTCAGAGAAAAGGGATGAATGAGTACAAAGCAAAAAGATATGTTCGCCAGAGAGATTACTTTGGACCGCTCATGTTGAAGCATGGCGATACAGATGGATTGATCATCGGTTTTTCTAAAAATTATGTTTCTACCTTAAGGCCTGTTTTGGAAGTTATCGAAAAAGAAAAGGGGGTTGAAAAAGTTGCGGCAATGATGATGATTCTTTCTGAAAAGAAACCTATTTTCTTCGCAGATACTTCAATCAATCAGAATCCAACCGCTGAAGATTTGGTGAATATTGCTAAGATGGCAGAACACACGGTAAAATCTTTCGCTATAGAACCGAGAATCGCTATGCTTGGATTTGAAAACTTTTCAGCCATTTCTGAAACTTCGAAAAAGGTAGCTAAAGCAGTAAACATTCTTCATGAGAAATTTCCTAAAATGATTGTTGATGGTGAAATTCAGCCCGACTTTGCGATGAATGCCGATCATTTAAGTGATTATCCATTTTCCAAACTGGGAACAACTCCGGCAAATACTTTTATTTTCCCGAATCTTGAATCTGCGAATTTATCTTATAAAATTATCAGAGGAATGAAGGTTGCACAGGTAATCGGACCGATTCTCATGGGACTGAAACAGCCGGTTCACGTTCTGCAGATGCGTTCAAGCGTAGATGAAATCGTGAACCTCGCGACAGTAGCGGTTCTGGATGCGCAAAGAAGAGAAAATAAAAAATAAATACTGCATTTTCAAAATATAAAAACTCCAAATTTTTGGAGTTTTTTGTTTTTAAACTAAATCTTTGTCTTTCTTATGACAAAAAAAGTTAAATATCATTCTTGTGTTAAATGAATTTATTACTTAGTTTAAATTACTATATTTGGAAGTTATAAAATTTAATAATGATATTTTCTTTACAAGGAATTGTTCAGGAGCTTACACCGACTTATGTAGTCATCAACGTCAATGGCGTAGGATACTATATAGGAATCAGTCTAATGACTTCACAGACTCTGACACTCAATCAGGAATCCATGCTTTTTATTCAGCAGATTATACGCGAAGACGCACATTTGCTATTTGGCTTTAAGAGCCGTTCTGAAAAAGAAATGTTTAATCTCTTAATAAGTGTCAACGGAGTTGGTGCTGTTTCAGCATTAATTTTATTATCAACCCTTAGTCTTACGGAGATTGCTACGGCTATACTTTCCAAAAATAGTGCCGTAATTCAGAAAGCAAAAGGTCTTGGAACAAAAACAGCAGAAAGGATCATTGTAGATCTGAAAGATAAAGTCGGGAAATTCGGTACTGCAGAAGAAAATAATTCTGCGTTGATCAATAATAAAAATAAGGATGAGGCGTTATCTGCATTAGAAGTTTTAGGGATTTCCAAGAGAATGAGTGAGAAGATTGCTGATCGGATGATCAAGCAGAATCCTGAGATTTCTGTTGAAGAATTGGTAAAACAAATTTTAAAAAATATTTAACTTTTGGTGGAAAATAATAAGTTTCTCAAGATATATTCGTTCCTGTCATTTTTATTCTTGTCAATAAATCTGTTTGCACAGGAAACTCCACAGGGTTTTTCTATTAAAAAGGATTACAAAGTAAGTGATCCTACTTACTACGAAGCCTACTACGATATCAAAACAGGGATGTATTATGTATATCCTAAAATCGGAAATACCGTAGTGGGTCAGCCAACGGCAATGTCACCCGAAGATTACAAAGAGTTTATGCTGGCTCAGCAGGCCAGAGAATATTACAAAGATAAATCTGAACGGTATAATCTGCTTTTCAGAAAAGATACTTCAGAAGCTCAGAGAAGAGGATTGATTCCCTCACTGACGATCAATAACAGACTTTTCGAAACGATATTCGGAAGTAATAAGATCGAAATTATTCCTTCAGGATATGCCTCTTTTGATTTGGCAGGTCTGTATCAGAAAATAGATAATCCGCTCATTCTCCCTCAGAACAGAACAAGTTTTACTTTTGATATCGACCAGAGAATACAGTTGGGCCTTATTGGAAAAGTAGGTGAAAATCTTCAGTTGAAGGCCAATTATGATACGCAGAGCGGGTTCGCTTTCGAAAACCGTATGAACCTGGTTTGGCAGTCAAAAGGAACATGGAAAGATCTTCAGAAAAAAGGTCTTGGGGATGTAAATAAACCCAGTGCCGGCGGTGAAGATAAAATTATCAAAAGAGTTGAATTCGGTAACGTTAATATGCCGCTTTCGACCAGCTTAATCCGGGGTTCAGAATCATTGTTTGGGGTAAAAACAGAATTTCAGTTAGGAAAAACTTTTGGTACTGTAGTGCTTTCCCAGCAACAGGGTGAAGCCAGAAATATTGTAGTACAGGGTGGTGGTGTCATGAATACTTTTAAAGTTAATGCCATCGATTACGAAGATAACCAGCACTATTTTATCGGACATTACTTCCTGAATAATTATGATAATGCATTATTGAATTATCCGCAAATCAACTCAAGGATCAACATCAGCAGAATGGAAGTCTGGGTATTGGATCAGGGAAACTCGAATCTGGCATATCAGAAAAGTATTATAGGGGTAAGGGATCTGGGGGACGGTGCCTCGGGCCTGCCCGATAACTCACAAAATGGTATCTATTCAGCGGTTACAGGATTAGGTGCAGGACTGCGTGATGCAAACTCTGCTTATAATACAATTGCAGGACAGGTACTTCCTAATTCAACAGGAGGAACAGAAGCGTATGTAGACGGTGAACAGTTTATTTTCAACAGAAAAGCAAGAAGACTGACCAGTACCGAGTTTACCTTTCATCCGCAGTTAGGATATATTTCATTAAATCAGAGACTGAACGACAATCAGCTTTTAGCAGTTTCTTACTCATATACGGTCAATGGAACCAATCAGGTATATAAGGTCGGGGAATTTTCTGAGGAAAGTCCTGTTTTGATCACTAAAGTCCTGAAACCGAATACCACCGTAAAAACGACATCACCAATGTGGAAACTGATGATGAAGAACATTTACGCATTGGATGCCGGTCAGGTCGACCAGGACGGTTTTATTTTAAATATTTATTACAGAGATGCGCAGACAGGAGGAAAAGTAAATTATCTTCCTAATACTCCTGTGGAAAGTACCAACCTACTGAAACTTTTAAATTGGGACAGACTGAATGTTAATGGGGATGTACAAAATAATGGAGGTGTTTTAGGCGATGGAATTTTTGATTTTGTCAGTGGGATCACCATACGTCCGGAATTGGGCAAATTAATATACACGAAAGTAGAACCCTTCGGAAGTTATATGGCAGGTCTCGTCGGAAACAATCCACAGTATGTTTTCAGTGATCTGTACAATCAGCAAAAACAGGTTGCAACATCCAGCAACCTTGCTCAGCGGTACACCATGGAAGGCCGTTATAAAGGAGCTCAGGGTCAGGGAATTTCTTTGGGGGCGGTAAATGTTCCTCAGGGATCTGTAAAAGTTGCGGCAAACGGAGTACAATTGACCGAAGGTGTTGATTATACCGTAGATTATATGCTTGGAACGGTAACGATTATCAATGAAAATGTAAAACAGTCCGGGCAGGCCATTAATATCTCATTAGAAAATCAGCTGACATTCAATACCCAGAGAAAAAGATTTTTAGGATTAAACCTTGAGAGAAGAGTCAGTGAAAATTTTATATTCGGTGGTACCGTTGTCAATTATTCTGAATCTCCGCTTACTCAAAAAGTAAATTACGGTCAGGAAGCTGTCAATAATACGATGGCAGGGATCAACATGATGTATAACAATCAGCTCCCTTTCCTGACGCGGTTAACCGACAAAATTCCGGGAATCAATACTGAAGCACCATCTAATCTGAACTTCAAAATGGAAGGGGCTTACTTACTTCCCGGTCTTAATAAAGGAACAAATGATCAGTCATACATTGATGATTTTGAACAGACAACTTCAAAGATTTCATTAAAAGAACCTGCAGCCTGGAGTTTGGCTTCAAAACCGGAAAAAAACCAGAATTATCCGATTTTCAGTGGAGCAGGTATAAATGATAATGTTACAAATGGTTATGGAAGAGGACTGTTATCCTGGTATAATATTGACCCGAGGTTTTGGGGAGTGGGAGGAAGAGCTCCGGCTGGAATTACTGCGCAGTCCGTTTCCAACCACGCATCCAGAAGAGTTCAGTTTTCAGAGATTTTTAACAACAGGGATTTTGTAGCGGGCGAGCAGACGTTTACCAATACTTTTGATATTTCCTATTATCCGGCAGAGAAAGGTCCTTACAATGTTAATCCAAATTCAGAAACCGTACAGCAGAGATGGGCAGGAATCATGAGGCCTATCCAGGTTTCCAACTTTGTCAATTCAAACATCGAATATGTAGAATTCTGGATGATGGATCCTTACGCTGACGGAAATAACCTGGGAACAGATCCAAAGCTTTTACTTCATTTAGGAAACGTGAGTGAAGATATTCTGAAAGACGGATTGATGCAGTATGAAAACGGTTTGCCAACGCCTGGACAAACTTCATCAACCTCCAGTTCAAACTGGGGAACTCAGCCAAAACAGCCGCCGATCCTTTATGCATTTTCAAGTGAAGGGGATGACCGTAGAATTCAGGATGCAGGATATGACGGTTTAAATTCAGATCAGGAAGGATTGAAATTTCCTACCAGTACATTTATCAATCCAGTCCTTAATCTTTCTGACCCTGCAGTGGATGATTTTGTATTTTATATGTCTGAGAGATTCACAGGAAGTCAAGCAGCTTCAATCACTCAGCGTTATAAATATTTCAGAGGCCCGGAAGGCAACTCTCAGAGTAATTCTCTTGAAGTGGCATCTCAAACTCCTGATGCAGAAGATATCAACAAGGATTACAACTTAGATCAGAGTGAAAATTACAATGAATATGTAGTCAGTCTTGCCCAGGCAAATTTAACGTTAGGTCAGAATAACATCGTTGATGTGAAAACAGTTACTGCCACTTTCCAGAATGGACAAAGTGATGATGTAAAATGGTATTTATTCAGAATTCCGGTTTCAAAATATGCTGAAGCAGGGGTAGGAGGAGATAAAGATCCTTCGGTACTTAATAATGTGAGATTCGCAAGATTGTTGATGACGGGATTTGAGCAGACCTCTACCTTAAGATTTGGTACCATGGATCTTGTAAGATCAGACTGGAGAAGGTATCCGAATAAAATTTTCAGTCCGACAGTTGATTCTCCTACAGAAGGAACTCCCGGATTGATAACATTGAATGACAATTTTGAAGTTGGCAGTGTAAATATCGAAGAAAATGCATTAAATCAGCCACCTTATGTTTTGCCTCCTGGAATTGACAGACAGGTCTTAAGTGGAAATGCCGGTGCACAAAGACAAAATGAAGCTTCATTGTATATGAAAGTGAGAAGCATGAGCGAGGAAGCAAGAGGTGTTTTTAAAAATGTTGCTCTTGACATGAGACGATACAAAAAACTGAAGCTTTTTGTGCATGGACAAAATTTAGATGTACCAACAGCTTCAAATTTGGATCCGGACGTCAAATTCTTTATACGTTTTGGTAATGATGCGACGGATAATTATTATGAATATGAAGCTTCCCTAAAATATACTTCAAATACTGCAACTTCACCTTTGGATATCTGGCCGGTTGAAAATGATGTAGATTTTAATATTCAGGATTTTGTAGACGCCAAATTAAGACGGGATAGAAACTCATCGATTCCAATAATTAACAGAACTGAAGATTTAACTTTTGGTGATAGCAACAAAAGAATATATATAAAAGGAAGACCTTCGTTGGGGAATGTTACTACAATTATGATTGGTATCAGAAATAATCAACGGGGTGGAATAGGTGCTAATGGTAGAGTTCTTTGGGTCAACGAGATCCGTCTTTCAGAAATTGAAAATGATGGAGGGTATGCAGGAAATGCAAGTCTGAATTTTAATCTTGGCGATTTTGCAGTAGTCAATGCAAGCGGGTCTTATACTTCAGTCGGTTTTGGAAATATTGATTCCAAACCTGCCGAAAGAAATCAGTCCACACAGTCAGCATTCAGTGTGAATACACAGGTGAATGTAGATAAATTCTTACCTGAAAAAACGGGAGTGAAAATTCCTCTGAATTATTCTTATTCACAAACTATTGAAGATCCAAAATACAACCCTCTGGATACCGATGTTGAATTCAGTAAAGCTGCCAATAGAGAAGAACTGAAAAAAGTGGCGAGAACCTATACGCAGCAAAGAAGCCTTGGAGTGGTCAATATGCGAAAAGAAAGGGTGAAAGAAAACAGTAAGCCTAAATTCTATGATGTAGAAAATCTTGCTGTGACTGCTGTATATAATGACGACTTCTATAGAGATATTTACACGAAAAGAAATTACAGACAGTATTTTAGAGGATACGTAGATTATAACTACACTTTTAAACCGTGGGTTATCAAGCCATTTAATAAAATGATCAGTGATACTGCAAAGTCGACGAAATATCTGCGATGGGTAAAAGAATTTAATTTTAATCCGATACCTACAAGATTGTCTTTCAGAACTGAATTGGACAGAAATTATAACGAACTTGAATTCAGAAATATTGATGCTGTTTTAAGTGGAAACTTAGGAGATGATTTTGCAGCTATCAAAAACAGGAATTTCTATTTTGGATGGCAGTATGGTCTAGGATTTAATTTTACTAAATCTTTAAAACTGGAGATCAACTCTGCAACAAGAACGCTGAATGACAATGTTGATGTAAATACAATGGATAATTCTTCCATTTTTGGGAATATGTTCAGATCCGGAAGGCCGGTACTTTATAATCACAGAGTACAGTTGAATTATAAATTGCCATTCCAGCTGCTTCCTTATTTAGACTTTATTGATGCAGAACTTCAGTATGGTTTCACCTACAACTGGAATGCAAGATCTACTGCTTTATTATCAAGTCCGGATGGAAGTCTGGGATCCATAGGTCAGAATACCAATATTATCCAGGCAACCGCAACTGCTGACATTCCGAAGTTCTTTGGTCAGTTCGGTTATTTCAAAAAGATGTCAACGACTCTTCAGAAACGGAAGCAGGAAATGGATTCCTTAAATAATGTTTATACGCAGGCCTGGGATAAAAGAAGATATAAATTTAAAAGCTATAAGTTTAAAAATAAACTGTCGGTTTTACAGAGTGCAGCGTTTTTACTGACCTCATTCAAACAACTGGATGTTAATTATTCCGAAAATAATGGAACTGTACTTCCTGGGTTATTATCGGCACCTAACGGATATGGTTACGGACAGACTTTAGGAGGTCCGACTGCTGGCTTCCTTTTAGGATCTCAGGCAGATATAAGACGAACGGTTATCGAAAACGGATGGGTAAGTTCTTCTGAATTTATGATTGATCCGTATGTGAAAATGTCAACAAGGGAACTCAGGGCAAACCTGCAAATGATGCCGGTCAATGATTTCAGAATAGATTTTAATGTGCTGCAGACCTACAACAGAAATTTCTCTCAGACCGGTTTCAACTTCCGGGACGACAGCGGTTTCTCAAACCCGAATCTTACGTTTGCTAGTGATATGGTAAGTTATTCAAATTCTGTAGTGCTTGTCAACAGCTCTTTCCAGACAGGACAGGCAGTATATGAATCGATCAGGCAGAATGCCAGACAGATTTCGCAGCAGCTGGGAACGGTTCAGGGAACAGATGGATTTACAAATGGATACAGTATTGCCAATGCCTATGTTTTGATTCCTGCATTCCGTGCAGCGGTAGAGGGTAAAAATCCTGAAAGATTAGGGGATGCCAAAAAATCAGGGCTGCCGATACCTAACTGGAGGATTATTTACTCAGGACTGAAAAATATCCCGATAATCAGCGGGCAGTTTACAAAGTTTGATCTTTTACACAGCTATAATGCGACCTATACAGCAACCGGTATTCAAAGTAATGTTGATTATTTTAACAATCCTGGAGGTTTTTATCAGACTTCAGATTTATCAGGTAATATCAATGACGGGGATAAAATAAATCCATATACATTTGCTCAGGTGGGGTATGTAGAAGCTTTTGCACCCTTGATCGGAATCGATGTTACGATGAGAAACAACCTGCAGTTTGGGCTGCAGTATAACAGAATGAGAACACTCTTACTAGGACTGGTCAATCATACCTTAACTGAAGATTCAAATACAGAATATGTTGTAAGATTAGGGTACATCGTCAGAAACTTCAGATTAGGAAACATGGGTAATACCCGTGGTGGAAGAGGAGGAAGAGGCAGAGGAAGTGATCTTAACATCAGAGGAGATATTTCACTTCGTGACAGCCGTACAAGCATTATGAATATTTTACTGGATGACTCGCAGGTAACCGGTGGTCAGAGATTGATGAATATAAAATTGTCTGCTGACTACAATGTTTCAGAAAACTTAAACCTGAGATTATTCTATGAACAGATGACCTCAAGGTATAAAATATCAACAGCATTCCCGTTATCTACCATCAGAGCCGGAATCTCAGCAACATTTACTTTTGGTGATTCCGGAGGGTTTTAACTAATAAAGTAAATAAGGCAAAAAAAGAGTCTGTATTCACATTTTGAATACAGACTCTTTTTTATAGATTGCCTGTTAAAAATTAAGTTTTTAAGGGTCAAAACAGCCTTTCATGAAAATCCTCAACCTTGCTCACTTCCTCAATTTTAATTCCGAATTTACGTTTCGGAATTTTATTTAGATTGGAAACAAAAATCTTTTCATAGCCGAGTTTTTCGGCTTCTGTGATTCTCTGTTCGACCTGGGCAATAGGACGGATTTCTCCGCTTAAACCGATCTCCCCTGCAAAACAGAAATGTTCGGAAATTGCTATATCTTCATTGGAGGAAAGAATCGAGGCTACAACAGCTAAATCTAAAGCGGGGTCATCGGTTTTTATGCCGCCGGTTATATTTAAGAAGACATCCTTTGCCCCCAGCTGAAAGCCTGCTCTTTTTTCTAAAACGGCCAGCAGCATATTCAGCCTTTTAGAATCAAATCCCGTACAGCTCCTTTGTGGAGTTCCGTAAACAGCGGTGCTTACCAATGCCTGAATTTCAAGAAGCATCGGGCGGTTTCCCTCCAAAGTTACGGCTACAGAATTTCCCGAGAGTTCTTCAAATTTTTTAGTGATAAGAATTTCTGACGGATTCTTTATTTCTTTTAGACCTTGTGAAACCATTTCATAAATACCGATTTCTGCAGTCGATCCAAAACGGTTCTTATTGGCTCTTAATAATCTGAAAAGATGATTTCTGTCGCCGTCAAAATTTAATACAACATCTACCATATGTTCCAGAACTTTAGGACCGGCTATCTGGCCGTCTTTGGTGATGTGACCAACGAGAAATACGGGAACATTGTTTTCTTTGGCATATTTGATAATCTCGTTCGAGCATTCACGGATCTGGGATACTGTTCCTGGGGAACTCTCTATCAGCTGTGACTGCAGGGTCTGAATAGAATCGATAATCACAAAATCAGGCTCCAGTTTTTTAGCTTCGTGAAGTATTTTTTCCAATGACGTTTCTGTATATAAAAAACAGTTTGGATTTTTCACTTCTGCTAGGCGGTCAGCCCTCATTTTAATCTGAGAGGCACTTTCTTCTCCTGAAACATAAAATATTTTTTTCTTCATTTTCAATGCCAGCTGCAGAAGGAGGGTAGACTTTCCTATTCCTGGCTCTCCACCGATCAATGTAACAGAGCCTAAAACGATTCCACCTCCCAAAACCCTGTTGAGTTCATCTGAAGGTGTCTTTATTCTGGGCTCTTCAATCGCCTCAACTTCGATAATGTTGATGACACTTTGTTTGCTTTTTGAAGACGTTAAACTTTTTTGCGGAGTTTTTTCTACAATTTCTTCTACCAAAGTATTCCATTCCCCACAGTTTTTACACTGTCCCATCCACTGGGAATACTGTGATCCGCAGTTTTGACAGAAATATGCTGTTCTCAGTTTTGCCATTCTGTAAAATTATGAAAAAACTTAATCAGATTTTTTATGAAAGATTATTTAATCTTATCATACATCAATGAATGTTTTGGTTTTTCTGATGTACATTTGCTTCATAAATTTTAGAAAATGAAAAAAATATTTTTAAGCTTCGTATTTGCTTTAGTGAGCATGTTTACATTTGCACAGACGATATGGAATGTAGATCCAATGCATTCATCTGTTAATTTCAATATCAAGCACATGGGAATCAGCTTTGTGCAGGGTAAATTTGATAAATTTGACGGATCTGTTTCTACAGAAGGATCAAATTTAAATAATGCAAGATTTAACTTTACTGCTTATACAGAAACAGTAAACACCGGTGTTGAACCAAGAGATAAGCATCTGAAAAGTGCAGATTTTTTTGATGCTGAAAAATTCCCTGAAATGAAGTTTGAAGGAATTTCTGTTTTACAGGGAAAAGGTAATAATTATACTCTTAAAGGTAAACTGACGATTAAAGATATTTCTAAAGAAGTGAATATTCCTTTGACTTTCGGAGGTATTGCCAAAAACCAGCAGGGGAAAGAAGTACTTGGATTACAGGCAAAATTTACAGTGAACCGTTTAGATTATAACATTAAATACGATCCTACAGGAGCAGGTGTTGCAAAAGATGTGGATATTACTCTGTTTTTTGAATTGGCAAAACAATAATTCATAATATATAATTTGGTTTAGGTAAAGGTTTCTCAAAAGTGTTTTTGAGAAACCTTTTTTTATGAATCAAGTTTTTTATAAGTAATGATTCTAGAATATTTTGATAAGCAGAAAAGTCATATCAGTCATTAAGTACAATTAAAAATCACTACAAAATTGCTTTGCTTTTCTTTTTCCCCTAACTTTGCACAAACCTAATCTAATGAGTAAAAAGAATACAAAGTACATCTTTGTGACAGGAGGTGTAACTTCATCTTTGGGAAAGGGAATCGTTTCTGCTTCTCTGGGACTATTGTTAAAATCACGCGGATTTAATGTAACGATTCAAAAACTGGATCCTTACATCAATATCGACCCGGGAACATTAAACCCTTATGAGCACGGAGAATGTTATGTAACCGAAGATGGTGCAGAGACAGATCTGGATTTAGGACATTACGAGCGTTACCTTGATGCTCCGACTTCTCAAAATAACAACGTTACGACAGGAAAAATCTACCAGACGGTCATCGAAAAAGAAAGAAAAGGAGACTTTCTTGGAAAAACGGTTCAGGTAATTCCTCATATTACAAACGAAATTAAGCGCAGAATCAAGATTCTTTCCAAACAGAACTATGATATCATCATTACTGAAATCGGAGGAACGGTAGGGGATATCGAATCATTACCGTACATTGAGACTGTCCGCCAGTTGAAATGGGAATTGGGAGAGAAAAATTCTATGGTGATTCACCTGACATTGCTTCCATATCTTGCATCAAGCGGCGAATTAAAGACTAAACCTTCTCAGCATTCTGTACGTCAACTGATGGAAAGCGGAATCATGGCTGATGTATTGGTGTGCAGAACAGAACATAAAATTCCGAAAGACCAGAGAGCAAAACTGGCTCAATTCTGTAATGTTTCTTTAGATAATGTCATTGAGTGTAAAGATCTCGAAACGATCTATGAAGTTCCAATGTATCTTCAGAAACAAAACTTTGATGATGTAGTTCTTAAGGGATTGGACCTGAAAAGTGATAAAGAAGCTGATCTTAAAGACTGGAAAACTTTCGTAAAGAAATTCCAAAATCCAAAGAGAACTGTTGAGATCGCTTTGGTAGGAAAATATATCTCTCTTCAGGATTCTTATATCTCAATTGCTGAGGCTTTCAAACATGCAGGTGCAGATATTGAGACGGAGGTGAAAATCAGATGGGTATACAGCGGTGATTTAACCAAGGAGAATATCAAAGAAAGTTTAGAAGGGGTATGTGGGATCCTAGTTGCTCCAGGTTTTGGCGACAGAGGGATTGAAGGTAAAATTCTTACAGCTCAATATGCCAGAGAAAACAAAATGCCGATGTTGGGAATTTGTCTGGGAATGCAGATCATGACCGTAGAATTTGCAAGAAATGTTTTAGGCTATCCTAAAGCCAACTCGATGGAATTTGACACTTCTACAGAACATCCTGTGATCTCATTAATGGAAGAACAGAAAAATGTTGTGGATAAAGGCGGTACAATGCGTCTGGGTGCATGGAAATGTGCTTTGAAAAACGGTTCAAAATTAAATGAAATTTACGGAAGCAAGCATATCTCGGAAAGACACCGTCACCGTTATGAATTCAACAGTGAATACATCCAGGAATTTGAGAAAAACGGCTTCCTGGCAACAGGTACCAATCCGGAGACGGGCTTGGTTGAAGCTCTTGAAATGCCGGATCATCCTTTCTATGTAGGAGTACAGTACCATCCTGAATACAAAAGTACAGTGGCAACACCACATCCTTTATTCAGAGCGTTTATTAAAGCGTGTGAAAAAACGTCTATATAAGATTAATAGAGCATTGCATTCTAAAAGATGTCCAAATTGATGACCCTACGAAAAAAATTAAAGTAATTGCAAAATTACAGACGTCATATCTAATAATTAAACTCAGGTTGATTTTTATCAGTCTGGGTTTATTATATAGTAATAGATTATAGCTTAGAGTTTTTGATAAAAAAACAGTATTTTTGTCGACTCTAAAAGTATAGCACAGCGATGCTTATTTAAATTTAAAATTTTAATAAAAATAAAATGCAACAGAACAACGGACTCGATAAAAGTCAGATCATTAGTTTTGCGGTTTTATGTTTAGTCCTTTTCGGATTCATGTTTTATTTTCAGAATAATCAACAGGAAGAAGAAAAACTGAAAGCTGAACAACAGAAAACAGAACAGGCAAAAAATCCCGTAAAACCAACTCCGGCGGCCAATATCAATCCCAATGTAACTCCGAATGCTATTCAGGTTTCAAATTTGGAAAACAAACAGCTGAAACTTGAATTTTCAAGCTTAGGAGGGCAGGTCTCGAAAGTTGAGCTTTTACAATACAAGGCATATGATCATAAAACCGATAAGGCTGATCTTCCGCTCAATCTGATTACTAAAAATAATTCGAGCTACGGATTTCAGTTTAAGGATAAATCCGGTAAGATAGTAAATACCAGAGATTTGGTATTTACACCTGTTGTTAACGGAAACGCCGTTACTTTAACTGCCAATTACAATGGAGCAGCGATTCAGTTTGTTTATACCATAAACAATAATCCTACTGCTGAATTGAAAGATCAGTATACTTTGGATTTTAAAGTCAGAACTCAGGGGCTTGCCAATGTGACTTCTGAGAACAAGGCAGATTTTCTATGGAATTACAGTGTAAGAAATCTTGAAAAGGGGAGAGCTCAGGAACAGACCCATTCTGAATTCTCGTATGCATTCAATAATTATAAAGACTATGATTATGATGGAAGAACTACAATGGAAGAGCCTGATGAGACCCTTAACTGGATTGGTGTAAAACAGCAGTTTTTCTCTTCTGTAATTGAAGCAAAGAACGGTTTCACACACAGTAAAGGAAATCAGGAATCTATTGAAGAAGGAGAATATCTGAAAAAACTCAATTTCGAAGGATTTGTTCAGATGCAGGGAGGTGAGCTGAACCAGGATTTCACCTGGTATTTTATGCCGTTAGATTTAAAGCTGCTGAATTCTTACGATAAAAACTTTGATGAAATTTTACCATTAGGCTGGTCATTCATCGGCGCAATGAACCGTTATTTCTTTATGTGGCTGTACAGTGTTATTGCCAGCTGGGGAATATCGGCAGGATGGGTTATTTTCTTAATGACGATTATTGTGAAATTGATCTTATCACCTATTATGTATAAACAGCATAAACTGAGTGCAATGATGAAGGTAATCCGTCCGGAAATTGATGAAGCCAACGCAAAATTCAAAGATGCAGATCCGATGAAAAAGCAACAGGCTACTATGGAGATCTACAGAAAAGCGGGTGTTAACCAGATGGCAGGATGTTTACCGGCTTTGGTTCAGATTCCCATCTTCTATGCTTTGTTCCGTTTCTTCCCGAACTTTATTGACTTAAGAGGCCAGGGCTTTTGGTTTGCCAAAGACCTTACGGCTTATGATGATCTGATCAGACTGCCATTTAAGATTCCTTTCTTGGGAGATCATTTAAGTGTTTTTGCCATTGCATGTACCATTGTTATTTTGATTTATACTGTAATGACTTCAGGAAATATGCAGCAGCCACAGCAGGAAGGAATGCCGAATATGAAAGTGTTAATGTATATTTTCCCGATCACATTCTTATTCTTCCTGAATACTTCAGCATCAGGTCTGTCATGGTACTATTTTGTTTCAAATGCGATTAATATCCTGATCATTCTGGTCATAAAATATGTGATTCTGGATGAAAAGAAAATTCATGCACAGATTCAGGCGAATAAGGAGAAGCCGAAAACAGAAGGTAAGTTTCAGAAGCGAATGAGAGAGATGATGGAAAAGGCTCAGGAACAGCAGAAGACCCAGGAGCCAAGAGGTAAAAAGAAATAAAAATATGATATAACATGAAAGGGAAGCAATTACTGCTTCCCTTTTTTATTTAGAATCATTTTAAATTTAACCGATTGAAATTTTTAATATAATAATTCACACACCAGTTCACTTAGTCATATTTCAATCTGAAAGACTGGCGGTGATGTTTTGTCGGACCATGCTTTACAAGAGCTTCCTGATGCCTTTTTGTGGCATATCCAAAGTTTGTGTTCCATCCATATTCAGGATGTTCATTATGCAGTTCAATCATCAACCGGTCTCTGTAATTTTTTGCCAGAATTGATGCAGCTGCAATTGACAAGATTTTGGAGTCCCCTTTAATAATGCATTGATGAGGGATAAAATTATAGGGGTGAAACTTATTTCCATCTACTAAAATCAATTCTGGTCTTATTGTCAGCAGATCTAATGCACGATGCATTGCGTGAATACTGGCGTTCAGGATATTATGTTCGTCAATAAACGCAGGGGGAAGTTCGGCAATAGCATAGCTTTTAACATGATCTTTGATGTAAATATCAAGTTCCATTCTGGTCTTAAAATTTAACTTTTTGGAGTCATTTACTAAACTCTGTTCAAATTTTTCGTCAAGAATGACCGCCGCGGCCACCACCGGACCGCATAGACATCCTCTACCTACTTCATCACATCCTGCTTCAATGTAAATTTTTGACCAATTTTTTAATAATTCCATAAAATTTTAACATTTTAGATCTGTAAATTTATAAAAAATAATAATGTTATGAATTGAATAACAATTTTTTCACTTTTTAACAGTTTTTTAAGGAAAAGTTTCACAACTTTGTTGCCACAAAATTAATGTATTAATATGAAGAAATTAACAGCAGGTGTACTACTTGTAGTATTATCCTCGTCTTTTGTCGTTGCTAATGCACAACAAACAAAACCGAGCGACACCTTAAAAACACAAGAAATCGAAGGTGTAGTTATGACTGCATTCGGAATTAAAAGAGAAAAAAAATCTTTAGGTTATGCTACTCAGGAAGTTAAAGGGGAAGATGTTAACAAAAACCCTACTCCTAACTTTTTAAACAACCTATCCGGGCAGGTTGCAGGTATGGATATTAAACAGAGTACAAACTTTGGAGGATCTATTAACGTAGTGTTAAGAGGATTTAAATCCTTTTCAGGAACGAATCAACCGTTATTCGTTGTCGACGGAGTTCCAATAATCAATAATAATATAAATTCTTCAAGCCAAAATACAGGACGTTACGGCGTTGATTATGGTAATGCTGCATCAGATATAAATCCTAACGATGTAGAAACAATTAACGTTTTGAAAGGAGCTACTGCCGCAGCATTATATGGTTCCCGTGCTGCAAATGGTGCTATTATTATCACAACAAAAAAGGGGAAAAAGAATCAGAAAGGAATTGGTTTGGAATTTTCGAGTTCAGTTACAATTTCTTCTATCGACAAAAAGACTTTTCCGGAATATCAGACTGAATATGGACAGGGGTATTATGGTGAAAACTTTAATGGTTATGGCTCTTTTAACGGTGGACTAACTGCGAACTTTGGAGACGATGCCTCTTATGGACCGAGATATGACCCCAACTTAATGGTCTATCAATATGGAGCTTTAACACCTGGTGCTTCAAATTTTGGACAGGCTACTCCTTGGGTCATGGCTAAAAACGGACCACTTTCATTTTTCCAGAACGGAACAAATTTCACTAACAGTGTATCTTTAAACGGAGGAAACGACGTTGCTACGTACAGATTGAGTTACAGTAATCTGGATGCAACTGATATTATGCCAAACAGTTCTTTGACAAAAAATAACTTTGGAGGTAATATGACCTATAAAGTTACAGAGAAATTAACTGCATCTTTGTATGCCAATTATATTACGCAGAATACAAAAGGTAGAAATGATACCGGATATAACGGCAATTTAATGGCAGGCTTTAGACAATGGTGGCCAACCAATATTGATTTAAAGCAACAGCAGGACCTGTATGAAATTGCCCATCAGAATTATTCATGGAATATTACAGGACTTGATAATGCAGGTAATGTAACTCCTGATACTCTTACTCCACAATATTGGGACAATATTTATTTTCAGCGTTATCAGAATTATCAAAACGATACAAGAGAGCGATTTAACGGAAATGTTACATTAAGTTATGATGTAAGCAATGACCTAAACTTTTTGGTAAGATTGAGCAATGACAGTTACAGTATGACCACAGAAGAAAGAAAAGCAAACGGGTCTGTACCAAATATCTTCGGGTTAAATATAAATGACCCTCAACCTTCAGGTTATGCGTTGGGTAATTACAGATTTGCTGAAAGAAACTATGATTTTATAGGTACTTACAAAAAAGATCTGACGGAAGATTTGAATTTAAATGCAGTTTTGGGAAGTAATATTCGATACAATTCTGCCTATTCTGATCAGCATTCAACGGTGGGAGGTCTAAGTGTGCCTAATTATTTTGACATTTCAAATTCAAGAAACAGACCACTTTCTCAGACTACTGATACAAGCAAACAAGTTGTTGGAGTTTTTGCTCAGGCAAGTTTGGGATATAAGAGTACCTATTATTTAGAGGGTACAGTACGTAGAGATCAAACAACTGCTCTGTCAAAAGGTAATGATGTTTATTGGTATCCGTCGGTTTCCGGAAGTATTGTTTTCTCAAATTTAATAAAAGCTCCATGGATGAGTTTTGGTAAATTAAGAGCAAATTACTCTGTTGTAGGAAACGATACAGATTCGAATCAATTGATAGATACTTATTTGGCAGGAGCTTCGTTCGGATCGCTTCCTCTCTATTCTTTTAATGGAATTGCAAAAAATTCAGATTTAGTAGCTGAAAAATTAAAGAGTATGGAATTTGGTCTGGAAACCTCATTCCTGAAAAACAGAATTGGTTTGGATGCTTCTTGGTATAGAAATAACTCAGAAAATCTGATTTCAAATGTGAGCGTGGCATACTCATCAGGTTCTATTTTACAAAAACAAAACATTGGAAATTTAAGAACTGAAGCGTTTGAACTTTCTTTAAAATTAGTACCGATAAAGTCTGAAAATTTTTCATGGAATCTTACTGCAAACTGGTCTAATCCAAAAACTACTGTCACAGCGTTGAAAAATGGAGTAGATAATCTTGCGCTACAGTCTAATGGCTCACAAGGTGGCGTTACCCTTAATGCCCCATTAGGAAGTTTATATGGAACAATTTATGGGTCAGATTATATTTATGCGCCTGATGGACAAAAAGTAATTGATTCCAGTACAGGAGCATATTTGAAAACGACAACAACTAATAATAACCTCGGAAGCTACCAGGCTGATTGGTTTGGAGGTATTAGAAATACAGTAAACTACAAAAATCTTTCTCTAAGTTTCTTAGTTGATATGAAGCATGGAGGCAAAGTCTTTTCTTTAGATCAATCCTATGGCTATGGAACGGGAATATATGCTGATTCTGTAGGATTTAACGACTTGGGAAATCCTATAAGAAATACTCTAGAAAATGGAGGGGGAATTATACAGCAGGGAGTAATACAAAATGCTGATGGAAGTTACTCGCAAAATAATGTAAGATTAGATAAATCTCAGTCAAGTCAGGTATTGAATACTGATCCACCTTCAGCTGCATTTGTTTACGATGCCAGCTATGTGAAGCTTAGAGAGGCTTCTATTACGTATAAAATCTCAAAAGAAGCCTTGGGCTCTAAATTTATACAAGGCATGTCATTTAGTGTTATTGGAAGTAATCTTTGGATCATTCATAAAAATCTTCCCTATGCAGATCCTGAAGCAGGGTTGTCTTCAGGAAATTTACAGGGGTATCAATCAGGAGTTATGCCAACGACCAGAAATTTCTCATTCAATGTAAAAGTTAATTTTTAAAAAAGTAAAAATGAAAAAAACCATAATATTTATATTAATTGGAATGCAGTTTATCAGCTGTACGACAGACGATATTAATTCAGATACTCATTCTGCATACACAACTATTCCATCAACATTAGTGACCAATGCACAGAAAGAATTAAGTGATTATGTTAATACTTGTAGTGTAAATGAAAACAATTTCAGATTAACAATGCAGTATTGGCAGGAAACAACCTATGTTGAAGAAAGCAATTATAATTTTACCAATAGAAATGTGTCTAATCAGATTTTTCTGAATACCTATGTAAATGTTCTTACAAATCTGGTACAGGCAAAAAAATTGATAAATGAATATATTCCTGTTCCGGCAGAGGCAGCATCTTGGCCAAAAATCAAGCAGAATCAATTAGCTGTTATTGACATGATGCAGGTTTATGCGTATCAAAGTCTGGTAGATACTTTTGGTAATATACCATACACACAATCAAATCAATTATCAACCATCACTTCTCCAGCTTATGATGACGGAGCAACTGTTTATGCTAATTTAATAACAAGATTGCAGGCTGATATAGCAAGTATAGATACAAGTGTTGGATTGGATTCCAATTCAGATGTTTTTTCAGGAGCTGATCTGTTTTACGAAGGAGATCTTAGTGCATGGAAGACATTTGGAAATTCTCTTATGTTAAAACTAGGTGTTGCTATTGCAGATTCTAATCCTACGTTAGCGCAGCAGACAGCTACAACTGCAATAAATAATGGCATAATGACTTCATCTGCAGAAGATTGTAAACTTCAGTATTTGTCAGCATCTCCAAACAGGAATCCGATTTTTGATAATGTGAAAGCAAGCAACAGAAATGATTTTGTTGGCGGTAAAACGCTGGTTGATTACATGAACAGTAACAATGATGCAAGAATTTCAAAATATTACAAACCAGTTGGGACTTCCGGAAATTATATAGGACAGATAATTGGAACCGGTGCCTCTTTTTCACAGTTTTCAGCACCTGGTGATTTTGCATATTCACCTACAACACCCGGGATTATTTTAAACTATACTGAAGTTGCTTTTTATTTAACCGAAGCCAGTGCCAGATGGGGGATCGGAGGTTCTGCTGTAACCAATTATACAAATGCTGTCACCTCATCATTTGCTGAATGGGGAGTGGCATCAAGTGCCGCTGCATATATCGCAGCGCATCCCTACAATGCAGCAAACTGGAAACAGTCTGTAGGGCAGCAGGCATGGGTTGCAATGTATAATCAACCGTTAACTTCATGGAATTTCTGGAGAAGATTAGATTATCCGGTTTTACAGCCAGCAAGTGCAGCTACCATTACCAGTGTTCCTGTACGTATGAGTTATCCTGTAATTGAATATCAGACAAACAGTGCAAATGTTTCTGCAGCATCTTCAGCGATCGGGGGAGATTTGTTAACAACAAAGATTTTCTGGGATAAGAATTAAACATAAAATAGTTTTAATACAATTAAACCGCCTTCGGGCGGTTTTTTTATTTCCGTATATTTGTATCTCAAATTAGAATAATGAATATTAAAGATATCATAGAACAAAAGCTGGCGGAGGTAATCCTTAATGTCTATCAGCTGAAAGATATAAAGCTCGAAATTCAGGAAAATAAAACTGAGTTTGAAGGTGATTTTACCATCGTTACTTTTCCACTGGTGAAACAGCTGAAGAAAAATCCGGAAAGTATAGGGGTTGAACTGGGACAGGCACTGACGGAGCAGACCGAATTGCTTGAGAGCTTCAACGTTGTTAAGGGATTTTTAAATGTAAAAGTTCAGAATCAGTTTTTTGTTGATCAGTTCAAAACGGTTACTGAACAATTTTCAGATATTGAAAAGAAAAATAAAACGGTAATGGTGGAATATTCTTCACCAAACACCAATAAACCATTGCACCTCGGACATATCAGAAACAATCTGTTAGGTTTTTCTGTTGCCCAGATTCTTAAAGAGGCAGGATACGGAGTGATCAAAAGTCAGATTATCAATGACAGAGGCATTCATATCTGTAAATCAATGTTGGCCTGGGAGAAATTCGGTAAGGGGGAAACTCCTGCAACAGACCGTATAAAAGGCGATAAATTTGTAGGGAATTATTATGTTGAATTTGATAAAAACTACAAAAAAGAAATCACTGAACTGGTAGAAAAGGGAAGTACGGAAGAGCAGGCTAAAAAAGATGCTCCGTTAATGAAAGAAGCTCAGAAAATGCTTCTTGACTGGGAAAATGGTGATGAAAAAGTGAGAAATCTCTGGAAAGAAATGAACTCATGGGTTTATGAAGGTTTCAATGAAACGTACAGTAGACTTGGAGTAGACTTCGATCAGGTTCAATATGAAAGCAATACCTATATTTTAGGGAAAGATCTTATTCATGAAGGCCTGAACAAGGGAGTGCTGTATAAAAAGGAGGATGGTTCCGTATGGTGTGATCTCACAGACGAAGGTTTGGATGAGAAGCTTCTGCTTCGTTCAGACGGAACATCCGTGTACATGACACAGGATCTGGGAACAGCTGTAGAACGCTTTAAAGAGAATGATATTCAGAAATTAATTTATACCGTAGGCAACGAACAGGATTATCACTTTCAGGTGTTATTTAAAGTTTTGGCAAAGCTTGGATATTCATGGGCAGATCAATTGTTCCATCTTTCTTATGGAATGGTTGAACTTCCGGAAGGCAAAATGAAGTCGCGTGAAGGAACTGTAGTGGATGCAGACGATCTGATGCAGGAAATGTATGAAACGGCAAAATCAAAAACTGAAGAACTGGGGAAACTCGAAGGTCTTTCGGAGGAAGAAAAAGCAGCTTCGTATGAAATCATCGGACAGGCTGCCCTGAAGTATTTTATGCTGAAGGTTGATCCTAAGAAAAAAATGTTGTTCAATCCTTCGGAAAGTATTGATTTTAACGGAAATACGGGGCCTTTCATTCTTTATACTTATGCAAGAACCCAATCATTGTTAGCTAAAGCAAATTATGAATATAAAGAAACTGACAGCATCGTTTATAACCAAAATGAGATAGAATTGATTATGCTTTTATCTAATTATAAATCGGTTGTTCAGAAAGCTGCAGAATCATTGAGCCCTGCGCTGGTCGCTAATTACCTTTATGATCTGGTGAAATCTTATAATTCATTTTATCAGAGCAATCCCATCTTAAAAAGTGAAGATGAAAATCTAAAACAGTTCCGTTTAAATGTTTCTGATCTAACGGCAAAAACGATACAGAAATCGCTTGCATTGCTGGGAATAAGTACTGTAAACAGAATGTAAAAAGTAAACCTCCTGAATGTTCAGGAGGTTTTTTTTATAATTAAACTATAGTTGGAGAATCAGTATTTTTTTTCTGACTGTCTTTATACAGCTTAGCACTGCTCCATTTCGCATGTTTTGAAGGTGCTATTCTTAGTCCCCTCTTATAAGTATATACCTTTGTAAATTCCGCTCCGAAAAAGATCATCAGGCAGGAATAGTTGATCCACAGCATAACCAGAATAATTGTACCTGCGGTTCCGAAAGCTGAAGTTGGTTTAAATTCACTGAAGTAAAGGCTTAATAAAAATTTACCTAAAGTAAAAAGAGTTGAGGTCAGTAAAGCTCCTTTCCATACCGATCTCCAACTGATTTCTACATCAGGCAGCACTTTAAACATCAGTGCAAAAAGTAAAACAGTGATGGCAAAACCTACTGAGAAATTAATTATTTCAACGATGTAATAGGTTTCCAGACCTAAAGATCCGGTGATGAAATTGTTGAGTAAGCTGATGATTATTGATAAAACCATGGTAATCATTAGTAAAAAACCCAGAATCAAAATCATTCCTAAAGAATTGGCACGGTCTAAGAGAAATTTCACCAAAGCTTTTTTAGGGGCAGCCTCTACATCCCAAAGGTTGTTTAGAGATTTCTGTAATTGAAAGAATAATGTTGTGGAACCAAAAATAAGCGATCCGATTCCTACAATTTTCATAAAAATATTTTCCTTGTCGATGAGGGCACCTGCGATCATTTCTTCAACACTTTTTGCCGCATCCGTTCCCATCATACCGCTGATCTGGTTACTGATCTGGCCGCGGATGGCATCTTCACCGAAGAAATACCCTGCCAGCCATATAATGATGATAAGAAGACCGGGAATTGAAAATATAGCATAGTACGCCAAACTCGCCGAATCATTGGAGGCAGATGAATTATTCCATTCTGCAAATGTTTCTTTAACGGTTTCCCAGAAAAATTTAAGTTCTTTTAGCATAGTTTGATTGATAATAATATTGAAATTTTTTAATATAAAATGTTTTTGGCAGGGCAACTGAGCTTTAAGTCTTAATCTATCTAAAAAGGATATCCGATAGCTATATTTAAAATCAGGTTGTCACGTCTCCAGCTTGAATCTCCAAAATTAATCCTGTTAAAAGCCCAACGGTCACCTTCTTCATAATAGGGAACACGCAGTGGCATGGCAAGATCGAGTCTTAAAACCAGAATAGAAAAATCAAGTCTCAGACCCACACCCGCACCTACAGCAACTTCGCTTAAGAAATCTTTGGAAAATTTGCCTCCGGGTCTTGTATCGACTCCATTCTGATCAAGTTCGTTGTTAATCAGCCAGATATTCCCGGCATCAGCAAAAACAGCAATGTTCAAAAATTTATAGATATTTGCGCGGTATTCTGCATTCAGTTCGAGTTTTATATCTCCTGCCTGATCAAAAACTGCTCTGTTATTGTTTTCTCCCCTCGGATCATAGCTTCCCGGCCCTAAAGTTCTCGCCCGGAACGCTCTGATGCTGTTACTTCCTCCCACAAAAAACTGTCTTGAAAACGGGATGTGCTCTGAATTTCCGTAAGGAATGGCTACTCCGGCAATGAACCTGGAAGCGAATGATGTTTTTTCGGTAAACTTATGGTAGAATCTAACGTCGTTTTCAATTTTTGCATACTGGCTGAAAGGAACTCCGAATATAGTTTTTTCTTTTCCTTCCTTTGCATTCGCACCTGTGACGAGACCTGTAATGTTTCCGGCCAGATCAAGCATACCTTTATAGTAAAAGGTATTTTTTTTCGGAAGCATGGTGGTAGAATAGGTGTATGAATAAGTAGGTCCGAAGATCAGTTGTCTATCGGTAACTCTTCTAAGGTACGGGTTATTTTGAGCCAGAGAATCAAATTTCGGAGTGATGTTAGCAGGCGCAATAAGCGATACGTCAATCAGTTTTAATTCATGCTCTTTTCTCACATTTTCTTTCCACTGATATCCGAAAGATGCGTTGAATGTATTTAATGTGTATAAAGTCGTCCGGTTCTGGAACTCGTAACCGAGCTGAATATTGGTTCTCGGAACAAAAGCACTTGATGAATTAAAATTAAACGGTGCAACAATTCTCGGAATTGATAACTGAGCATTCGCACCGGCTCTGAAAATATTTTCCGCATCAGAAGGTCCGCCGATCTGAACGTCAAAAGCACCATATACAGAAGCCTTAAACTGTTCTGCACCACGGAAGAAATTTCTCTGAGTCCAGTTAAGATTTAATTCACTTCCTGCATAATTCGCAGAATTGGTTCTCCCTAAAGCTTCCAGGCGTAAGGACTGAAGCTCTCTGGGAGTCAGAACATAGTAAGCATCAAATTTATGATTCAGGGAATCCGAAACGACAAATTCATTTTTTACAAATTTAAAAACACCAAGACTGATTAATCTGTTCAGTGATAAATTGTGGTCTTTTCTGTTGTAAATATCTCCTTTGTCGAAATACAGTGCACGGTCAAAAATCCTTGGTTTAAATTTCTTTCCCGGATCCACCACGTAGATGTCATTGTATTCGTAACCTTTCAGAGAATCAGGATTCATAGGAATATTATAAAGCCCTTTTTTAGCATCCCGAAGGTTATAATTTGGAAAGACAACCACCTTATCAATGGTAAACTGTTCCGTTGCTAATTTCGGAGTATTGTCTTTCAGCTTGACAATCATCTCAACTTTATGATTTTTGCTGACGGTACTGTCCGCCTGAACGATAATATTATCAGGGTTAAAATAGTAGAAACCTTTATCTTTCAGACCGTCATCGATACGCTGTCTTTCAGACTTAATGACATCCAGGTCAAAAGGGTTGCCGGGCTTCAGTAAAGTTTTATCTTTAAAACTTTGAATTTCACGATTGATTAATGTAGAATCTTCTGGAAATTTTACATTACTGATCAGGTACTGTGCACCGGGATTCAGAGTGTAGATAACCTGGGCTTTTTGGTTTTTTGAGACCGTATCATACTTCGCTTTTGCATTGAAGTATCCTTTATTCTCAGAATAATTGACAATGATGTCTTTATTGAATTCACGGTCTACGTCACCTAATAAAACAGGCTCTTCACCAAATTTATATTTCAGCCAGTATCTTAAACCTTTTTCTTTTTTGGGCTCTTTTGTCGCATTATAGGCATAAAGTTTCGGTCGCAATCCAAAAAATGAAGAGTTGGGCTTTGGGGTTAGATTTTCTTCGAGCGCAGCCTTGAGTTCATTTTTTTTCTTTTTGGGAAGGGTGTCATTTTCAATTTTCACTTCTGCCCCGGTATAGAGCATCTGGCCTTCCTTCAGAAACTTGGTATTGCTGCAAGAAACAACAGCCACAGTCATTCCTGATGCTACAAAATATTTACAATATAGGTTAATCTTATTCTTCATTATTTAAATTCTACGACTTGGTTTTCCTGTTTTTTCTTTATCTGTCTGTTTTCCCTGTTTCGGTTATTTCTTGATTTGCGGAAAATATCTCTGAACTGGTTATAATCCAAAGTAATAATAAATCCGACACCGGTTTCTACAATCTGTCCCTGCAATGCAACCTGATAATCATTTTTACGGTAGGCACGAAGCATATATCTTCCGTCTCTTGAAAGACTGTAATCTACCGTCACATCACCGGCAATATTGGTTGTATTTTCGTTCTGTCTTGCTTCACCTTCCAGTCCGAAATTACTTCCTACCGAAACTTTAAGACGGTCATTCAGCAATTTTTTGCTCAGGCCGATATTCAGATCTGTTCTTGTATTCTGCGTTCCGGTAGAATAATCTTCGGTAGATTCCAGATCAAAATTTAAATCCACTCCTTTGATCAAATCTGAAGCAAGATTATTCAGCTGCTGGGAGAGGATCTTACTTACACTCTGTCTTGCCATTGTTTCAGCTGACACTCCGGAATTACTCTGGAACGGATTTTCACCAATAAAACGGTTCAGTAAAAGCAGTGCAAAAACCTGCTTGTTCATTTCATTTTCATCCTGTCTCAACTGGGCAAGTTTTCCGTCAATGGTTTCTGTCACTGCAGATGAGACAGCATTGTTTTTTTCATCAGTCGTAATGTCAAATGATATCTGCGGCTTCAACAGTTCACCTTTCAGAATCAACAGTGTATTAAAGGGAATTCTTTGTTTGTATTGGTTCAGATCAGCATCACCTACCTGTTGTTCTACCAGGTCAATGGGTGCGGTTTCAGTTTTGTAAATAGCTGTTATATCAAGATTGGCGGTCGTAGGTTCTCCTGTCCAGGTGATCGTGCTTCCTTTCTGAATGTCAAATTTTCTTTTCAGGACGCTTACCGACATCTCATAGCTTCCCTTTTCAACAGAATAGACCCCAACCAAAGTAGTCTTTCCTGACGGGTCAATCCCTCCCGTTAAATCTGCCTCACCCTGAAGCTTTACAAAGTCTCCGGCAGCTTTATCAATGACAATTGACATTTTCGCCTCTTTATCCACTTCAATATTCACGCTCAGATCCATTCCTTTGATCGGACTTTGGGTATCAACAGAATCTGCTTTGACAGTTTTATTTAAAGCAATCTGATCCTGGTCAATAAATTCAACAATACCATTTCTCTCCTGTAAAGAAGGGCTCGACTGTGGAAGTACAAAAGTGAAATCTGTCGTTTTTGAAACGGCAAGCCTTCCGTCAACCTTTGGTAAATCTAAGTTTCCTCTGACTTTCAGGGCGGCATCAATTGCTAAGATTCCGTACATCATGGCATCGTTTGATTTTTCAGAATTTACGACTTTAAAGTCTTTGGCGTTCAGATCAAGATTGAATGCAAAATCTCTGTAAGTCTTGGTAAGAACCTGACCATCGATATTCAGGGAGTTTCCGTCTTTATCTTTGATTTTAAAATCGTCAAATTCAATTCCACGGCTTGTAAAGCCTATTTTATCATTGATATTTCTGAAATCACTTCCCGTCTGTGAAATCATAAGACCTACATTGTTCATTTTGAGATCACCCAAAATTTTCGGTGCCGCTGTCGTTCCGGTAATTTTCAGATCTCCTGAAAGATAGCCCTCAGTATTGGTAATCGCATTCATAGAAAAGCCCTGAAGCGTTTTCATCTGAAGCTGATTCATATCCAAATTGAGATCAAATGTGCTTGACGAAGTATTGTAATTTCCAAGGATCTTCACATCATTGTTATTTCCGGAAAGTGCAATATCCGCATTCAGAAGATTGGCAGACTGATTATTTACCTTAATGGCTAAATTTCCAACCGGACTTCCATAAACAATCAGATCACTTACATTGATGTCTGAAGTAAACGTCATATTTTTAGTCAGATCCCGTAACTGAGCAGTCCCGTTGATAGTCCCTTTCGCCAGGAGTGAATCTTTTTTAATGATTTCCGTGATTGTTTCAATTTTGAAATCTTTCAGAGAAACATTTAAAGGGCTTCCCGGTACAGCAGTTTCAGACTGAAGCAAAATTTCACTTCCTGAATTGGATAATCTGAAATTATCCGCCAGAATTCCCTGACTTCCTATTTGAATTTTATTACCTTCGGCAACGGTCCAGTCCATGTAATTTAATTTTAAACCGTTTGGATTTAAGGAAATTTCGGTAATATCATTCATTGATTTTGCATTACCTGCGATCAGGAACTGCGTCTGATCTTTGTCATCTTTCGTGGTAATATTGTAATTGATAATATTCTGGGCAACGTCCCCGTTGATATTGACTTTATTCAGAGCAAAACTTTCACTTTTCAATGCGGCTACATCAAGACTGTACTGCAGTGCCTGGTTTTCGTTAGTGATTTTTAAGTTTGTATTTTCAAGTGTATTTTCGCCATACAGGACCTGAGGTATTTTTGCATCAAGTTCTATTTTCTGAGAATCTGCATTATAGTTTCCGGTAATATTGATGGTCTCAAAGCTTTTCAGTTCGGGAACAAATTTTCTGATGAGGTCATCATTTTTAATCGATGCATTGACGGTAAAAAACTGTCCTGCGTCAATTTTCTGAGTTTTTCCGGGTTTTTGAAACTGATAATACTGATTTACCGTTTGCTGTAATGCTCCGAAGATTTGGGTCAGCTTGTATTTTCCGTTCAGTTCGACATCGGCAATCTGGGAATGGAATTTAATCTGCGTTGCTTCTGCTGTTGAAACGGCTAAAAGATTGACTTCCTGAATAGGATAGACTTCTTTTGTATCTGAAATGGCAAAATCTTTAAGATTCAGATAGCCGTTCAGGTTATCAGGGTCCAGGCTTTTAAAATCACCGTCAATTGCACCTGCAATAATCATAGGAGAACTGTAAAATCCTAATTTATTAAGATCTAATTTATTGATGTTTCCGTTAACTTTTACGGTAGGATTTTTTTCATTGTAAATGCCTGAAGCAGCTAAATGTAAATTTGCATTCGGATCTTTAGAATTTAGGTCGATATCATACGCTCCACGGTTGATTTTTCCTTTCAGATACATATTCTGGTAGGTGTAACCGTTGTACGTTGCAGATTTCACATCTCCTGTCATCTGGGCTGACATAATTTTAGGATCAAAACCCTGTCCTTTTGCAGAGATTTGTGCGGTAATGCTTCCAATATCTTTATTTTTGATAAGTTTTCCGATCTGAAGATTCTGCAGATTGGCTTTTACATCAAAAATCTCTCTGTTTTTTCTTCTTAGATCAGCTTTTGCGATGACGGCTGCATTTCCCAAAGTTGATGTCAGACGTAGATTGGTGTCAACAATCTTGGTAGTACCTTTCGCTGTTCCGCGAATAGTGAAGAATGACGGTAACGAAATCGTATTAGGAATTGTGTTTTTAGGAACTAAGTTGTAAATCGTTTTGGATGAAGAAGAAACTTCTGCAATTTTCAGATCATAATATAACTGATCAGGATTCATTGCATTCTTTATCCTGCCTGATGCGGCAACCTTAAGTTGGTCCAATCCTGAAACTTTCAGATTCTGGATGTCAAGATCATTGACGTTCCCTTTTATATTGGCATTGACATTTAAAATAGCATTTGGATACTTGTTAAATGGGGCGGTATTTCTAAGCGTAGGTATTATATTCAGGATATCTGAAAACCCGATTTTTGAGTCACGGATGTCTGCAGATATTTTAACAGCTCCCGGATTTGCTGACAGCTGTTCAACTGAGTTATAGTTTAAGATGACCTCATCCCTCAGTATTGTTTTAGGTGTCTGCAGGTAAAGGTTCTTCAGGTATGCTTCTTTATCTGAATACACAAAATCAGTATTGAACTTCTGTACATTCAGACCTTTTGACTCCCGGATTTCCGCCGACTTTACACTTCCTGCAAAACCATTGTTTTCCATTTTAAAGTTTCTGACGTCAAGGTTTAACTGACCGAAATTAAGATGGTTAAAATCCATTCCGCTTTTGGCAGGGGCAACCGCTGTATTGTTATAGGCAACCTTTACATCATCCAATATCAGTTTGCCCAAAAGAATCTTCATTGCTTTCTCCTTCGCTGAAACAGTTGAAACAGCAGGATCGCTATTTTTCTTCGCGTCTGCATTTTCTGTAGGGAGAAACAAATTAGCATTGATAGTAGCTCCTGTAAGATATACATTTCCCACATTATAATCTTTGTTTTCAAGATCAATGCTGTTGACTTTTGTGCTTAATTCTTTAAAAAGAACTTTCGCAAAAGTTCTGGAATTGTCATCACCATAATCAATATTGAAATTGGTCAGTCTGATCCCGCTTAAACCAAGTTTCATAGGCTTCTTCTGATTCAGGGAATCTACTTTCTTCTCTACGTTTTTAGAAACTTCTTCTACAAAATCCTGTTTCAGTTTTAATTTTAATCCGTCAAGATTGATATCATTGACCGCGTAAGAATTGTTTTGAAGGTCAAACGTTTTTACCCTGGTATCAAAAGAATTAAAATATACTTTAATGTCATTTTTAGACTGCTGGTCATTAAATGTCAGTCCGATATCCTTCAGCTTGATTTTATCCAGAGAAATGATAAATGGTTTTGAAGTGCTTTCTTGTTTTTCGGAAGTTGCAAATGCGTCAATAATATAATCAAAATTGAATTTGCCCTGTGGATTTCTTACAACATTAGCCTGAACACCTTCAAGATCGATCGAGGTAAGATCAGCTTTTGAATTCATCAGTTGCCACATATCAAGCCCTACATCCAATTTTCTTGCAGAGAGTAATGTGTCAATATTCTGACCTTTAAGATATAGATTTTCCATGACAAGGCTGTTGGGGAAACCTATATAAACTCTGTCAAGACTGACTTTGGTTTTGATCTTTTTCTCCAGATAGACAATCAGTTTATCTTTTACATAATTCTGCACCGCAGGAAGACGTAAACTCAGGATTAGCAGTATGATGAAAACGATTATAGAGGTTATCGTAATAACAATACCTCTTATGATTTTTCTTTTGTTGAATTTCAGTTTCAAAATTGTGTGATTTATACCAATAGATAATATTTTAAGGATGGCAAACTTTAGTTTTTACCGATGTTTAGTGTATTGTATAAATCTTATATCTTGAAAACCTGCAACTTAATAATAGTTAGCATGATAATTTTGTTTGTTATGGTCTATTAACAGATTTTTTGTTAATTTTTATGAGCAATATGTTTGCCAACCCGTCATTTTCATATTAATTTACAGTAAATGTGGTACGGTTTTAAAAACAGAAGCCTGCTCATTGCGAACAGGTTTCTGTGAATTATGTCCCTACCGGTAATTAAATATCGGAGAATATTTAAAAGTGAATAGGTTTCAGATGTTAGTTGATAACAGAAGGGACATAATGTAATGGAATTTACATCATAGTTTTATATATATTTAATTGTTATTCGTCCCATTTTGTCATTTCACCCTGCGGAGCTGCACCACCCAAAGCTTCTGTAACCGGAGTTTTCTCCTGGTTGATGTGATAAATATAAGCGGCTACCTTCTCTGCATCTCTTCCTGTAATCGTGCCTTCTTTAATGAAAGGCCGCATCGCAGGATTGTTGGGGGAGCCGTTCTCAAGCATCCAGAAGACATTTTTGAAAAGACTTTTTTCCCTGATATTGATCCAGTACTGATCAGTAAGATTAGGACCGATTCCACCTTTCCCTGCTTCCGAATGACATGATACACAGTTGGTTTTGAAAATCTGTTCTCCCTCAGAGATGTTATCGGCACTGTATTTTGCAGATTCTATAGTGACTTTCGGGGCAGTCTTTTCGTATTCAGCGATTGACGCGAGCATCATTTTGGCCTCCCGGTCATATTCTGCTTCCGGATGAGCATAATCGGTGAAGGTAAATGCAATGATGTAGACGGCACAGAAAATGACCCCGAAATAGAAAAGACCGATCCACCATTTTGGCAGAGAATTGTCGAGTTCCGTAATTCCGTCGAATCCATGATCGATGAGAATGTCTTTTTCTTCTGTCTGTGACTGTTTGTTAAAAGCTGAGTTCCACAGTTTCTGAAAATAAGGAGTTGACTTTTCAGTAAGATACTGTTGTTTTTCTTCGTCTGACAATCTGTTGAAGTTTTCGTTTTCTACCAGATCTCCTATCGAATTCATGATAAGCAGGAGAATAATGACAATGACTAAGAGAGCCCAGAAAAAAAGAGAATTAAAATAACCGGAATCTGAAGCGAACATTTCGAATGCCATCAGGGTAAATCCTACAGTAGCTGCTATGTATATTGATATTGGTGTTCTCGTTTTCATTTTAATAAAAATTTTTACAATTTATTATTTGATGCCTGCTGTTTTAATGTCGGTCGTTTTAATGTCTGTTCCCAGTCTTTGCAGGTAGGCAATCATGGCAATGATTTCCCGCTGTTCAAGAGGGACAAATGTGTTTCCTCTTGCGGTTTTTTCTTTTTCCATCTGATCTCGGACGTCTGCAGCCTCTGCATAAATCCTTTTAACAATCGCTGCTGACTGGTGGTCGGCCCACTGATCCGCAGAATCTATTGCTGCTTTTGAATAAGGCATGTCAAAAGTATTTTTCATCAGTTTTATCTTATCCACCATTTGTGAACGGTCAAGTTTGTTGGTAATCAACCAAGGGAAACGGGGCATAATAGATCCCGCCGAAGTAATTCTTGGATTGTACATGTGTTTGAAATGCCACGAATCCGGATTTCTGTCTCCTTCCCTGTGAAGATCAGGACCTGTTCTTTTCGATCCCCATAAAAACGGTCTGTCGTAAACGAATTCTCCTGCTTTGGAATACTGTCCGTTGTTGCCGTCAAATCTTGTTACCTCATCACGGAAAGGTCTGATCATCTGCGAGTGGCACGCATTACAGCCTTCCCTGATGTAAAGATCCCGGCCTTCCAGCTCAAGCGGAGAATAAGGTTTTACGGCAGATATCTGAGGCAGATTACTTTTCACTGTCAGCGTAGGAACAATCTCTACGAGTCCGCCAATGGCAATTGCTACAAAAGCCAGGACAGATAAGAGGTGAGGAGTTCTTTCCAGCCAGAGATGTATGCCTTCACCTTCTTTTCTGCTGCTTCCGACCCTGGCAAGAGCAGGAGCTTCAGCAGAAACTTCTTTCTGAAAAGAGCCTGATCTTATAGTTTTGAAAACGTTAACGACCATCAGAACTGCTCCGCCCAGATAAAATAATCCGCCTAAGAACCTCAGTTTAAAATAAGGAATGATTGCTGTTACGGTATCCAGCCAGTTTTTCCAGAGCAGCGTTCCGTCAGGATTGAACTGTTTCCACATCAGACCCTGCGTAAATCCTGCGATATACATTGGAACGGCATAGAAAATAATTCCTAATGTTCCCAGCCAGAAATGCCAGTTGGCAAGTTTTTTTGACCAGAGTTCGGTCCGCCACATGATCGGAACAAGATAATAAACGACTCCGAAAGCCATAAATCCATTCCATCCTAAGGCTCCTAAATGAACGTGACCAATGACCCAGTCGGTATAATGCCCTATTTTATTCAAAGATTTGGTTGCTAAAAGCGGTCCTTCGAAAGTGGCCATTCCATAACAGGTAACGGCGACAACAAAAAATTTAAGGATAGGGTTTTCTCTTACTTTATCCCAGGCACCTCTCAGGGTTAAAAGACCGTTCAGCATTCCACCCCATGATGGTGCGATCAGCATGATGGAGAATCCCGTACCCACTGCCTGAGCCCAAGCTGGTAAAGCGGTGTACTGGAGATGATGAGGTCCTGCCCAGAGATAAACGAAGATCAGAGACCAGAAGTGGATGATGGATAATTTATATGAAAAGACAGGCCTGTTTGCTGCTTTCGGCATGAAATAATACATCAGTCCCAAAACCGGTGTTGTCAGGACAAAGGCAACTGCATTGTGACCGTACCACCACTGCACCAGAGCATCTTTCACTCCTGCATAGGCAGAATAGGATTTCCATCCGGTGAATGATAAAGGAACTTCAAGATTATTAAAGATATGGAGCATGGCAACAGCGATCCACGTGGCAATATAAAACCAAATTGCAACATAGAGATGACGCACTCTTCTTTTGGCTATTGTTCCAAACAGATTGATTCCGAAAATTACCCAGGAGAATGTGATTAAAATATCAATCGGCCATTCATGTTCAGCGTATTCTTTTGAGGTGTTGATTCCCATCAGGAAGGTGATTACGACAGCAATAATCATGATTTGCCAGGTCCAGAAATGAATCCACGACAGCGTATCACTGTACATGCGTGTTTTTAAAAGTCTCTGAAGGCTGTAGTACGCACCACAAAAAAATGAATTACAGACAAATGCAAAAATCACGGCACTCGTATGCAGCATTCTGATTCTGCCAAATCCCAATGCCCCCTGAGAGTTGATTAAACCCTGGATATTTCCGCTTCTCAAACTTTGAATTGTGGTGTCATCAGTACCGAATAAAAATTCAGGTAATTCAGGGTAAAAAAGCATCAAAGCTGCAGTGAGCCCTAAGATAAAACCAATAATCCCGAATGCGACCGTGGCATAGAGGAATGCCCTGACAATAGTATTGTCATAGTGAAATTTTTGCGTCTCCATAATTCTAATTGTGTAGCAGAGAATGATTTTTATTTCGATGAAATTCTTAAAAAAGACAATTCATTTTTACGGAGATAAATATCATACTACATGTCTAATGTTTTGACAAAGGTATTTAGTAACTTTGTTTCAGGCTAATAGATATACTTCTAAAATATACCGAAAACTACTAAAGCAATTGCGATGAAAATCTGTGGACAAAATATCAGGAAAATAAGAAGGGGAAAAGATTTCACACAGGAATATATGGCTTTTGAAATGGGAATTTCCCAGAAAGCCTATTCGGATATTGAAAATTCAAAAGTAAAAATCAACCTTGAGATTCTTACTAAAATTTCAGATATTCTGGCGATAAAACCTTCCGACATCTGCAGTATTTCCCACAAATGTTCAGGCAGTGATTACGAAGATAAATTCAATGATTTACTGGAATATATGAAGAAAAATAATATTCCGGTTCCAGAAAACTACAAATGATTTATAACATCATTTTCAAGCAGGAGAATCATGTTTCTATATTTGAGTCCTGTAAAAAGCCTGCTGCTAAACCTGAAAAACAACCATCTGAAACTTTTCGTCCCCTGACTCAAATGGCTGCAGGCAGCTCATCCCTAATCCTTTAACATGCACTGCCTGAGAATGCGAATTTTTGTCATTGATAAATGCGGCTCCTAAATCATAATCATGCTCTGTATATTTTTTCACGGCATTGAAAAGACTTTTTAAAATTCCTCTGCCTCTGTATTTCGGATCTATTAAAACAGGACCGTAAATAAAGATATTGAAATCTGTCAGTAATTTGCCGTTGAATTTCTGATAAGGAAAAGTATGATACATGGCTTTCGCCACAGGGTGGTCTGGGAGGGGATGGGTAGATGCCAAGCATACAAATCCAGCCAGCTGATTATTTTCTACCGCCACCAAGACACCTAAATTTTCATTAATAAAGTGAATTGTTTTTTCGGTCATTGCAGAAACGACAAAGCCCTGTTTTTTCTCTTCTTCGCTTAATCTTTCAGGGGTGTTTGCATTCTGAAGCTGTATAATGGCAGGGTAATCTTTGGGTTCAGCTTTACGGATGGTTACTGAATTCATTTTTGGTATGTTTGATTGTGATAAAATTAGCAATAAGGTTTTTATTGAATGGGTGTATAAGAATCTGTAAAATTTTTCAAATACAAAAGTGTACTATTGAATAAGCTTTAATATTAAAGGCTATTTTTGCGGGCAACTTGGATAATTGTCATTATAATATGTGTTAATAAGTCTATATCAAATGTTTTAAATTTGTAAAAATTATTTTAAATTAATTGCTAAAAATTAGTTATTAATCAATCTATTTTAAGATTTTATAAAATATAAAATTTTAGAGAAACGAAATGAACACAAAATCAGCTACATATGAATATTTTATCAAATAGGAGATTTGACCTTTATATAATTATCTGTTTGGTGTTATTAGCATTAATTTATGTGTATTCATCAGCAAAAGATCCTTCTTTAGGTGACAGTTTACCTTTTACCATTCAAGCTTATCATGGATTTGTCTTCGAATCTAATGCTACAAACCACTTTTTATATTCGAATTTCCTCTCATTAATTTACAAAATATTACCTTTTCAAAATGTACACTCTTTATGCGTAGGGATTAGTATTATTTCGTCAGTACTTTCACTTTACTATTTAAATAAACTATTATCTATAGTGGGTATTTCACGTAGATCATCATTTATATGTTTGCTGCTTTTTGGTTTTTCATTTACTTTCTGGCGGATGTCCGTAATAACTGAGGTATATACTTTTTATTTAGTTTTTGTTATTTTATTTTTAATTAATATTTTTAAGTTTCTTCAGGAAAGAAAGCCTTTGTATTTTTATTATCTATCGATTATTTTTGGTATTCTTTTTTTGATACATATTCAGTCAATACTTTTTATTCCTATTTACTTCTACTTAATTTTTAAAAATTATAAAATCCTTAAGGAGCATATTATTTACGGAGGATTGATTCTGATCATTATATTTTCAATTTTATTGATCCCAGTGGCACTAGGATATCATTCTCTTTTATCCATTTTTACTGATAATGCTTATCAAGATTCTATTTTCAATTTTAATATTAAAATAATCTTCAAAAGTATTGTTAGGAATATAGGATTTTTATTATATAATTTTCTTTTTTTTGTTTTCTTTATTTTTTTAGGATTAAGAAATAAAGAAAGAATTGATTACATAGCTATAGGAATTACCCCTTTCCTGTTTTTCTGTATAAAACACAATGTTTCGGATATATACGTTTTTCATTTAGTCCCGTATGTTTTTCTTTTAATATTTATAGGAAGAGGAATGGATTATTTCCCAACAAAGTTTTATTTTTTTCTCCCATTTTTACTTCCATTAATATATTTTGCAGCATTTAAAATAACAGAGCAGACTAAAGTAGGAGAGGATATTGGTAAAGAAAAAGGTTTTAAAGGAGGTGTCAGATATATGATGTTTCCTCCTTTAAATAAAAACCCTGATCTATCTTATTTTATTAAAAAATATAAAGAGGATTCATTGTATAAAAAACCGGAATTAAAATATTTATACCCTTATGCTGTAGAGTGGGAAAATATTAATAATAAAAAATAAATACATGGATATACAAATAAAAATTCCAGTGTAAGTTAAGCTACATTTTATAAATTTTGTTTTGATTGTTAAATTCTTCAATTGTTTGATAATTCAGGTTGCTAGATCTTCTTTTTTTGTTGATAATAGGAGAAATATCAGACAGTAGAACAGTTTCCTAAATAAAATTATATGGAAGAAAAAATTCAGTTAGATTTTAAAAAATTTTTAGATTTTGAATATGAAAAAATAATATACTTGATTATCATTTTGTATTAATACTATTAATTTATATAGTTTTTAAAGTTCAAGAATGTGAAGAATATTAAACATATTGTATTAACCTTAATAAATGAGAGAGCTGATAATTGTAGTGGTCAAGCTTTCAATGATAACCTGTTTATAAATGTTATTAATGAATTATCTATTGATTTCCATCCCGATGGTAAATGGTCCAAATTTCCTAATATATGGGAAGAAGATATTAACTGTATAGATAAATATATGGATAAAATGCAATTTAGAGAAAAAGAAGGATTGTACTAAACCTAATATAAAGGTCGATAAATTTTTTAGAAAATATAAGAATCTGTATATTAAATAGCTTACATTCGAATATCAGATTAAACTGCATTTACTAAATAATATAACAAAAAAGTCAGTTATTTTTTAATTAGCTTCTCAAACCTTGCCATCATATCATCTTTCTCTTTCAGCATACGTTCATAGAGAGCAATTTTATCCTCATGAAGTTGTATCAGTTTATCAATCGGCTGAAATATCGGATGGTTATTATAAACAGATCCATTGTCATGATTGGTAATTGTATTCGCAATAATATGTATCGCTGACTGCTCATCGAAGTTCTGAATAGCTTCTACGGGAACCTTTAAAACTTCAGATATTTTTTGAAGTAAAGTATCGTCAATTATATCTTTCTGCTCCAACAGAGAAACTTTCTTTTGATTCCATTCTTCACCCAGATCAAAAGCCAGAGCTTCCTGTTTGATGCCCAGCATTTCTCTAAATCGTTTGATATTTCTTCCCTGATGTATTTTATGCTCCATAATAAATCAATTTTCTGAAAGCTTTTGGTTAAGCCATTTGTGTTGATAAAATTTTGAAAGGTAAAGTTAAAAAATATCCTGTAAAATATCATTTTTGATCTCGATTCTTTAAGAAAACATGATGGAATAGAAAAAAGCAAAGATAAATGCAACAGATTCAGTATGGTCTAACCTGCGATAAAAGAATGGTTAAATAATGTACTGCCTAATCATTATCATTACAAACCCTTATACTTCAACTCAAAAATAATGATTTATAAAAAAAACAGGAGAAACGATAATAATCATTTCTCCTGATAAGTAGACCCACAGGGATTCGAACCCCAACTGATGGTACCAAAAACCAGAGTGCTACCGTTACACCATGGGTCTGTTTTATTTTAGTGGTGCAAATCTATTAAATTTTTCTAAAACCGCAAAAGAAATATGAAGTTTTTTTAAATTAAAATTAATGCATAAAAATAATCCGGTAGTTCTTTTACAAATCTCATCATCATACTGTTGTTTTATTATCGTAAATTGAGAAAAATGTCTATTAATACTTTATAAAATAAGTTGTAAGCATTCATAATTTTAAAATAATATAAAATGAAAAATGTTTGCATCAGTGAAGATGGTACTCCTGTTAAGAACAGCGCACCCACAAAATCAATAAGTATTGCCTATCTGGTATTGGTTCATCGTTTACCTGACCAGTTCAAAAAACTTTTCAGCGCTATTTATGATTCAGCGAATTTCTATCTCATTCATATTGACAAAAAAGCAGGCAGTGAAATAGAGGAGGAGGTCAGCGTATTTCTTAAAGAGTACCCAAACGTACATATCCTGGATAGCGAAAATGTCATATGGGGCGGCTATAGTATGGTTCAGGCTGAGCTGGACGGAATGAAATATCTTCTGGAGATGAATGAAAAATGGGATTACTTTATCAACCTGAGCGGTCAGGATTTTCCTTTAAAATCACAGGAAATTATTAAAAACTTCTTATCGGAAAACTACGGTAACAGCTATATAAAAATTGCCGATCAGAAAAAGATCAGACCCGAAACCATGAACCGGATTGAGAATTATTTTGAAGAATCAGAAAATGAGATTTCAGATAAAACCCATAAACGAGATTTCATGGAAGGGGTTATTCCTTATATCGGAGGACAGTGGATGATTCTCACAAGAAATTGCTGTGAATTTCTGATCAATGATGAAGAGGTGAAAAAGTTTGAAAAATATTATTTCAATACATTAATTGCAGACGAATCTTTTTTTCAAACCGTTCTGATGAACACTTCGTTCAGTGGAACTCTGGTAGATGATGATAAAAGAGCCATAATCTGGATTCCGGACGGCGATATTAAACTGCGCCCAAAAACTTTCACAGAAACAGATTTAGGCTTTCTTCTGGAAGGCGGGCATCTTTTCGCCGGAAAATTTGATGATACTGTTGATGCAGGAATTATTGAGCGTATTAGGAAATATTATCACCAACCTTTAAAACAGCTGGTGGGAATTGAAGATCTTAAAAAGAATATTCTGACTGGTGATCATCTGAACTGATACCACATTAATAATACATATTGTTACGTCAGTATTTTCCCTTTTAAAATGCAATTTTAACTTAGAGTGATTGCTGACTGATGGTCTAGAATCCAGATTGTGATATTGATGCTGTGAATCAGTTGATGCCTGTATAAGGTAATTTTTATTCATTGATAAGGTTCTTAAGCTTTTCCCTGAGGAGCATACTTAAAACCTGTCTAAACTTTTTTGTAAAAAAGTTCAATTCTTATTTTTGGACTTTCACTTTCTGAAAAGCTTAAACAGGTTTCCTCTTTAAATATATTTATGAATGTCCGTTTTTAATCATAACACTAAGATCATTAGTCTTTTTGTTATTAAATACGTCGAATCTTCAATTTTCGGAGGAATCTAAACTGCTTTATTACAGTGTGTTGAGATTCCTGCGGAATGACAAACAAACCGTTAAAACTAAGTTATTACTAATTACGGACATTTTTCATATATCACAGTAAAGTTGTCATGTAAAACTGTTAATTACTTTATTTTCAGCACCACAAAATCTTAAAATTATCAATCTACCTTATACTTCTTGGAGCTTGACTTAGATGTTTTTAGAAGTACTTTTACTGTAAATCCTGATGATTTCTATCGACCATGCCCAAATGATATGTCCGAAAAACTCAGATAGGTGCTCTTCCCAGGGTTGGTCTGCGGGAGATGGTATCGTTCCTAAAGCAGGCATAATGATCACATGAAATAAGATATAAATAATAATACCGTACAGAGCACCGTAACCGGTGGTGATCCATTTGAAACGCTCACTCATCCGATAATACAGCCATGCAAAGAAAAAGCTAAATCCAAAGTGAACGATAATGCTGAAAAGAGGTCTTGCGTTTTCGTTAAAATAGTAAGAAAAATGAGAGATATCTTTACTTGCACCTAACTGTTCCAGAATAGTTTGTGGCGGATTGGTCTCATCTCTTACAGGAGTTCTTGGCGGAAAGGGAACTTCCCAGCCAAATTTTACAATTGCAGATAAGAAACCTCCTAACAGTGTTGATTTTACAAGTTGTAGGGATTCGTAATTCTTTTTCATCAGTAAATGTTTTTTTATGTTCGCTGATTTGTGCTGAATTTTTTGATAATAAGAAGAGCTAAACAAGGTTTTAAAAACATTGAAGCTCCGAATATTACAACTGATGCAGCAACTTAATGACAATTTACAATAAATTTAAGAATTACTGAAAAAAGCATATTTTAAAAAGTGGTGGTGAATTAAGTAGCATAAGATGGTGCTGTGTTTATGAGGGAAGACATTAACTCATTAATCAATTAGTGTTGAGCCTTGAAATATTTGGTCAGGATTGATTGATGGCTGAAAACACCTGTAGATAGAAAGAGTTAAAAAGAATCTGAAATATATATTGAAATTTTTATCAGATAGATATCACTCTAAAACCTTCCTGCCTAATCAATCTAAAAGAGAAAATTTAGTAGTAAATATAATAGGAAATGGTTTTTCATAGCACTGATTGTCTTTATATCAGTAAAATGACAATTGGGAAATGATTTTTTTTCAAGAAAATTTTAATAATTAATAAAAAGAATTATTTTTACAACCAAAATAACACAATCAAATGAGAAACAAATTTATTTTGTGGTTGTCTTTACTGATAGCCATTAGTATCACTTTCCATTCCTGTAGAACTGATTTAGAAGCAATAGTAAAACACAATGAAGAAAAATCAGGAGAACACATTCATCAAAAAATCAGTACAGGTATTTTTCAAAAAGAGACTTTTTTGAGTGGGGTCAATGACTTTAAAAGAACAAAAAATCCCTTATCTGGCAAAAGCAGTGCGAACACTGATTATCTAAGAAGATTCTTTATTGACGAGACTTCCATTTACAAAATGGATGTCAACAACACTCAGACCTATGCTTTACGAGCGTATAATATTTTTGAAAACCCGGAAACCGTTTACAATCTTGTTTATAGAAAAAATGCCAATGATGTAGCATTTTCAATTGTTAAGATTTTAGATAACGAGCTAATTCCTGTATATGATTCTCAGAAAGGCATTGTAACAAAAATAAATAATCCATCCACAGCAAGAATATGTTCAGATTTTTATTCCATAGAAATATGGCATTGTAAAGAGGGGCAGTCATGGTCACAATGCGATAAGTGCGCTCAATGTCTTTTCACCAGTTCAGGCTATACTTCTTATGAATGCGGAGGTGGCGGTGGCGGAAGTACAGGAGGAGGCGGAAGTTTCCCAGGAGGTGGTGACAATGGCGGAGGCGGTGGAGGAACAGGATTGTATGACCCGAGCGGCTACACTTTTGACCCTAATATTCCCCCCACAATTGAACCATCCTACGTAAGAGCAGCAAGAGCGGGTAGCTTTTTCCACTCACAAACCGATCAGGCAAAATCCTGGGCTGTAGAGCATGCTGATATTTATTGTAACATTTTAGAATATTATCTTGACCATATCCCACCTTTATCTCCTCCGCAAAATAGCTATTATCAAGATTTTGCTAATTTTGCGATACAGGTTTTTATGGAAAACCCTAATCTGACATGGGAGCAGTTTTATGATCAAATTGTTAACAATCCCTGTACAAAAACGAAAGCTATTTTAACAAATCCGCAAGTTCAGGCAAAAATCAATGAACTTAAAACACAATCTACTGCCGGTGGTGAAAAAGGAGTCAAGTTTAAAACAGACGGCACACCTTCTGCTACGATAACAGGAGGTGCCCACAGTGTAAATTTTGGTGACAAAACAGGATATGCAGGAGCATATCACAACCATACTCCGACAGGTATTCCGATGCTTTCGCCTCCGGATATTGATCAATTATTAGGATTTGCAAGAGCGCAGCCTACTTCTAATCCTGCAAATGTAAACAACGCTTTTATGGGAATGGTCGCACCAAATGGAATGCATTATGTTATTTGGTTTAACGGAACCTATCAGGATGCTTTGACTAATTTCTCACAAGAACAATTGAATACTTTTAATATTGATTATCGAATATTAAAGAATGATTTAGTGGAACCAATTTTAAATGGAACTACATATGTTAATAGTAATGGTTTAATAAATAATGCAGGTGTTGAAAAATTGTTCTTTGAGACACTAAAAAATATGGGTTTAGAAGGTAAAGTAAATTTACAAAGAATCGAAAGTGATGGCACAGTAAAAATAGTAAGTCTTAATAGTAGCAATCAACCAACTTCATCAACATGCTCACAATAATTAAAATATTCAATATGAAAACAATAAATATTAAAACAATAATTCTTTTTAGTTTTTTCATAAGTTTTTTATCTTGTAAAGCACAGACAATACCTTTGAATACACCTTTGAAAGATATTCCAGCCAATGCACATAAAAAAGATTTAAATAATGAATTACCTCCATATGAAGGAATTTACAAAGCTACTTTTAATGGAAAAGAAATTACACTATATATTACAAAAGTTGAAAATGTTTTACAAAAAAGTTCTTTAAAAAATTATTATTCGGATATTTTAGATATTCAATATATAGTTAAAAACTCTTCTGGAGAAGTACTTCAAGACACGAAAAACAATAGTAATTCTCAAATTAAATTATTTAGTATTAAGCCAAGACCTGATATAAATTCCATTATTTTCTATTACAGTGGAACAAATTGTCGCGTAGGCTGGGGAGATATTATTTTAAAAAAAATAAGCACAACTCAATTATCTTGGGAATATCACCCCGATGATATAATTATAGATAGTAGTAGATGCCCAAGTGGAACGGATATTAATATTTACCTTCCTGAAACCAAAGATTTGCTTTTTACAAAACAGTAAAATAATTTTCTAAATCAAGAAACGAATAGTGAAAATTGGTCCTAATACAAATCTAGTATTAGAAACGAACAACCCTGTAGTAAACGAAAACACATTAGAAAATCTGAAAGTTCGGAAAAAAATCAACGAACTTAAAACACAATCTACTGCAGGTGGTGAAAAAGGAGTAAAGTTTAAAACAGACGGCACATCTTCTGCTACGATAACAGGAGGTGTCCACAGTGTAAATTTTGGTGACAAAACAGGATATGCAGGAGCATATCACAACCATACTCCGACAGGTATTCCGATGCTTTCTCCTCCGGATATAGATCAATTATTAGGATTTGCAAGAGCGCAACCTACTTCTGATCCTGCAAATGTAAATAACGCTTTTATGGGAATGGTTGCACCAAATGGAATGCATTATGTTATTTGGTTTAACGGAACTTATCAGGATGCTTTGACGAATTTCTCTCAGGAGCAATTGAACGAATATATTGATAGATACCAAACTAGATACGGAATGCAAAAACCCTCTACAGGTGATATGAGTAATGAAGCAATTGAACGATTTTTTTTCAAAGCGCTTAAAGATATGGGATTAGATGGTAAAATTAATTTACAAAGAATAGAAAATGATGGAACTATAAAAACAATAAATAAAAATACTGACGGAACAACAACCACTACGACTTGTCCTTAATATCTTAAAAAGAAAAAATATGAAAAATATAAAATATTTAATTTTATTCGTTATTTCAATTTCGTGCAAAGCACAACAAACCTATCCTCTTAATACAGATTTTGAAGAAATTCCACAAGGCTCTTATATAAAAGATTTAAATAACGAATTAAGTCCTTATGTAGGAGAGTATAAAGCTTATTTTCAAGGAAATGAAATAAAATTATTCATTAACAAGGAAACAATGAGATTTTTTAAATCATTAAATATTTATCAGGACGCACTGTCTATAAGATATATTGTTAAAAATTCAGCAGGAAATATTCTTCAAGATACACAAAGTATGATTTTTCAGCCTAATCAACTTCTACACACAATATATAGTCGAGGAACTTATCCTAGTAAAGGCATCGTATGGTTTAATTATGGTGGAACAAATTGTGGTGTAGGCTTTGGAGGTATTGAATTAAAAAAAATTAGCTCCACTCAAATCTCATGGGAATATCGACCTAATGATATTATTCTTGATTATACTAAATGCCCACAAGGAACAAATATCAATATTTATCTTCCTGAAACCAAAGATTTGATTTTTACAAAACAGTAAAATAATTCTCTAAATCAAGAAACGAATAGTAAAAATTGTGCCGAATACAAATCCAGTATTATAAACGAACAACCCTTTTATAAACGAAAAACATATTAGAAAATCCGCTAGTTCAGGCAAAAATCAATGAACTTAAAACACAATCTACTGCCGGTGGTGAAAAAGGATTAAAGTTTAAAACAGACGGCACACCTTCTGCTACAATAACAGGAGGTGCCCACAGTGTAAATTTTGGTGACAAAACAGGATATGCAGGAGCATATCATAACCATACTCCGACAGGTATTCCGATGCTCTCGCCTCCGGATATTGATCAATTATTAGGATTTGCAAGAGCGCAACCTACTTCTAATCCTGCAAATGTAAATAACGCTTTTATGGGAATGGTCGCACCAAATGGAATGCATTATGTTATTTGGTTTAACGGAACTTATCAGGATGCTTTGACGAATTTTTCACAAGAACAATTAGACTTATTTTCAGATAAATATAGAGATTCTTCAAGGGATTTAAAAGAACCTATTTTAAACGGAACCAAATATATTGATAGCAATGGTGAAATAAACAATTTAGGATTAGAAACTTTATTTTTTGAAACATTAAAAGAAATGGGATTAGATGGAAAAGTAAACCTTCAAAGAATAGAAAGTGACGGAACTGTGAAAATTATTGGCTTAAATGTTAGTAATCAGCCAGTTTCAATAATTTGTTCATGATTAATTAAAATTATAATACAGTGATAAATTTAAAAAAAATTATACTATTTAGCTTTTTTACAAGTAATATCTGTTGCAAAGCACAATCACAGACCTTACCATTGATTACAGCTACAGCAAGGATCCCCAATAATGCTCATGTAAAAGATTTCAACAATGAATTAACACCGTATATAGGTGTCTACAAAGCTAACTTTCAGGGAAAAGAAATCACCTTATTTATTACAAAAGAAGATGATAGACTGGTAAACTATGGTAATCAAAAATTCTATAGAGATGCTTTAGTCGTAAAATATATCGTTAAAAACTCTGCGGGAACTATTTTACAGGATACAAAGAACAATAATCTTCCTAAAATTTATATATATAGCACGAAAATTAGGTCAACTGATTACGCCGTACTACTTACCTATAGTGGTACTAATTGCCGTGTCGGCTGGGGGGATATTATTTTAAAAAAAATAAGCACTACTCAATTATCTTGGGAATATCGTCCTGATGATATAATTATAGATAGTAGTAGATGCCCAAGTGGAACTGATATTAATATTTATCTTCCTGAAACCAAAGATTTGATTTTTACAAAACAGTAAAATAATTCTCTAAATCAAGAAACGAATTGTAAAAATTGTGCCGAATACAAATCCAGTATTATAAACGAACAACCCTTTTATAAACGAAAAACATATTAGAAAATCCGCTAGTTCAGGCAAAAATCAATGAACTTAAAACACAATCTACTGCCGGTGGTGAAAAAGGATTAAAGTTTAAAACAGACGGCACACCTTCTGCTACGATAACAGGAGGTGCCCACAGTGTAAATTTTGGTGACAAAACAGGATATGCAGGAGCATATCACAACCATACTCCGACAGGTATTCCGATGCTCTCGCCTCCGGATATAGATCAATTATTAGGATTTGCAAGAGCGCAGCCTGCTTCTAATCCTGCAAATGTAAACAACGCTTTTATGGGAATGGTTGCACCAAATGAAATGCATTATGTTATTTGGTTTAACGGAATTTATCAGGATGCTTTGACGAATTTTCACAGGAACAATTAGACTTATTTTCAGATAAATATAGAGATTCTTCAAGGGATTTAAAAGAACCTATCTTAAACGGAACCAAATATATTGATAGCAATGGTGAAATAAACAATTTAGGACTAGAAACTTTATTTTTTGAAACATTAAAAGAAATGGGATTAGATGGAAAAGTAAACCTTCGAAGAATAGAAATTGACGGAACTGTGAAAATTATTGGCTTGTATTGATTCACTGCATTTTAGATTATCAGTGATTTAGAAGATGTTAAAAAAAAAGAGAAACGATCAAACTGATCATTTCTCCTTAAATGTAGACCCACAGGGATTCGAACCCCAACTGATGGTACCAAAAACCAGAGTGCTACCGTTACACCATGGGTCTGTATTATTTAGTGATGCAAATTTACAGTTTTTTTGCTTACTTGCAAATCATTTTTTAATTTTTCTTTACATTTACACGACAATTCAATGGCCGGAAATATGCTGCTCAACTTCAATAATCTCGAAATTAATAATTTACATCCTCAAACAGAATTTGAAAAAAAAATATTTTTTTTTCTTAAAGAATGGCTTTCGGATTCTGAAAAGGTGCAGGTACAGACCTCCGGTTCCACAGGCGTGCCCAAAATATTTGAAATTGAGAAAAGCAAAATGCTCAATTCAGCGAAAATGACCTGTGATTTCTTAGGACTCAAAAACGGTGATAACGCTTTGGTCTGTCTCCCGGTCGAATATATTTCCGGTAAAATGATGGTCGTACGTTCATTTGAACGTAAACTGAAGCTTACGGTTTCTGAACCATTGCTAAAGCCTTTAGAACATATAAAGGATGAAGTCGATTTTTGTGCGATGACGCCTTTGCAGGTTGAAAATTCTTTAGACCGGATCTTTCTGGTTAAAAATTTAATTATTGGCGGAGCTGCCGTTTCAGAATCCCTCAAGTTGAAAATCTATGATTCTCTGAAGAATTCCGGCGGTTCAACTACAGTCTATGAAACATACGGAATGTCTGAGACCCTTTCCCATATTGCTCTGAAAGAAATTTATCCTCATTATGACAAGTATTTTACCGCTTTTGAAAATGTTTCGGTTTCTAAAGATGAGAGAGGCTGTCTGCAGATTTTTGCACCCGCTCTGAATGATGATGTTTTACAGACAAATGATCTGGTTGAAATAAATAATGTCAATACTTTTAGGTTTCTAGGAAGAATTGATCATGTGATCAATTCCGGCGGAGCAAAAATATTTCCTGAAGAGCTTGAAAGTCTGGTAAAAAAAGAAATTGCAAATGAGGTTGTTTTTCTGGGAATAAAGGATGAGAGCCTTGGACAAAAACTGATTGCGGTCATTGAGGGGAAAGAGTCGGATGACGTTCTCAAAAAGATCAGCGAAATTCATTTTGAGAAAAACTTTCACAGGCCAAAACAGATTATCTTTGTTGATGAAATTCCAAGGACGGCGAATGGAAAGCTGAACAGGATCGAACTGCGAAAAGGACTGGAGACTCACGATTGATTTTAATGTACAATTCACCACCCACCATGTCTCTGTTTTTCTTTGCAAAATTAAACTGTCCCTTCGAAGAAGGATTTAAAAATGCCACACTATGAAAGATTTCTCAAAAGAACTGAATTTTAAAACTTCCCGGAGCAGTGGAGCAGGCGGACAAAACGTGAATAAAGTGGAGACTGCAGTGACCGTTACGTGGAAAGTTTCTGATTCCGAATTTTTTCATGAAAGACAAAAAGAGATGATCTCTGAAAAACTGAAAAACAGGATCAACCTTGAAGGGTTTCTCTTTCTCAGTGTTTCTGAGAGCAGAACACAGCTTCAAAATAAAAAGATCGCAGTCGAAAAAATTCTTGATTTGGTAGATAAAGCTTTAATCATTCCAAAATTCAGAGCTAAGACAAGGCCCACAAGATCCTCAGTCGAGAAACGCATTCAGCAGAAAAAACAGAATTCAGATAAAAAAGAAAACAGGCGGTTTAAGTTTTAATTCTCTGTGTTTGGAAAAAAATAGTATTTTTGCCGGAAATTAATAACAATGTTTAAAAAACTACTATTTTCTGGAGTATTCATGATCCCGTTTTTATTTTCAGCACAGGGAGGAACTCTAAGATCAGAGCCCAGAATTTCGATCATTCCTTCTGTTGGGTATGCCTGGCGACTTGCAAAAATGCCGTCAGGAATTTCAAGAGAAACCAGAGATTATATCAAAGGTCTGAAAACAGGTGTAAATGTAGATGTTTCTGCCTATTATCATCTCAGGGGAAATGGTGCTGTTGGTATAAAATATTCAAACTACATGGCTTCGAGCGACGGAAGGCTGACTGTTCAGGATTTTAACGGACAAAATGTTTCTGCATTTGTCACGACCAAAGATAACATCAGTTTTGTCGGGCCTTCTTATATGTTTTCTAATTTTAAAGAGGATACAAAACACAAACTGTTTTATGATATTGCATTGGGAGTCATTACATATACTACTAAAACGGGTTCTGTAAAAGGGACAGGTTCCAATCTGGGTTTAGAGGCTAATTTTGCCTATCAGTATGCGATTACCAACCATGTTTTTATAGGTCCAAAATTAGGTCTGACAGGCGGGACACTCAGTAAGATGAAATATAATGGTACAACAGTGAATTTCGGCGAAGACGAAAAAGAAGGTCTAAGCAGACTTTCTTTAAGTGCAGCGGCAACTTTCCGTTTTTAAATTTTATCTTTGTAAAAAAATAAAATAATGAGCAAACCGATTACTGAGTTCATAGAAAAATATTATCTGCATTTTAATGCAGCGGCTTTGGTAGACGCATCAAAAGGATATGTGGCACACCTTAAAGAAGGAGGGAAAATGATGATTACTTTGGCGGGAGCAATGTCAACTGCTGAATTAGGTAAAATTTTAGCTGAAATGATCCGTCAGGATAAAGTGGATTTCATTTCATGTACCGGTGCTAACTTAGAAGAAGACCTTATGAATCTTGTTGCGCATTCTCACTACGAAAGAGTGCCGCATTACAGAGATCTTACCGCTCAGGATGAATGGGATCTGTTGGAAAGAGGATTAAACAGAGTGACCGATACCTGTATTCCTGAAGAAGAAGCATTCAGAAGACTGCAGAAGCATATTGTAGAAATCTGGAAAGATGCTGAAGCAAAAGGGGAGAGATATTTTCCGCATGAATTCATGTATAAAATGATCCTTTCAGGAGTCTTGGAGCAGTATTATGAAATTCCGAGAGAAAATTCATGGATGATTGCTGCTGCCGAGAAAAACCTTCCGATTGTTGTTCCGGGATGGGAAGACTCTACAATGGGGAATATTTTTGCATCCTACTGTATCAAAGGAGAGCTTACAGCAACAACAATGAAATCAGGGATTGAATACATGACCTACTTAGCAGACTGGTATACTAAAAACTCATCAGGGAAGGGCGTAGGGTTCTTCCAGATCGGTGGAGGTATTGCGGGCGATTTCCCGATCTGTGTAGTGCCGATGCTGTATCAGGATATGGAAATGCATGACATTCCATTCTGGTCTTACTTCTGCCAGATCTCAGATTCTACCACTTCATATGGGTCATATTCAGGTGCTGTGCCAAATGAGAAAATCACATGGGGAAAACTGGATATCACAACACCTAAATTTATTGTTGAAAGTGATGCAACCATTTGTGCTCCATTGATGTTTTCGTATATCTTAGAAAATTAATAAAAAAAGAAAGACGAAAGTCTGATAAATCGATAAAAGCGTTCCGGATTCCGGAGCGTTTTTTATTTATGATGAGTTTAATGATCAAAATAATTCATTGGTTTGCTGTCTCAGACAGATGATTAATAAAAATCTGTACAGTACGGGAGATCTGTAGGAGTAATAACTTATTTATTTCCTACTGCAGAATACATCTATTTTATATTCTCGTATCTTTTTCAATCCAGAGAATTGGTCAGTACAAAATAACGGTATGCCAGAATACCTTTCTGTAATCTGGTCAGTTTAGTCGGGTCTTTATCACTTAATTTAGGTAAAACCGTTTTGTTGATTTTATTCAGCATTCTGAAAATGGACTTTTTCATAATCTTTGGATTTAGGTGTATGTCATTCAAAAATGATGCAACATTTAATAAAATGAAAATCTAAATCTCAGTCTTAGTACATTTCAGCTAGATTAAAATAAAAAAAAATGCCCGCATTTAAGCAGACATCATAATTTACCATTAAAATAATTAATTATATATATCATTACCAATTACTCATTACCCATTACTCATCACCAATATCTATGAGTTTCCATACATATTCGATTCCCCGCCGTCAATAGCGATCACCTGTCCTGAAACATATCCGTTTTCATCACTTAGAAGATAAGCCACTAAGCTTCCGACGTCTTTTGGATCACCCAGCCTTCGGGTAGGGTTTCTTGATGCATATTCTGTTTCAGCCGCTTTAGGGTCAGATGGATTAACCTGATTAAATGCCTCTGCAACCATAGGCGTTAAAATGGCTCCCGGAGCAATTGCGTTGGTTAAAATATTGTCTTTTCCGTATTCAAGAGCTGCGTTTTTGGTCATCCCTGCTACCGCATGCTTCGTGGCAACATAAGCAGTTTGATTGATAACCCCTCTGATACCTCCTACAGAAGCTACATTGACGATTCTTCCACCTCCGTTTTTCTGTAGTTCAGGAATGACATATTTCATTCCGTAATAGACTCCAAGGAGGTTGATATCGATTACTTTTTTGAAAACATCGATATCATATTCAATCAGTGGAGCCTGCTTCCCTTCGATTCCTGCATTATTGTAAAGACCGTCAACCTTACCGAATTCTTTCACAGTCTGATCAACATAATTTTTTACATTTTCTTCTACAGAAACATCTGCAGTTACCGTTAAGAATTTCCTTTCGGGATACTTTGACTGCAATTCCGATTTCGCTGTATGTAATGCTTCATCATTATAATCCACCAAAGCAAGATCAGCCCCCTGAGAAGCTAAGACATCTGCTGCGGCCAATCCAAGACCCATTCCTGCTCCTGTTACAATAATTACTTTTCCTTTTAAATTTGCCATAATTTTGATATTGGTTTCATTGCTTCAATTTACAACAATCGTACCCTGCTCATCTTAATATATGATAAGTTTTTGTTAAACTTAAAAGCGTCAGTAGTATCATCCATTTTTAAATAATAGATTTTTCAATCATTATTTTATTTCAGAAACTGAGCTAATTTCTTACATTTGATGATCAAATCTAAAAGGATGAATGAAATATTCAGGCAGCAGGTCTGGGAAATAACCCGTTTGGTTCCTAAAGGTAAAGTGACCAGTTATGGAGCGATTGCCAAAGCTGTAGGTTTCCCCAACCATTCCCGACACGTAGGGAAAGCAATGGGCGGTTGCCCGAAAGATGTTCCGGCACACCGCGTAATTTCAAGCTCCGGTACCCTGTCTGTGCCTGAATTTCAGGAAAGGCTCGAAGCGGAAGGGATTGAAGTGGAAAATTTCAGAATAAAGAATTTCAAAAAATTATTTTGGAATCCGCTTACTGAACTTTGATAGTCTGATTTTTTCTTTTGAAGTTCCTTTCTTTATAGGTAAAGGCCGGGTAAAAAGCATTTTGAAATAACCGATCAGTGCAGGGATGAGCAGGGTTACAAATAAACTGCAGATTCCCAGTGCCCATATCGGCATATCATCTTTTCTGCCCTGAAAATATTCCCATATTACCCATGAAAGGATGCCGATAAAGAACAGCATTGCGCCAGGGAAAACAATATAGGTAATAAGTCCTGCCACCAGCTTCCAGATCCAGGCAAGATCCCGGTCGAGTGCATAGAAGACAACCGCAACAAGAGCTACAGTAAAAAAAAGGAAAAAGACCAGCACAATTCCTGTAAGTAATTTCTGTTCACCAAAGCTTAGGTTTCTCACCTCTTTCTCACCTTCCTGATAAGATACTTTAATTGTCTTTCCGATTTCAATAGGGGTACTTGTACCGTAGCCAATGGATTTTTGTATAGTTTTATTCTGATCACTTTTAAATTCAACAACAGCAATAGCATTAGGCCCGGAATCTGCATCACCTTCCGTATAATCATACTTCACTACTTTAGCCTCGTATTTTTTACTGAAAAGATAAGAATATGCCGTCGAACCGACTATGTCACCAAGGAAAAAGAACATAGATGAAATAAGAAGAACAACCAATGTCGGTAAAATAAAATAGACGACTGAAACTTTTTCTCCATTTCTTCTTTTCTTGAGAAACAGCAATACTAAAATGATTAGGGTAAAAATCAATGGGTACATGGCTATGACTTTTTAGTTTTAAAATCCTTCAGCTGAGAAACGTCTTTCATAAAGTTAATCACTTCTTTCTGATTGAACAGTGCAAATACCGAAACAAACGATAGAATGACAAGATAGATCAGTGCCAGTTTTAGCTTTTCTGTTTCAATAAATGCTGAAAAAAAGACAACCGGCATGAAGACGATGATGGAAAGTCCATAGGTCAGAATAATGTACTGAACAATATTTTTCAGAAATGGAATTTTTTTTACAAGGCTGTAAATGACAAAGATTCCGACCGTAAATACGGGAAAGCCTATCGCCATACTGCCCCAGAATTTTCTGGAATTCACAAATTCTCCAAAAATGCCTAAATCGATAACCATTTTAATTTTGTTTTAAAGTTGGATTTTTTTTAATTCTTTTTCAGCTTCTGAAAACTGGAGCATTTCCATTTTTTTGTAATTCATCAGTTTTGCAAAGATGACATCCGGGAAAACCTGAATTCCCGTATTGTATAAATTAACCGATTCATTGAAATATTCTCTCCGGTCAGCAATCATATTTTCAAGATCGGTCAGCCGCATCTGCAGGCTCAGAAAAGAAGAGGCAGCTTTTATATCAGGATAATTTTCAATAGATAAAAAAACAGATTTCAGATTGCCGTCAATTTGCCCGGCTAACTTTACTTTTTCATTGGTGCTTCCTGCCTCCCTGTACCGTGACCGGAGAGCTACCAGTTCTTTAAGTGTCGTATTTTCATACAGCGCTGTTGCCTTAACCACTTCGACCAGATTGGGAATCTCGTCTGCGCGCTGTTTTAATATAACATCAATATTTGAAAACGATTTATCCACATTATTTCTTGTGATAACGATCTGGTTGTATGCTTTAACCAGAAATGTGACAAGTGCCACAATGATGATGATAAAGATAAGAAGTGAGATGAGCATTCAGTTTAATTTTAATTGAAAAAATCGAAAGGGTTTTTACTGAAATTTTCTTTCCAGTGAACAGATTCAATCGTGAGCCGGGTTCCGCTTATTCTGACAGGCACTAAAATGATGAATGCTGAAACTAAGGCGATGCATAATAAAGTTACAACAGATCTCAGTTTTAGAGGTCTCCATTTATTCGCAAAATTAACCAATTCCAGCGGTGCCATTCCGAAAAGCTTTTTATGCTCATCATATCTGAAAATCGTTTTTGCATCATCATAGAACGCCTGTCCGATCATAAGTATCTCCGTCTTTTCATCAAGAATAAATTCCCGGTAACGTTCACTGCTGCTTTCCCTTTCGGTCGCCGGGGAAAAACTGATCCAATCCAGCTTTTCAGGCTCCACTTCGATGCTTCCGGTGTCATCCTGGAGCAGAAACCGGTGCAGTTCCTGTCTTCTTTTAATTTCTCTGTACGATCTGCTTGTCCTCCCGTCATCGTCTGTTGATTCGCTGACCTCATCTACGGTATAAATATAACCAATACAGGTTGTTGAAGAAAGAGGAGAAACGACGCTTGTAACAGCTTTAGGTCTGCCGCAAATTTCTGCAGTTCCCATTGCGACGCTTCTTATTTTTGAAGTAGGAAGATTTCTCTGGTAAAAAAAGAAACGGTTTTTATTACTCGGTAAAATTGAACTGATGATAATGATGAAGAAAATGATGAACATGGAATAAATTCCAAAATAAAAGAACGCCAGGTAGATAAACACAATTCCGAAGCCGCTCAGTATGATTTTCCAGACAGGTTTTTTTTGGGCTCTCGCTTCTCTGAAACTGTCTGCAACGGACTGAATTCCTTTTGTGATCATGGCAATAATTGCAAGAACAAAGACAGAGATAAAAAGTCCGGCAAATATCCATCCGGATTGTTGCGGAAATAAAAAATATCCGGCAGCTACAATTGCAGGATCTGCCAGGAACATGATCCAGCCCGGTTTGAGTTTTACTTCAAATAAGCCTGATAGAATGAAAGTATGAAAAAGTGCAATCCCCAGACTAAAAACCATTAGAAAAGGAAGCATTTGTATTGTTATTTCAAACATTTGAACTTGGTGTATTTACAAATGTAAGATTTTTAGGAACAGGATAAATACTAAAATCCATTAAACGTGAAAAGTTTCGTCAACGGCGTTGTAAGAATTATTTGAGTGCTGAATACTGAAAAAAGACACAACCGCCTGAACCAGAAACACCTTAATGTTTATAAATGACCGTCAGGGATGGGTAACTGTAAAACCGTCTGAAATTGAATGGTCAGTTCTCTTAATAGGAACAGTGTAATTTTAAAAACAGAACCGCCGGAGCCAAGGGCTCCGCCGGTTCTGTTAGGCTTAAACTTTCAATGTTTAATCGAAATCTACTTCTCCAGTTGCTTATAGCTTCTCTGGATAAAATCGGTAAGGTCTTTTCCTTTCAGTAAATTCTGAGAGAGTTTAGCCAGGTCAAGTGCGTGCCTGATTAAGCCTTCCTTGCTTTCTGTATCGTCAGTTTTCAGAATCTGACTGGCAAATTCACTGTTGGAATTCACAACCAGATTATACATCTCAGGGAAACCTCCCATTCCGAACATTCCACCGCCTCCGGTTGCCTGCATATCTTTCATTCTACGCATAAACTCAGGCTGGGTAATTGTGAATGGAGCGTCTGTGCTGTCCAGGTCTTCTACCTGAACGGTGAATTTTGTATCTTTGATAGACTCTTCCACATTTTTCTTCAGTGACTCCTTTTCAGTTTCATCAAGTTTAGAGATTGCAGGTTCGTCTTTTTTGATCAGGTTATTGATATGATCAGCATCTACTCTAGCAAAAGAAATCTTTTCTTTTGAAGTTTCCAATTTCTGAATCAGATGCGAAACGATCGGTGAATCCAACAATAAAACTTCGTAGCCCTTATCCTTCGCAGACTGGATGTAAGAATGCTGTTCGTCAGCGTTGGTAGCATAGAGGATTACCAGATTTCCGTCTTTGTCGGTTTGAGTTGGTTTGATTTTTTCTTCCAATTCGTTCCAAAGGAAATATTTTCCGTCAGTGGTTGGGTACAGCGCAAATTTATCAGATTTTTCAAAGAATTTATCTTCAGAAATCATTCCGTATTCGATGACGATTTTGATGTCGTTCCACTTCTTATCGTAATCTTCACGGTTTTCGTTGATCAGGGAAGCCATTTTATCGGCTACTTTCTTGGTGATGTAAGAAGAAATTTTCTTTACTGCGCCGTCTGCCTGCAGATAAGAACGGGATACATTCAAAGGGATATCCGGAGAATCGATCACTCCTCTTAGTAACATCAGGAAGTCAGGAACAATTCCTTTCACCTCATCAGTTACAAAAACCTGATTCTGGTATAACTGAATTTTATCTTTTTCAATATTTAAATTATTCGCCAGTTTTGGGAAATATAGAACTCCCGTTAAATTGAAGGGATAGTCAACATTCAGGTGAATATTAAATAAAGGCTCCTCAAACTGCATCGGATACAATTCATGGTAAAAAGCTTTATAATCCTCATCCTTTAGTTCACTTGGAGATTTAGTCCACGCCGGAGTCGGGTTATTGACAATATTGTCTATCTCAACAGTTTCTGCTACTGCATCTTCAGCAGCGTCTTCCGGTAATGGTAGTGTTTCCGTTTTTGTTCCGAATTTAATAGGAACAGGCATGAATTTGTTGTATTTCATCAACAGTTCACGGATTTTCGCTTCTTCAAGGAATTCTGTAGAATCTTCTGCAATGTGAAGAATGATCTCTGTCCCTCTATCAGTTTTTGCAGTTGTTTCTTCCAAAGTGAATTCAGGGCTTCCGTCACAAATCCAGTGAACAGCAGGCTCATCTTTGAAAGATTTGGAAATAATTTCTACTTTTTCTGCAACCATAAAAGCAGAGTAGAACCCTAAACCAAAGTGTCCGATAATTCCAGAATCTTTCGCTGAATCTTTATATTTGTCTAAGAATTCTTCAGCTCCCGAAAACGCAACCTGATTGATGTACTTTTCAACTTCTTCGGCAGTCATTCCCAATCCCTGGTCGATGATGTAGAGTTTTTTGTTTTCTTTGTCGATTTTCACCTCAATTTTCGGGTCTCCGTAATCTACCTTTGCCTCTCCGATGTTGGTAAGGTGTTTTAGTTTAAGAGTCGCATCAGTTGCGTTGGAAATTAATTCTCTTAAAAATATTTCGTGGTCGCTGTATAAAAACTTTTTAATCAACGGAAAAATATTTTCCACCGAAACATTGATATTTCCTTTTGTCATTTTTATGAATTTTTAAATTTGGTTATAAAATCTCAAAACAGATACCATTGAAAAGAAAGTGACAGATTGGCATTTTATTTTCAGATTCTCTTCAGGAAATTAAGAAATTCTGTACAATTATTCACTTTGTGTGGTAATCTTTACAGGTCTGGTTAGACTCTACAAAAAAAGACAGCCGAGAGGCTGTCTTATCTGTAAAGTAATAAAAAAATTACTTTTTATTATTGATGATTTCTTCTTTTACTTTTCCTTCAAGCTCTTCGGCTAATTCAGGGTTGTCCTTTAAAAGGTCTCTTACTCCGTCACGACCCTGACCTAATTTGGTCTCACCGTAGCTGAACCATGAACCGCTTTTCTTCACAATTCCCAAATCAACGGCCGTATCAAGGATTTCACCTGTTTTGGAAACACCTTCTCCGTACATAATGTCAAATTCTGCCATTTTGAAAGGTGGAGCTACTTTGTTTTTTACAATCTTTACTTTCACACGGCTTCCAACAGCTTCATCACCATTTTTGATCGGAGCACTTGCTTTTCTGATATCTACTCTTACTGATGCGTAGAATTTCAAAGCATTACCTCCGGTAGTGGTTTCAGGATTTCCGAACATTACTCCGATTTTTTCTCTCAACTGGTTGATGAAAATAACCGTACATTTTGTTCTTGAAATGGTTGCCGTCAGTTTTCTTAAAGCCTGAGACATCAGTCTTGCATGAAGACCCATTTTAGAATCTCCCATTTCCCCCTCGATCTCCGCTTTTGGAGTCAGTGCTGCCACAGAGTCAATCACAACGATGTCAATTGCTCCTGAACGGATCAGGTTATCAGCAATTTCCAAAGCCTGCTCACCATTGTCCGGCTGTGAAATAATCAGGTTTTCAAGATCAATTCCTAATTTTCCTGCATACCCTCTGTCAAATGCGTGCTCAGCATCAATAAAAGCGGCAATTCCACCTGCTTTCTGAGCTTCAGCTATTGCGTGAAGGGTCAACGTTGTTTTACCGGAAGATTCAGGTCCGTAGATCTCTATAATTCTTCCCCTCGGATATCCGCCAACGCCCAATGCGATGTCCAATCCCAGCGACCCGGAAGGAATGACTTCGATCGTCGTGTCAATTGCACTGTCACCAAGTGTCATGACCGTTCCTTTTCCGTATGTTTTATCTAGCTTGTCAAGCACCAATGCAAGCGCTTTTTTCTTATCATCTATGTTGCTCATATCGTATTAAAATAATTTATCAAAAATACATAATTTAAATTTTAAAAGCTAATATTATTTATTTTCGGAAGTCGTTTTTAACGTTAAATAATGATAAATTTTTTTGATACAAAATAAAAAAGTGATGAGGGATCCAGTATTTAATGACAAGTGCTTACCGTTGATATTTAGGAGCTTAATCCCGCTTTCTGCTGTATCTTTTTCCTCCGCCTTCTTTTTGCAAAGCCCTTTCGGAAAAAGGATGCCGCGGCAATCGGGGCTAATAATCTGTTCCGTTTAAAACATTTTTTTAGATCATGTTTTGAACATTCATTCTGCCTCCCGAAATGTTTTTTGAATCGTTCTATTATCTGTGACAGTAATTCCCTTTGTGAGGAGGGGAGATTCGAACGGACATCGAAGACGGGTGATTTTTAGCCCCGATTGAACGGCATGTCTGAGCTCTTTTCTTATTTTCGCACGGCGAAATAAGAAAAAGCGAGTAGTGAAAGCGGGATCAGGCTCCTGAAAAAAATTAATGAAAATTAGAACTTTGGGTAACCCGCAGGTAATCTTCCAAAACCTTCATCTGGTCTTTGTTGCCCTTTTTTATACGCGCTTCACGGCTGACCGTAGAATCATATATTTTGTTGATGATCCTTTTCGTAACCGGAAACCCTTTTCTAAATGGCACATCAGGAATGCGGAGTCTTTTGCAGACTTCGTGATCCAGCAGAAACCATGTACAGCAGATGTGCAGGTAACGGAGGTTTTTTCTCTGAAATGAATACTTCAAAATAGGATTTTCTAAAGATTCATTCAGTAAAGAATGTGCAAGCAGGATCGAATCCTCATCGGCTGGTGGCTGTATGGAAGTCCAGAGGTAAAAATATTCTGTTGCCTGTTTCTTATCGTTTGGCAGAAGTTCTTCAGGGATTCCCAAAAGGTAACCTATGTATTTCCAAAGGTGAAAATGCCCTTTTTCTTCCTTATCAGAAATCGTGTTGCCCAATTTTTTGAGACTGTGTAAAAATACAAGACTGAAGCCAATATAGGTAGCCATCATATCCCATGAATTGATAGGCTCTCCCCAGTTTTCTGTATCCCAGCTTTTATAGTGTTTTTTGACAGACAGCCTGGCATACGAGTGGATCAGTCGCGTTTTTATAGCAAATTCATACCCTTTTTTATGGATTTCCAAAGCATCGTACCGGGTCACATTGACCCAGAAATCCAAGGTTTCCGACAGTCGTTTTACGGCCCCTTTTTTAAGGGCTTCTGTCACGATGAGCGGCTTGTTGAGGTATGCATAATCATAACCGCCGATAAGGCAGTAATCACGCAGGGAAATGAGAGAATCGATATTGCTTCTCATACAGAGTTCTGCACCGAACCTCAGAAGGCTGTCATCAAGCCAGTGAGGAACTTCCTGTGTCTGACTGAAAAGTTTTTTTACGCTCTCCGGAACATCATCATTCTCTGAAACCCCATTTCGGATATAATGCTCAATCTGCCGTGAAGCTTCGCTGTATTTTTGAGTAAAATAAACATCTTTCACAACCGCATCACCCAATACATCTACATGATGAAAATACTTAGAAAATTTTTCAAAATCAGTAAAACTCACCTGTGCTCCGGAAAAATCAATCAACTGTTTTCCGTTGCCGTTTTTCCAAAAATCTTTGAAATGTTGTGAATCTTTAAATCTGGGTTCCATAATGATCCTATCCATAGTGTTATAAAAGTAAGGATTCTGGATGTAAATATCTTTTTTAATCTGGATTAAAATTATGATTTTTATCAAAAAAAAAGAGGTCTGGAAATTCCAGACCTCTGCCACTTGGTATTAATAATTTTATTTTTGAATAATCAGTTTTTCGTTATAACTTTTACCATTCTCCAACTGTACGGTAATGACATAATTCCCGGTTTGGAAACCATCTGTTCTGATTTGGGTATTTCCTTTGATCTCTCCGGATTTCACAAGTTTTCCTGACAGGTCATATATTAAATATTTTCCGGAGTCAGATTGATTTTTCATTCTGATATTGATCTCATCTTTTACAGGGTTCGGGAATATTGAAAAAATGTTTTTGTCAACTTCAGAAGTAGCTAAGAAACCTGTTACTGAGAAGTAAGAAGGGTTCAGTGCAAAATAGATATTCCCAAGCGCTTTAACCATAATTCTTGCAGATGCAATATTCTCATTAGGCAGATTGACTGTTGCAGAACCGTTATTCGGCACACTGGCAGCTAAAACCGTATTGAATGTTGCTCCATTGTCTTTAGACAGCAGTATGGTAACATTTTGGGTATTGATGGTTCCTGTATTGGTTCCTGCAACGTTCCAGGTTACGGTGACAGGTGTAGCTGCACTATATGCCGTATTCGTCGTTTGAGAAGTAACGTTGAAAGGGCCGTCGTTGGTTACTGTTACGATCATTGCATCATTGGCTGACTGATTTCCTGTCGCTTTGTTGTCATTAACGAGCAGTGAAAAATTTAATGTTCTTGCAACGCTCGGGGTAACTTCCCACTTAGGGACTAAATTATTAGTCAGTACAGAAGTCATGTTTGGAAAATATCTGGTCGGAGAAGTCGTTGGCAACACCGATCTGTAAACAGGCCCAGCCGTAGCAGTAGAAACCGGTGGCTGTGTATTGCTTTGTCGGTCGTACTGCTCCCATAAATAGGTGATGGGATCATTATTAGGATCTGTGCCGGTCCCTGTCAGTGCAAATGCAGTTCCCTTCGGAATAATGTAATCAGCTCCGGCGTTGGCTGTAGGAACAAGATTGTTATTAGGGGTTTTAACGGAGCAGTCAGAACTTCTTCTGATAACAGTATACATTTCAGCAACATTTGCTGCATGAAAATATGAGTTACTGTTGTTTTGAACGTTGTTATTGGATCCGCAGATTCCAGCGTATGCCATGATCGTACTTCCGCTTCCCGGTTCATACGCGGTATTGGTATTTGCATTGCCGCTGCATGATCCTGTATTTGCTCTGAAGGTATGATTGCCTCCAAATTGATGTCCGATTTCATGGGCTACATAATCAATATCAAAAGGGTCTCCCACCGGAGCACCTGATCCTGTTACTCCACCGGCTTTGTTGCTTGTGCATATCGAACCTAAATAAGCAACTCCGCCACCTCCTGTGCTGAAAACGTGACCTATATCATAGTTTGAAGATCCTATAATACCATCGACGGTATTCTGGTTTTCAGTTAACATAGCAGAGCCATCGTTATTGGTATAAGGATCGGTTGCTCCGTTGGTATATACCAAAAGATCGTTATTGGCGACCATGACCATGGTTGATGATATTGTTTTTTCATAGACCCCATTTACCCGTGTCATGCTGACAGCCATTGCGCTCATCGCACCTGCAACCGTTCCACCATGAAATGTCGTGTATTCCCCGGTTGCGGCTAATGCCAGTCTGTATGTTCTGAACTGTCCGTCAGTAACTAATGGAGCTTTTTGATCTGATCCTGTACCCGAAATGCTTTTTTGATCTAATGCATCTTCCACATGACATTCAAAGAGTCTGTCGTTCTTTGGCAAATCTTTTCTTCTGTATAGAATAAAAGAAGAATTATCTTTCGTGTAACTGTCCATGTAGCTTACCTCCCAACCGTCAAAATACATCACGCTTACCCCATTTTGTGGTGTTACACTGAAGCGGATAGTATTGGAAGAATTTCCTTTCTCCCAGCCGGTGTATGATCGGATATCCTGAAATTTTGCCTGTAATGCAGGTTCCATTACCGAAGCTTCCTGGATAATATAGCTTCTCATATTACCGTCAGCATCAGGAAATTTAATGACTAAGTTTTCATTCCCTGAAAAACGTTGTGGGGCTTTTTTTAAATCATTTTTTATCTTCTCAATGTCAAGTTGATATAATGAAAAAGTTGTTGGAGTGGTCCATCTGGGTCTTAGTTCATCGGTAGTATTGGTATTCCGGTTGAGCTTTGTCCAGTAGTTCTGTTGTGCGAAACTCAGAACAGCAAGCAGCAGAAAAGAGAGTGTAAAGGTTTTTTTTTGCATGATTTTATTATTTATGATCATATTTGATAATGATGTTTTTGAAAGTTATTTTCTCGTTCAGCTTTATAAGAACATGAGTTGAGTCCTTTGTTTGATGACTGACATTAGGATTGTCAAATTCTTTGATATACACATAAAGAATGCTTTTTTGAAGTCTTATTGAGTCAATGGAAATGTCATTATCATTTGTTACTTTGGGGTGTATAACGATATAGATCTCGTTATCTGAAACTGTTGGAATAGGGGAGAGTCTCTTTCCAATACTGTGCTGATGAATAATTTTATAAACATCATCCATTTTTTGCTGGGAATCGATGACAAGAAAAGCTTCTTTCGTCAAAGAAAAAGGATAATGGTTTTTATCCTCAAACTGAATTTCCCTTTGGTTGATGTGGGCGCCATTGCTCATCTGAGACTGACAGTTGTAAAGGATGGGAATTAAAAAATACAAGAGATATTTTTTCATCGGAATGTTTAGTATAAAATTAATAATTTATACCACACGGAAAAATATTTTAACAAAAAAATCCGCTTTCT